>CAZXRD010000088.1:0-6244 GCA_964642465.1 uncultured Oscillospiraceae bacterium | reverse complement strand
ACCAAGGAGAGCGATCTGACGGTTAAGTCCAGAGTGGAGCAGACAGGCACCCTCTCATATGTAACATATCGTGACTATTACGACGCAAGCGGGAACCTGGTTGAATCGGAGTATATATCGTCCAGCAAGTACAAAGCGTAAAGATGAATATTGGCACTATGACAAGCCCCCCTGATGTAGTTTGTTTTCTGCATCAGGGGGGCTTGTCCTGTCCATATTTACTGAACCTGGCCGCTTTTTTTAGAGCAAGCCGTACTTTTTCAGTTTGTATTGCAATGTCCTGCGGGAAATACCCAAATACTGGGCAGTCTTCTCCCGGTGGCCGCCGTGGAGGCGGAGGGCCATTTGGATACGAAGATACTCCTCGTTCTGCGGCTCCGGTTCTGACTCGGCGGCAGGGGTGTCCATCTGCAGCATGCCGGCCGGAATTTGGTTGATTTTGACGACGGAGGATTCGCTCATGACAACCATGCGCTCCACTAAATTGCGTAATTCCCGGATATTGCCCGGCCAGCTATAATGGTTCAAAGTTTGGTAAACGCGGTTGGAAAATTCCTTTTTCAATCCGTACTTCTGGCAAAAATGGTTGAGAAAATAGTCGGCAAGGGCGGAAATATCCTCCTTGCGATCCCGCAGAGGCGGAATAGTGATTGGGATGACATTGAGTCGGTAGTATAAGTCCATGCGGAACGTCCCATCTTTGATGCACTGGCTCAACGGCACATTAGTGGCACAGATCAACCGAAAATTTACCGCCCGGGGTTTGACGGAGCCAACCCGGATGACCGTCCTGGTCTCCAGCACTCGGAGCAGTTTTGCCTGCAGGGAGAGCGGCATGGAGTTGACCTCATCCAGCAGGAGCGTATTGTCGTTGGCGGCTTCGATCAGCCCCACTTTTCCGTTGCTGGAGGCTCCGGTGAAGGCCCCTTTTTCATAACCGAACAGCTCCGCCTCTAACAGGGACTCCGGCAGGGAAGCGCAGTTAATGGCGACCATCTGCTTTTTCCCATAGGGGCTGTGCTGATGGATATACTGTGCCACCACCTCTTTGCCGGTTCCCGACTCTCCCATCAGCAGGATAGAGGCGTCGCTCTGGGCCGCGCGGGCCGCCTGCATCAGCACTTCCTCCATGGCCGCGCTTTTGGCGATCACATCTTTCTTGTCACCCCAGCTGCCGCGGATCCCGGTGGTGATGGCGTTCATTGCCTTGGCCTGGTTGTATTTCTGATTCATTGTATCCATCTGAACCTGACAGGAGATGGCATAGACGATCTCGCCCTGGACATTGAAAATCGGGGATACTGTCACCAGACGCCCCACCCGTTTTCCGTCGGCGGAAACTGTTACGTGGATCTGTGTCACGGCCCGCTTTTGACGGTATACCTTATCCACTATGCTCTCTGTATAAATCCCCTTGGCAATAAAATCATAGACTGTGTGATTCAGATAGTCATGCCGGGAACGTCCCGTGTACTGCAAAAGAGTCTTATTGACGAAAAGATAGGTCCCCTTATTATCAAAAATAATAATCCCTACATCCAGGTTGTCCAGAACATTCTCCAGTCCGGGCAGATTTTTTACCATAGGATTGAGACCTCCTTATTGCTGTTTCTATCTTTTGTTTTCTAAAACTATCAAAAACAGGCCTAAAAATCAAGCGAGACTATATGAGTATGCACAATGTGGAGATAGCATGCACATTTTGGTGCAATGGTTTGGCAAAACTCCTTGCACAAAAATTGCACAGTTTTCTTCTTTGAGTGCAATTTCTCTTGCCGGTTGTGAATTTGATCCGCCAGAACCGGGCTTTTTCCAGAAAAACAGCGGTTTTGAAGAATGGCATCATAATTGCTGTTTTCAAAGGTAAACACGAACCCTGTTTTACCATTCCAAAACGATAAGGAGGATTATTGGTGAATGTTGCAATTATGGGCGCCGGTGCCATGGGAACCGTGCTGGGCGCCTTTCTTACCAAGAATGGGTGCGCTGTTGACCTGATCGATACTTATCAGGCACATGTGGATGCCCTGAATCAGAATGGCGCAAAGATCGTCGGCTGTGCCGATCTCACGGTTCCGGTACATGCTATCACCCCCGATCAGATGGAAGGGATCTATGATCTGGTATTTTTGGTGGTCAAGCAGATCAACAATGAAGCATGTCTTAAAGAGCTGCTGCCCCACCTGGGGGAGAGCAGCACGGTGTGCACCTTGCAAAACGGTGTTCCCGAGCCCGCTGTGGCGGAGATCGTCGGCTCGAAGCGCACTGTGGGCGGTGCCTGCCGCTGGGGCGCCACCTTTGTGGGGCCCGGTGTTTCCGAACTGACTAACGCTCTGTCCGCACGCACCGTCCTGTTTGAGATCGGTGAAATCGACGGGAGCATCACTGACCGCATCCAGATGGTGGCTCAGGTTCTGGGGCGCATGGACAACGGAAAGGTGGAGGTCACCGATAACCTGATGGGCGCCCGGTGGCTCAAGCTGATGCTCAACTCCTGCATGAGCGGTCTGTCCACCGCTCTGGGGTCTACCTTTGAAGGGGTCATCACCAATGATAAGGCTCTCGCCTGCACATCCTATATTGCCGCCGAGGTGGTTCACGTGGCGCGGGCCGCGGGCTATCACTTGACGGACACTAACGGCCTCAACACCGCAGAGATCGCGGACTTCCAGACGGCGGAGGAATTGGATGGCTCAAAGGGCTACATCTACCGCAACTACTATCCGCTGCGCACCGCCAAGGCCAGCATGCTGCAGGATCTGGAGCGGGGCAAGAAGACGGAGATCAAGATGATCAACGGCTTTGTCTGCACCATGGGCCGTAAGTGCGGCATCCCCACCCCGTTCAATGACCGGGTGGTGGAGATTATCACCGATGTGGAAGAGGGCCGTCGGAAGGCGGAGTTCTCCAATTTAGATCTATTCACTCTGCCAGAGCTGAAATAACAAACTCGAAAAGGAGGTGATTTTATGTCCTATACCAGAAACGACAGTCTCATGTACCAGATGCCGGTTCACTTCGGCCCCTGCGTGACCCCGCGTCAAAACAAGGACGGCAAGCGGTTCATCTATGATCAGGCCACCCGGCTGACCAAGCACACTATCGTGTACGAGAGCGATTCGGAGGCTCTGTCCGCCATCCTTCCCCAACGGTTCGAGTTGGCCGCCCCCTATGTCATCATCAACATGAACATGCTGCGGGATATCGCCTGGCTGGCCGGCAATGGATACAACCTTACCGGCGTCTCCGTACCAACCCGTTTTCACGGCGAAGAGGGAACTGTAGAGGGCAGTCTGCTGCTGGTCATGTGGGAGAACCACGCCGATCCCATTATCACCGGCCGGGAGCAGCTGGGTTATAGCAAGATCTTTGCCTCCATCGATGACATCCATACCTATGGCAGTGTCTCCAAAACTGCACTGACCTCCTGGGGTTTCCGCTTTCTGGAGATGGAGTTCGACGCCGATAAGCAGCCGGATGATCTGGACGAGCTCAAGCGCGTACTGAACAACCCCAACAGTCAGGGCATCATGCATTATAAGTACATCCCCCACACCGGCGATGGATTCACCAAGGCGGATGTGGAGTATGTCTGCCTGAATCCCAAAGCGGCCAAGCTGCCTGACGATGTGAAGAAGTATCCGGCCGACGAGTTGACCTACATGGGCGGCAGCGTCCGGTGGAATATCCCCACTTGGGAGGACATGCCGACCCAGTACCACGTGGTTCGCGGCCTGGGCGCTCTTCCCATCAAGCGGGTTGTGGGCGCCGTGCGGTCCGTGGGCTATACCCTGGGAGATCTATATGGACAGACGGCGCTTCGGTAAGCCTGTCCATCTGTAACTGAAGAAGTAAAAATAGAGGAGCAAGACGAAAGGAGTAGTTTTATGTCCCCTAGTGTAATCAGTCTGATTGGTATTCTGTTGGGCATGCTTGTCCTTGTGTACATGGCGTTCAAGGGCTATAACGTCATCATTGTATCTGTCATCGCCGCATTGGTGGTGGCGGTATTCTCCGGTGCGGAAATCCTGCCCCTGATCACAGATTCCTACATGTCCAGGTTTGCCAGTTTCGCGCAGAGCAACTTCATGATCTTCCTGCTCAGCGCCGTGTTCGGAAAACTGATGGGAGACTCCGGCGCTGCCGATTCCATCGCCTATTCCATGCTGAGCCTGCTGAAGCATGTACGCAACCAAAGAACTAAGCAGTTGGTGGGCGGCCTGATGATCACCGCCATCGTCGCCGTTCTGACCTATGGCGGCATCAGCCTCTTCGTTGTCATCTTCACCCTGATCTCCATCGGGCGCAAGCTGTTCGAGGAGCTGGACATACCCTGGCGGCACTACCTCACATTCCACGGCATCGGTTCCGCCACCTTCACCATGACCATGCTGCCCGGCACCGCAGCTATCCAGAACATTATCCCCACCCAGTACCTGGACACCACAACCACCTCCGGTGCAGCGATTGGTCTGGTTGGCGCCGTGATCCAGATCACACTCTGCGTCCTGTGGGTGACCTATCTGCTCAAGCGTGCCCGCGCCAGCGGTGAGGGCTTCTTCCCCTCGGGCGACGCCGTCAAGGCCGCTTATAAGGATGAGGATGAGAAGAAGGCCGCCGAGGGCGGGAAACAGGTAAAGGTTTCCATCGTGCTGGCGCTGATTCCCCCCGTTGTCCTGTTGGTTGTCCTGAATGTGTTCTCCCTCGACGCCGTGATTGCCTTGGCATGCGGCATCGTGACGGCTCTGGTTCTCTTCGGCATTATCCTTCGCCGTTTGGACGATCTGAAAGCCTCTCTGGCTGCCGGTGCGGTTAACTCTATCTCCACCATCGGCACCACTTGCGCCGTGGTCGGCTTTGGCGGCGTGGTGGCCGCAGTTTCCGGCTACCAGCTCATACTGGACTCTCTCACAAACATCCCCGGCGCCGCTATCTTTAAGCTGATCATTGCGGTTAACGTGGCAGCTGGCTTGACCGGCTCTTCCTCCGGCGGCTTATCCATCGCCATGGAGAATATGAAGGACTACTTCCTGGATCTGGGTCTGTCCCCCACGGTCATCCACCGAATCGGTGCCATGTCCTCCGGCGGCCTGGACTCCATGCCTCACGTAAGCGGCTTTGTCAACAACCTGCAGGTGTGCCGTCTGAACCACCGCCAGTCCTATCCATCCTATGCCATGGTCTGCCTGGTGATTCCCATTATCACTACCTGCGCCTGTGCCGTTTTGATTCTGCTAGGCGTTTTGCCCGCCGCCTGATTGCCTGCAGCTAAACTGTATTTACTACGTGCTAGAAGAAAGGAGCCTATTATGGATCTCAATCTAAAGGGAAAAGTTGTCGTCGTTACTGGCGGTTCCAGCGGCATCGGCGAGGAGGCCGCCATGGAGTTTGCCCGTGAGGGCTGCCAGGTAGCCATCGCCTCCCGAAGTGAAGAGAAGCTGGCTGGGGCGGCCAAGCGGTTCGAGGCCGAAGGTTTCCAGGTCTACACCCAGTCGGTGGATGTCTCCAAACCAGAGGAAATCAGCGCCCTAGGCGCGGCTGTCTCCCAGCGGTATGGCCGCATCGATGTGTGGATCAACAATGCCGGCGGCAATATCACCAAGCCTTTTATGGAGCTCACGGTGGATGACTGGAACTTTGTTATCAGCACCAATATGACCTCCGTGTTTTGGGGCATTCACGTGGCCGCCGAATATATGAGCCAGACCGGCGGCGGTGTCATCCTCAATACCTCCTCTTACATGGCGATGATCCCTGCAACTCAAAAAATTGCCTATGCTGCCACCAAGGCGGCTATCGTGAACATGACCAAGACCACAGCCGGCGAATTGGCTCCGCTGGGCATCCGCGTCAATTGCGTGGCTCCGGGCCTGATCCAGACCCCCATCGCCGCCGCCCGTATCGCGGCCAACAAGGAGAAGCTGTGTGCCCAGATTGCCCTGCAGCGTTTCGGCGTGCCTTCTGATGTCTCCCGGGTCTACACCTTTCTGGCATCCGATGCCGCGGCTTTTATCACCGGCGCCACTATTGAGGTCAGTGGTGGTAAGCTCTGTGTACAAGATATTGGTGCTCCCTGGGGGAAGCAGATCTGACCACCGCTCGGCGCTGACGCCGCAAATCAAACATCCGCATAAGATAAGAAGGAAAGTCTTTTAGTGGAGTGATATGCTCCCTTCTAGGCGGACAGGTGAAATAATAAAAACTTGTCTCTTAGAAGGGGGCATTTTATTATGGCATTTAGACA
>CAZXRD010000087.1:0-6452 GCA_964642465.1 uncultured Oscillospiraceae bacterium | reverse complement strand
CCGTACCCACGGGTATGTATAGTGAGGTATAAAGTAAAATGAAACAAATGAAACGATATGGCCTTTTAGCCATGACCCTAGTTTTGGCGGTATGCCTATGTGCCTGCGGCGGGGGAGACGATGCTCAAATCCGGGACGATGTACCGGTATCTGATCTCTCCAATGCTGTTTTAGCGGATATTTCTGAGGCGGATAGCCTGACGCAAGTAGACGCCAACTATATTCAAAATGCGCTAAAAATAGCCCCGGATATGTATGAAACCTGTGATGTACGGGTCTCCACCTACGGGACCAACATCAATGAGTTTGGTATTTTCCAGGCGGCAGATGAAGAAGCAGCGGCTACATTAGATCAGGCGGTTGCAGACTACCTGCAGATGCGGGACGACGCCTGGATGCCCGAGTATTTGCCGGAGGAATATCCAAAGCTGGAAAATGCCCAGCACCAGCGGGTCGGTCGATATGTGATGTACGCCATCTTGTCAGATAGTGAACGTACAGCGGCATTTTCCTCTTTTTCCGACACCCTGCAAGCATAAAAGCGAATAAAAGAGGCGCCCTGCTAAAATAGCAGGGCGCCTTCTTTTTATTCTATTTATTTCCGATAGGCCACTTCGTTGCGTTTGGGTCCAGTGGAAACAATGGTGATTGGCACGCCAATCTGTGCCTCAATGAAGTCCACATACGCTTTTGCCTCCGCCGGTAGGGCGTTGTAGTCGGTAACGCCACGGATATCGCACTTCCACCCAGGCAGGGTCTTATAAATCGGCTTGGCCCGTTTTAGCTCGGGGGTGACGGGGAAGTCCACCGTCTCCCGTCCGTCAATCTCATAGGCCACGCAAACCTTGATTTCATCCAAATACCCCAATACGTCGATGGCGGTGAGCACCACTTCGGTAGCGCCTTGGACCCGGCAGCCATAGCGGGTGGCCACAGCGTCAAACCAGCCCATACGCCGGGGCCGGCCAGTTGTGGCGCCAAACTCGCCGTCGCTTCCGCCACGGAGCCGCAGCTGCTGGGCCTCATCCCCGAAAATCTCGCTGACAAACTCCCCGGCGCCAACAGCGCTGGAGTAGGCCTTGGTCACAGCGACGACCGACTGGATGGCCGAGGGGGCGATTCCAGCGCCCACGCAACCGAAGGCCGCCAAAGTGTGGGAGGAGGTAACCATGGGGTAGATACCAAAATCGGGATCTTTCAAAGAGCCCAGTTGTCCTTCCAGCAGGATCTGGCCGCCGCTCTCCAGGCAATTCTGGATCACAGGCATGGTGTCTGTTACATAGGGGGCGATCAAGTCCCGCTGGACGCACAGCTCTTCATAGAGCTGCCGGGGATCCAGCAACGGCTTATGGTACAAATGCTCCAAGAGCACATTTTTAATCTGGCAGACATTCTCCAGACGCTCTTTCAGTGTGGCATCATCAAATAGCTCGCAGACCTGCAGGCCAATTTTCCCGTATTTATCCGAGTAGAAGGGGGCAATGCCGGACTTGGTGGAGCCAAACTGCTTGTCAGACAGCCGTTCTTCCTCGTAGGTATCCAAGAGGATGTGATAGGGCATCATCACCTGGGTGCGGTTGGAGACCAGCAGTTTCGGCGTCGGCACACCGCTGGAGACCAGGTCGTCAATCTCTTTCAGCAAAACGGGGATATTCAACGCAACCCCGTTGCCGATGATGTTGGTTATATGGGGAAAAAACACACCAGACGGCAGCTGGTGCAGGGCAAACTTACCATAGTCGTTGATAATGGTATGCCCAGCATTTGCGCCGCCCTGGAACCGGATGACAATATCCGATTTCTCTGCAAACATATCTGTGATTTTTCCTTTTCCTTCGTCGCCCCAGTTGGCGCCGACTATGGCTTTGACCATGGATTGTTCACCATCCTGTGAAATAAATTGGCATAAAGCGGATACATTATACACCATTCTCCCTAGCTTTGCAAACATTTTCCCTGCATCTTGCAAATATAGAGGGAAGAAAAAGTCATTTTGCGCCCGCCGCCTTGGCCGGCCGCCGCTGCTTTTCGTGGCCGGAAGTTTTGACAAACCGGTTTAAGAGGATGTATAAGGCGACCAGCAAGATGGTGGCACCGCCGACAATGAGATACATGGTCCCGATCCCCACCGGTTGGCCGAAGAAATATACATTGCAGTCGATCCCATCCCGCAGGCCGGCTATGGCCGTATCCGGGAACCCCAGGCGCTCCATTTCAGCAAAAGCGCTATTTAATGTGTGGTTTCGCAGCAGAGCAGTGCCATAGGTGCCGGGCAAAAAAGACAGGACTTTTTGCAGACCGGAACCAAACTGGGAGATGGGCATATAGGCACCGCAGATAAATCCATAGCCGGCGGAGACGATGGATCCCACAGCGGATATCTGCCCTTGGGAAGAGAGAAAGAAATTGATCACACTAGATAGCGCCGTACCAAACATGACTAGGAGGAACACATCCAGCAGAATATAAAGCACATCTGACACGGTTAGATACCAGCCAATACTTGCAAGATATACAAAACCAATGCCTGTAGCCGCCAGACAAATAATCAAGGTGGAAATCGCTGTGGAGATATAATATCCTAAGGCCACTGTGGACCGGTTTACTGGTGTCACCAGCATATCCTTTCTGGCCCCGGTGACTTTGTCCTGGACCATGAGCATGTTGGAACAAAAGGCCACGGTGATGGTGCAGACTGCCAACAGAGAGGAGATCAACTGCCCGCCTACGGTTGCATTGAGCAGATCATCCGGCACCGGGACATTCGCTGGAAATGCCGATAAGAACAAGTCTCGATAGACATTTGCCAAGAAGGTGGCATAGAGCACCAGAAGGATGATCGGTGTGATGAGCGAAGTAAAAAAGATCCCCTTGTCTTTGAAATACATCTTGCAGTCTCTGCGGATTAGATTTCCAAGGCCTGTCATTTCTCTTCATCCTCCGTCAGCGTTTTTCCCGTCACATTTAAAAACACGTCGTCCATTTTCCCTTTAGTGATCTCATAATCTACAAACCAGTCCGGATGGGCCAAAATCAACTGGGTTGCCGTTTTTGTATCCGGTACGGCAATGCGCACGCCGTCCCGCAAGATCTGATAGGGCATCCCCAGGGCATCTTTTTGCGCTTGGGATAGGCCATAGAGGGTGACAAAGTCCCCGGTATATTCATTTTTTAAGGATAGGGGCGTGCCCTCAGCAGCAATTTTCCCTCTGTCTAAAATCACGACATAGTCTGCATCTGCAGCCTCTTCCATGTAGTGGGTGGTGAGGAAGACGGTCATACCCGTCTCTTTCCGCAGGGTGCTAATCACGTCCCACAGCCGCCGGCGGGTCTGGGGATCCAGCCCTGTGGTGGGCTCATCTAAAATCAAGATTTCCGGCTGATGGATCAGTGCCCGTGCAATATCCACCCGGCGCCGCTGGCCGCCGGAAAGTTTTCCCACCGTTCGGCCAAACAGGTCAGAAAAGTCCAAGAGCTGTCCAAGGGTATCCAACCGCTCATAAAACGCCTTGCCGGTGATGCCATAGAGCGCAGCCCGGGCACGAAGATTATCTCGGACTGAGAGAGAGGCATCTAATACCGAATTTTGAAATACTATGCCCAATTTTCTTGTAATCTCCGCTAAATGCTGTTCCACATTCTTGCCGCAAATATACACCTGGCCGCTATCCTTGGCCAGTTGGCCGCAGAGAATAGAAATCGTGGTGGATTTTCCCGCTCCGTTGACCCCCAGGAAAGCAAAAAGCTCCCCAGTCTTTACTCGGAAAGATAGATCTTGTACTGCCTGAATATCCCCAAATCGCTTATTGAGGCCCTGAATCTCAATGATATTTTCCATAGAGATTTCTCCTTTTCCGGATGGCATAAGCCCCCGGCTTTCTTTTTTGGAAATCTAAAAAATCCCCTTTACTTTCATGCTTTAATGTTATAAAATATAGAAAAATTTATAGGCGCTTTGCCGGCACTGCCTCGGGAATAAAGCCATTTCAACTATACACGGAAACCAACTGTTTGGCAATAACTTTTGTGGTGAGGTAGAAGTATGAATAAGAACCTGAAAAAAAGCCGCAATATCGACATGTATAAGGCCATCTTAACTCTAAAAACGGTAGATGAATGCATGCGTTTCTTTGACGATCTCTGCAGTGTCACGGAGCTACAGGCCATGGAACAGCGGTACCATGTGGCCAGCCTGCTTTACAAAGGCATGATCTACAATGATATTTTGGAGGAGACAGGCGCCAGCAGTGCCACCATTAGCCGGGTAAATCGTTCCCTGCAATATGGGGCAGACGGGTATATCACCGCTTTTGAGAGGATGGAGAAAAAAGAATGAACGCTTATGCCTATTTGGCGCCGTTCTATGATCGATTTACCGCAGACGTGTCGTATGAGGCGTTTGCGGATTTCTATGCGCAAGTATTTAAACAGCGGGAACTGCACCCAAAAACCATTTTAGACCTGGCCTGTGGTACTGGTAGTTTGACCTGTATCTTGGCAAAACGGGGGTATGAGATGATTGGGGCGGACGCCTCGGCCGAGATGCTGTCCATTGCCGATGAAAAGGCCGCAGATCTGTCTCCGAAACCCTTGTTTCTCAATCAGGCTATGGAGGAACTGGACTTATACGGCACGGTGGACGCCTGTATCTGCGCCTTGGATGCCGTCAACTATGTACCACGGGAGGCGCTGCAGACGGCCTTTCAAAAAGTTTGGCTGTTTTTGGAGCCCGGTGGTGTCTTCATCTTCGATATTAACTCCCAAGAAAAGTTAGAGGCCCTGGATGGCCAAGTATTTGTAGACGAAAATGAGGATGCGCTCTGCCTGTGGCGGACAGAGTTTTCTCCGGAGGACCGGACCTGCTTTTATGGTGTAGACCTGTTTGTCCGGGAAGGTTCCCTCTGGCGCCGGGAGCGGGAGGAGCATATAGAATATGCCTATTCTCCAGATGAGCTGCGCAGTCTGTTATTTGAAGCCGGCTTCCGGCACATAAACTGCTATGGCGGCCCGCACATGTGCGCTCCAGAGCCGGGGGACCCACGCATTTTTTTTGTAGCTTCTAAAGCAAAACAGGGCATACCTGCCCAAATATAGGAGGACTTATGGCCGATCATATCATTCGGGCTACGGCGGCCGATGGCCTAATCAAAATTTTAGCTGTAGATACCAAGGAAACCATAGAAACTGCTCGGAACACGCATAAGACCCTGCCTGTTGCCACAGCGGCGCTAGGCCGGGCGTTAACCGCTGCCTCTATGTTGGGCAGCGACTTAAAAGGGGAGGGGGCCTCCCTCACCATCCGCATAGATGGCGGCGGACCCTTGGGGAGTATTACTGTAGTGTCTGATACGGAGGGAAACGTAAGAGGATACTTGCAAAACCCGGCGGTGGACATCCCCCGGAAACACACGGGGAAACTGGGTGTGGGTGCCGCTGTGGGTACAAACGGGCTTTTGACAGTAATCAAAGACCTAAATTTAAAGGAGCCCTATATTGGAAGCACCAAATTGGTCAGCGGGGAAATTGCAGAGGATATCACGGCCTATTTGGCCGAGAGCGAGCAGATTCCGGCTGCTTGCGGCCTGGGCGTATTGCTAGATACAGATCAGTCTGTCTCGGCTGCCGGTGGATATATTGTGCAGCTTTTACCTGGCGCTGAGGAGGCGCTGATCCAACAACTGGAGGACAATATCCGCAGCATCCCGCCGGTGACCACGATGCTGACCAACGGCAGTTTGGAGGATATGCTGGCCCAGGTGCTGAGTGGATTTTCTTATCATATTTTAGAATCTCATCCGGTGGAATACCGCTGTTATTGCAGCCGGAAACGGGTGGAGAGCGCTCTGCGCAGCATCGGCGCCCAAGAGCTAAAAGAGATGGCGCAGGAGGGGCGTAACGTAGAAGTAACTTGTCAGTTTTGCGATCAGGTCCAGGTTTTTACGCCGGAGGAAATTCGGGATTTAGCCACCCAAGCGGCAGCTAAATCGGAAGAAAACGGATCGCCATAAAAAACCGCCGGAAATCAAAAGTTTTTGTTGACAAGACCAGGGGGCGTTTAGTATAATAACAAAGCGCCCTCGGGTGAGGGAATGGTTTCGGGAGCATAGCTCAGCTGGGAGAGCACATGCCTTACAAGCATGGGGTCACAGGTTCGAGCCCTGTTGTTCCCACCACTTATGGCCCAGTAGTTCAGTTGGTTAGAACGCCAGCCTGTCACGCTGGAGGTCGACGGTTCGAGCCCGTTCTGGGTCGCCAATGATAGCGGGATGTTTTACATCCCCTATATGCCTCTGTAGCTCAGTTGGTAGAGCAGAGGACTGAAAATCCTCGTGTCGTTGGTTCGATTCCGACCGGAGGCACCACTTGCGTAGTCTGCAACAGCGGATTGCGCTGATGCGGGAATGACTCAGTGGTAGAGTGTCACCTTGCCAAGGTGAAAGTCGCGGGTTCGA
>CAZXRD010000086.1:5658-6963 GCA_964642465.1 uncultured Oscillospiraceae bacterium | reverse complement strand
ACTGTAAATCTGTTGTCAGTGACTTCGGTGGTTCGAATCCACCCTCCTCCACCACACCTGCGGTGAGCAATTTGCGCTCCGCAGGTTTTTCTTTTTTGTAACACTTGTGCCCGCATTTTGGGGCATCTAAAGTGTCCACCCCTTCCACGTGGTCGCAAAGTCCGCTTTGCGGCCTCGTCTTTTTATGTCCGCCCCGATTGTCCGGTTTCCCTTGTATTTGCCTGCCGGCCCATGCTATATACTAAAAACAAACCATAGCATTTCCTCCAGGCCGCCCAGCCTGGCGGCCTCATGCGTCCATGCCCCAGAGAAGTTCTTGGCCCAATTTTACAAACACCAAGGAGGAGCATAACCATGAACAGCTATGTATGCAGCATTTGCGGGTATGTCTATGATGAAGCCGTAGGCAGCCCCCAAAGCGGCATCGCCCCGGGTACCCGGTGGGAGGACCTCCCAGAGGACTGGATTTGTCTCCTGTGCGGCGCCGCCAAAAGTGCCTTTCGGCCCCAGGCGGCCGCCCCTGCGCCGCCTGTACCCCAAGCCCCCGTTCCGCCCCCAGCTGCGCCGGCGGTGGACCACGAGCTCTCCCCTATGGAGATGAGCATTCTCTGCTCCAACCTGGCTCGTGGTTGTGAAAAACAGTACCTAGAGACAGAATCCAACCAGTTCCGTGCCCTGGCCGATCACTTTCGCACCCGGGCTGCCGCCCCGGCCGATCCCAGTTTTCCCAAACTGCTGGATCTGGTACAGCAAGACCTGGAATCCGCCTATCCCTATGCCAACGCCGCAGCCGGACAGGAACCGGACCGGGGCGCTCTGCGTGCCCTGGTTTGGAGCGAAAAGGTCTCCCGCATCTTAGACGCCCTGCTCCAGCGCTACGCTCGGGAGGGTGATGGGCTATTCCAAAACACCGGCGTCTATGTCTGTACCATTTGCGGCTTTGTCTGGGTCGGCGATGCGCCGCCGGAGATCTGCCCCGTTTGCAAAGTGCCCAGCTGGAAGTTTGAACAAATGGAAAGGGGGGCCTGACCATGGCGGAGAAGTTTGCCTACCGCAATCTGCGTCTTTGTACCAAAGACTGTCTGTGCCTCTACGTCTGCCCCACTGGAGCCACGGACACAGAGGACAGCATCATTGACCGAACCAAGTGCATAGGCTGCGGGGCCTGCGCCCAGGCCTGTCCCTCCGGGGCCATCTCCCTGGTGCCCTATGCCATGCCCCATCAGCAGCCCAAATCCCTCCCGGTGGTGGAGGCTTTGCGGGCCCTGATCCAGAGTAAGGCCCGGCAGGAAGCCATCGCCGCCC
>CAZXRD010000086.1:0-5558 GCA_964642465.1 uncultured Oscillospiraceae bacterium | reverse complement strand
CCCGCTCCCCGGGGAACACCGCCTGGCCGCAGCGCTGGCAGACCGGGCCGCCCTCTGCCCCTTTGGGCGGCGTCCTGGGCAGTTCCGGTATCCCCGTTTGCCTCACCCCCTTTACGTATTACTCTGTGTCGTAATTTCTTCCCCTATGATATACGCTTTATCGTAATTTGTCAAGGGATTCCCGGGAAAAATTACCCTGCAGCAAAGAAGGCTTTACGCCCAGGCGAAATTGTGGTATACTAAGGACAAAGATTTGTCTTCGGAAATCATCCACAGCCAAGCGGGAAAGGGGCTAGACATGACGTTTACGGAAAAATTAGACGGCCTGATGGCGGAGCGCCATCTCTCCCGGGCGGGCCTGTCCCGGGCCTCGGGCATACCGTATACCACCATCATCGGTTTTTACGAAAAGGGGGCGGAGAACATCAAGCTCTCCACCCTGCGTCGCTTGGCGGACTTTTTCCAGGTGCCGGTGGGGTATCTGGCGGGGGACCCCGCTGCGGCGGCCGCCCCTGCCCACTACGGGGAACTGAGCCCCAAGGGGCAGCAGCTGGTGGACAATTTTATCGACGCCTTAAAGGCCTATGAGGCACCAGTGGCAGAGGCCGCCCCTGTGACCTATCTCCGGGAGTATGTGACCCCGGCGGCAGCGGGCTACGCCTCCCCGGCGGAGGGGGAGGACTATGTGCTGATCCCCCGGCCGGCAGAGGCGCCGGCGGGGACGGATTTTGCCGTGCGCATCGCCGGGGACAGCATGGAGCCCTATATTCACGACAACGACCGGGTTTTTGTCTCCCGGATGTCGGAGCTGTCTATCGGGGACGTGGGCATTTTCTTCGTGGATGGGGATATGAAGTGCAAGCAGTACTGTGAGGACCATTTGGGGAATGTATACCTGCTCTCTTTAAATCGGGCCCGGCGGGATGCGGATGTGCACATCTTGGCCAGCAGCGGCGTCACCCTCTTTTGCTTTGGCAAGGTACTGCTGCCCCGGCGGCCGCCTTTGCCCAACATTTGAAACCAAAAAGGACCGGGCACAAAATCCCGGTCCTTTTATTATGCTTTTATGGGCATACCAGCCTGGCTCTATGCCGGCTGCACCTCTTGACAGGGGCGGATTTATCCGCCAAAATATAGGAAAAGGAGGGCTTTTTATGCTGACACATACAGAGCGTTACCCCCATCTGTTTACCCCCATACAAATCGGCCCGGTGCGGCTGAAAAACCGCCTGGGCTTTGCCCCTATGGTCTGCAACCAGTGCACCATTGACGGCACCGTCACCGACGCTATGGTGGATTTTGTCTACCGCCAGGCCCGCACCGGCGTGGGCTATGTCACCATCGGCGATACCCAGGTGGACGACGAGCTGGGCGGCGCCTTTATGGCCACGCTGAACATTGCCCGGCCCACCAGCTTGCCGGGGATGATCCGCCTGACGGAGGCGGCCCAGTTTGGCGGGGCGGTTTTGTCCGTGGAGCTGAACCACTCCGGCCGGGGGGCTAAAGACAACCTGATCTCCGGCCCGGCCATCGCCCCTTCCGCCGTGTGCTTTCCCCGGTGCAGCCAGAACGTACGGCCCATGGACCAGGCGAACATGGACCGGGTGAAGGGCCTGTTTGTGGACTGCGCCCTGCGGTGTAAGCGGGCGGGCTTTCAGATGCTGATGGTCCACTGCGCCCACAACAACCTGCTGGGCCAGTTCCTGTCTCCCCTGTCCAATCTGCGCACCGACGCATACGGCGGCAGCCCGGAAAACCGCCGGCGCTACCCGCTGGAGGTCCTTAAGGCGGTGCGGGAGGCCGTGGGCCCAGGGATAGCCATTGAAGTGCGGGTCTCCGCCGAGGAGATGCGCCCCGGCGGGCTGGGCTTTGAAGAGTCTTTGGCCTTTATGCAGGAGGCCCAGAAATACTGCGACCTCATCCACGTGTCCCGGGGCATTGTCTATGACGACGCCGGGGTCTATACCCTGCCCACCTTTCTCCAACCCCACTGCCTAAACGCCGACTACGCCGCCAAGGTGAAGGCGGCCTTGGACATCCCGGTGGCGGTGGTGGGCAACGTCACCACCTTAGACGAGGCAGAGGCCATTGTGGCCTCCGGCCAGGCGGACATCGTCTGCATGGCCCGGATGCACCTGGCGGACCCGGAGGCCATTGCCAAGTCCCTAAACGGCCAACCGGAGACGGCCAGGCCCTGCCTGCGCTGCCACCGGGGCTGCATCGATAACTCCGCCCGGGGCAAGGCCATCCACTGCTCGGTGAATCCGGCCCTGGGTTTTGAAGACTTTTTGCGGAACTTACCGGCGCCCAAAGCCGCCCGGCGGGTGCTGATTGCCGGGGGCGGCCCCGCCGGCCTGACGGCGGCCATGGCCCTCACTGCCCGGGGGCATCAGGTGATCCTCTGCGAGGCAAAGGACCACCTGGGCGGCATGCTGACAGACGCCGCCCAGCCCGCCTGCAAGGGGTATATGCAGGCCTATCTCCGCTGGCTGGTGGACGCCGCCGCCCACTGCGGGGCGGAGATCCGCCTGAACACCGAAGTCACCATGGACCTGGTGCGGGAGATCGCCCCGGATGCGGTGTTTGCCGCCACCGGCTCCAGCTATATAAGGCCCAATATCCCCGGCATAGACCTGCCCTATGTGCACATGCTCACAGACATCCATGCCGATCCTGCGGCCGTTGGGCAAAACCTGGTGGTCTGCGGCGGCGGGTCGGCGGGTCTGGAGTTTGCCCTGGACATGGCCCGGGCCGGCCGGCAGGTCACGGTGGTGGATATGGCGCCCTTGGAGGACTTTGCCCTGGGCATGCCCTACTTCCCCCGCCTGGACCTGATGCAAAATTTAGAGGCCCTGGGGGCCAAGTTCCTGCCGGAACACCGGGTCACCGCCTTTACAGCGGCGGGCGTAGAGGCCCAGGGGCCGGAGGGCTCGGCCGTCTTCCCGGCGGACACGGCGGTGATCGCCATGGGCGTGCGCCCCAATGTGGAGCTGAAAGAGGCGCTGGAGGCCCAGTACGCCCGGGGCGTCTATCCCGTGGGGGACTGTGCCGGAGGCAAAAATATCTACGACGCCACCCATAGCGCCTACTTTGCCGCTATGGGCATAGAATAAGGAGGCAGGCAAAAACATGCACGATACAGATAAAAAGGCGGCCTGGCAGCTGCTGAAAACCTATAACCAGGAGTCCTTTCACCTGCAGCACGGGCGCACCGTGGCCCTGGTGATGGCCTGGTTTGCCCAGGAGGCTGGCCTTGGGCCGGAGGAAGTGGACTTTTGGGAGACGGTGGGCATGCTCCACGACATTGACTTTGAGAAACACCCGGAGGCCCACTGTCAAAAAGCCCCGGAGATCCTGGCAGAAGCCGGCTACAGCCCCGCCTTTATCCACGCTGTGGTCTGCCACGGCTATGGCATCTGCTCCGATGTGGAGCCGGAACAGGAGATGGAGAAGATCCTCTTTGCCACAGACGAGCTCACCGGACTCATCGGCGCCGCCGCCCTGATGCGCCCCTCCAAGAGCTGCAGGGACATGGAGCTGAAGTCCTTAAAGAAGAAATTCAAGGACAAGCGCTTTGCCGCCGGCTGCGACCGGGAGATCATCACCCGGGGCGCCCAGATGCTGGGCTGGGAGCTGGATACGCTGCTGGAAAAGACGCTGGCGGCCATGGCTGCCCAGGAGGACGCCATCGGGGATCCCAACTATTATGCATAAAGCAAGGGGGGCAGGAAGCCGATCGGCTTCCCGCCCCCCTTTTGTTTCCCCATCTATGTGTTGGCAGCAATCAACGCCTCCCATTCCCCCTCGCCCAGCGGCGTTGTCAGAGAAAGGGAGCGTGTGTATACGCCGTCGTACCAGAGCGCCAAACTATATGCACCGTCTGCATTGCCCTTAAGGGTAACTGCAAGTCCTCCCAAAGTTGTCTGTGTCACATAGGCATACGGGTTATGGTCCCCCGAGGGGTCCATTTCCCCTTGTGCAATGCGATAAACGGCTGTCCCCTCATCAGCGGCATATACGATCTCCCCTATATCGTCAATTGCAGTATAGGTCACCGCCTCCGGCGATATGGGCAGGCCGTGTATGTCCTCTACCGGGAACCCCACCGCCTCACTCAAGGCAGAGGCGTCGGAAACCGTGGTGATCTCCGGGGGAAGAACATCCACCGGCCCGTCCCCCCGCCGCCATACAAGGACCGTACAGCAAACAACCAGGACAAGGCAGGCTGCCAAGGACAGCCATCGCTTTGTCAACTGCCGGCGCTTTTGCTCGGCGGCAAGCTTTTTCTCTACGCCTGAAAGGATGCGGGTGCGCATCTCGTCTGTAACAGAAATTTTATCCATGAATTTAGCGTATTTCAAAGTCGTAGTCCTCCCTGAGTACCTGGCGCAGCTTCTCCCGCCCCCGGTGCAGGGCCGAGCGTACTGCAGTTTCACTGCGGTGTAAGACATGGGCGATTTCTGCCGTGCTCAATCCCTCGTAATAATACAAGTGTATCGCTTCCCGACAGCTCACTGGCAGGGCCTGCACAGCGTCCCAGACAAAAGCCAAATCCTCGTCTTGCTCGCCTGTGCGCTCTTCGTTCAGTTCATCCGCACGGCGCAGCGCATTGTACTTGAGCCGGTTTTTGCTGAGATTTGCCGCCACATGCAACAGCCAGGCTCGCTCGTGGGCTTGGCTTTCCAGTTTGGGCCTGGTTTTCAAAAACTGAACCAACGTATCCTGCAACACCTCTTCTGCATCGCTCATATTTCGCAGATAGGAATAGGCGTAGCGCAGCACGCTGTTCCCATATTCATCCAGCAACCGCTCGGCACGGTGATTTGCATCCTCTTCTTCAGACGATGCTTCGTGCGGTGTCAGCAACGCAGCAAAGGCAGCAGCCAGGCCTGCAAGCAGGCCCGGCCGTATCCTCAGGGCGGTATTTCCCACGGTTTTCCCTCTCTTTCTCAGCGCATAACGGCGGCAACTGCCTCCGTCAGCGCCTCCTCGCTGATGCCCTCGGCAGCAGTTATCGCATAGGCATAGCCGTCTGCCTGCCAGACAGCCCGGCAGATCCGGCCGTCGCTACCATCGGCAGTGACGGCGACACCGTCCACATCCAGCGTTTGCCTCTGGGCATAGGTTGTATAGTCGCCGCTGATGTCCTCTGCCGACATGGCCTTACGCAGGCAGAGCGTATGCTGGGCGCTGTCGGCATATACAACCTCTAGCATACCGGTGTCGAACACTCGGAAACCGCCAGGGGCATAAGCGCCGATGTGCTCTGGAGCGGCCAGAGCAAACCCCGCCTGCGCCTCCGCCGCCTCCAGGGTATCAAAATCGGTCCAAGGATTGGGTATCTGCACATTTTCTGCGCTGTCCTTGTCTGCCGTGTCGTCCTTGGCCGAAGAGCAGCCCACCAAGGTGAGGCTGAGCACCAGCGCCAGGACCAATGTGATTCCAACGACAACTTTTTTCATAGTAATCTTCCTTTCCAATTTGTTCGGAGGCTGTAAGAACCTCTCTGCCCTATATACAATTGGAAAGGAAGATTTGTTGCAGGGGGAAAAATTTTT
>CAZXRD010000085.1:0-7159 GCA_964642465.1 uncultured Oscillospiraceae bacterium | reverse complement strand
GGGCCCAACCAGGCAGAGGCAGCCGCTGCATGGCGCCAAAGACCTTGTTGCGCAGGTCCGGATACTGCTCGGTCAGTCGGGCAATCAGCTCCTTGACCTCCTGGCGCTTGCTGGTGCCGTTCTGGGGGCAGGGGTTGTGAACCACCGGCAGTTTATACCGCTCTACCAGACTGCGCACTGTGCCCTCCCCCACATAGAGCATAGGCCGGATCTGGGTAATCCCCGACCGGTCCATATAGGTCACCGGCTGGAAACAGTGGAGCCGTCCCTCGTAAAACAGGGACAGGAAAAAGGTCTCTATGGCGTCATCAAAATGATGGCCCAGGGCGATCTTGTTCAGCCCCAGGCGATTCAGCTCCCCGTTTAAGGCCCCCCGCCGCATATTGGCGCACAGGGAACAGGGGTTTTTCTCCTGCCGCTCAAAAAGCACCCGGCTGATCTCCGATTCCACCAGGTGATAAGGCACCTCCAGCCGGCGGCACAGCTCCGCTATGGGGCTGTAGTCCATCTCGGCAAAGCCCATGGAGATCGTCACCGCTTCCAGCTGGAAGGGCTTTGGATAAAACCGGCGGAGGTGGGCCAGGGCGCAAAGCAGGGCCAGCGAGTCCTTGCCCCCGGAGACCCCCACGGCGATCCGATCCCCCGCCTGGATCATGCCATAATCATCTATACAACGGCGGATAATGCCGGTAAATGCATTCAAAACCAATCTTCCTTTCCCCATCGCCGCTCCAATTTTCGTTCAGAAAAATAAAATCGAGTTGGAGCATTCAAGAGCATTTTTGAGAAAAACGGCGATTTTAAGAGATGTCCTATGTGTAAATTAAAATCGATGAAAAATTGTATTGACACTGTTTTTTAAATGTGGTATAAAAGTAAAGCGCCTTACGGGCCGGAATCAGACTATTATTGTAATGGTTTCTCTGGAAAAAGTCAAAGTTTTTCAGGGTTTCGGTTCCCCGGGCCCTTTGATTTGTTTATTTTTATTTCACTGATATGGAGGCAAGAACATGTCCACATTTATGGCAAACCCGGGTACCGTTACCCGCAAATGGTACGTCCTTGATGCGGCTGGCAAACCTCTGGGCAAAACCGCCGTGCAGGCGGCCGTCCTGCTCCGGGGCAAACACAAGCCCGACTACACCCCCCATGTTGACTGCGGCGACTATGTGATCATCGTCAACGTGGACAAGGCCGTGCTCACCGGCAACAAACTCACCCAGAAGTATTACCGCACCCACTCCGGTTACCCCGGCGGGCTGAAGGAAGTCCAGTACAAGCGCCTGATGCAGGAGAAGCCGGAACTGGCCATGCGCCTGGCCGTGCGCCGCATGCTCGCTAAGAACACCCTGGCCAGCGCCCAGCTCAAGCGCCTGCGCCTCTTTAAGGGTCCCGAGCACAGCCATGCAGCCCAGCAGCCTGTTGCATGGACGCAGGAATAAGGAGGTACGAAGCATATGTATAAGAGCAAAAAGCCCTATCTGTATGGCACGGGCAGAAGAAAATCCTCCGTCGCCCGGGTGCACCTCTATGAGGGCGGCACTGGTTCTATTACCATCAACGGCCGGGATATCGACGATTATTTCGGTCTGGATACCCTGAAGCTCATCGTTCGCCAGCCCTTGAATGCCACCGGCACGCTGGGCAAGGTGGACATTGACGCCACCGTATCCGGCGGCGGTGTCACCGGTCAGGCCGGCGCTATTCGCCACGGCATTGCCCGGGCCCTGCTCCAGGTGGACGAGTCCTATCGCTCTATTTTGAAGGCCGCCGGGTTCCTCACCCGTGACCCCAGAATGAAGGAGCGGAAAAAGTACGGTCTCAAAGCAGCCCGGAAAGCACCCCAGTTCAGCAAACGTTAAGCTTGGCATGTTATACAGCGCCGCCAATTTGGCGGCGCTGTTTTTCTTTGCTCTTTTCCTAGTTACTGTTTGGTAATCCAATAACAAAATTGTATGTATTGTTAAATTTTTATCTTTGTTTTATGCTAGGTTTAGTAATCATATATAATTTTTATAGGAGGATGCTACCATGCAGTACATTGCTAACCCCAAGCTTGCCCCCTTGACCAAGGCAGAGGCTATGCTGCCCTACTCCAAGTACTACCACCGGACTCTGGCTACGCCCCCTCAGGAGGTGCTGGACGACATCGGCGACAACGCCCCCATGGATCCCAGCCTGGTGATCATGCCGGATCGGGTAAACGACCTGATCCGCATGCCGGAACTGCCCTACAAGCGGGGCTGGTGTATGCTGTCTGATGGCTCGGCCTATGCTTCCGCCACCACCCCCTTCCCCGGCTGCACCCCGGAGGCGCTGGTCTGGTGGTTCTCTTGGTTCCCCCTGGAAAACCTGCGGACCAAGATCTGGTGCCCCGCCCATCACCAGGGCCTGATGCTGCCGGAGCCGGTGAAGATCCATATGCTGGATTACAGTCTTTCTAATAAAGAGCGGGCCATTGGTTCCTTCTGGTACGGCATGGACACCGGTATGATTGGCACCCCCGGCGTGGCCTGCGGCCCCGGCCGGATTGACATCTATCCGGATGCCCAGTACGGCGTGGACCCCAAAGCGCTGGAGGAGACCGGCAGCGTCATCATGTGCATGGCCTCCGGCAGCGATATCGGGACCCGCTGCGCCTTTGTCCACATTGGCCGGCCTACAGACTATGGCATGGAGCTGCGCAGCCACTTCTGGTTTGCCTGGAAGTTTGTGGACGGCAAGCCCATGCGCTCCGATTTCAAGCCGGATCCCAAGATTTTGGAGGGGCTGGCTTCCAACCAGAACATCCATTTGCTGGAGGAATACTTCCAGCTGGCACAGATCTTGCCGGAGCTCTATCGGGACTACGGCAATGTCAGCGATTTAGGCGAATAATTACACACAACATAAAAAGGGCCGGGAGGCAAATGCCTCCCGGCCCTTTTTCTTTTTACCAACGCAGCTCTTCCGCTGCAAACAGGTTTTTCTTCCGGCATTGGCGATAGGTTGCCCAGCTGCCCAGGGTACCCACCAGGGCACCCACTAGCACATCTGTGGGGTAATGGACCCCCACATAGAGCCGGGACAGGGCGATGAGCACCGCCACTACATAGGCCAGCCACCCCACTTTTGGGTACGACCGGCACAGCACATAGGCGGCAGCAAAGCTGCTACACGCATGGCCCGAGGGAAAGGACGCATCTGACAGGGCCGGCACCAGCCGCTGCAACCCCTCCACCACCTCGTAGGGGCGGACACGGTCCACCAGATTTTTCAGGATTAAATTATTCACCACAAAGCAAACGGCTACAGACAGGATCGTGTAGAACCCCACCTGCCGGCTCTTGGGAAAGCAGATGAGCAGCAGGGCCAGTAGAATCCAAAAGAAGCCTGAGTCCCCCAGATAGGAGAAAAACTCCATAATAGGGGTCAGCCACTCCTGGCGCACATAGGCCTGGATCCACAGCAGGACATTACCGTCCCATTGAAGGATAGCGTCCATGCCTACAGCACCGTCACATACTGGCGGATCTCATCCCGCATACGAATGGCCTCTGCCCGGGCAGCCTCCTGGTAATCTGCCCCGTTTTGCCCGGTCTTCTTCCAGGCGCACATGATGGCCCGGGAGGAGTTGATGATAGCCCCATGGCCATACTGGTCAAAGGCGCTAGCCACATCCGCTGCGCTGCCCCCCTGGGCGCCATAGCCAGGCACCAGGAAGAAGGTGTGCTCCAGCCGCTGGCGCAGCTTCCACATATCCGAGGGGTAGGTGGCTCCCACCACGGCCCCCACGCAAGAATAGCCGCTCTCTCCAATGGTATCCCGGGCGATGCGGGCCAGCAGGTCGCCCACGGCCACATAGAGCTCCCGGTCCCCGGCCAGCAGATCCTGGAGCTCCCCAGAGGAGGGGTTCGAGGTCTTTACCAAGGCAAAGATGGATTTCCCCTCCCGGACGCAGGTCTGGATAAAGGGTTTGATCCCATCTGACCCCAAGTAGGCATTCACCGTCATGCTGTCGCTGCCAAAGGGAACCAGGCTCTGGCTGCCCACCTGCACCTGGCCCAGATAGGCCTCGCTATAGGCCTCCGCTGTGGAGCCGATGTCATTGCGCTTGGCATCGCAGATCACATACAGGCCCTTTTCCTTGGCATAGTCAATGGTGCGCTTCAAGGTGCGGACGCCTTCCCAGCCCAGCATCTCGTAGTAAGCGGACTGGGGTTTCACAGCGGGCACCACGTCGCACAGGGCGTCAATCAGGCCGCAGTTAAAGATATAATAGGCCTCCGCCGCCGCCTCTAAGGTCTCCCCATACTGCTTGGTACAGGCCTCCAAAATCTCCGGCGGCACGTATTCCGGCCTGGGATCCAGGCCTGCCACCGTGGGGTTTTTCTTGTTCCGAATCAGTTGCTGCAATCTGTCAATGGACATATAAGCCTCCTATTTTCCGTCCTGATAGACGATTTTCCCACCTAGTAGGGTATATTTCACCCTCCCATAAAGCTGATAGCCCTCATAGGGGGTGTTGTTGCTTTTTCCATGGAGCCGCTCCCGATCCACCACCCAAGTAGCCTCCGGATCGAAGAGCACCAAATCCGCCGGCGCCCCCACCGCCAGACGGCCCCGGCCGATGCCCAAGAGCTGGGCCGGCGTCCAGCTCATCTTCCGGATGATCTCTAGCAGCGGCATTTTCCGCAATCTGTGCAGCACCGTAATAGCCAAAGCTAAAGACGTCTCCAAGCCCACCATGCCGCTGGGCGCCTCCACCAGACCCCTGGCCTTTTCTTCTGCGCTGTGGGGGGCATGGTCTGTGACAATACAGTCGATGGTCCCGTCCATAAGCCCTGCTGTAATGGCCTCCACATCCGCCTCTGTGCGCAGGGGCGGATTGACCCGGGCCAGACTACCCCGGGTGAGAACGGTGTCCTCCGTGAGAGAAAAGTACTGGGGACACGTCTCACAGGTGATGGGCACGCCCGCCGCCTTGGCCCGGCGGATTACGTCTACAGAGCCCGCCGTGCTCACATGGGCAATATGCACCCGGCCGCCGGTGTCCGCCGCCAACATGGCGTCCCGGGCCACCATCAGCGTCTCCGCAACCGCCGGCCTGCCCGGCAGGCCCAGTTTCCGGGACACGGCCCCCTCGTTTACCGCATAATTTTGGACCATGTTCCGGTCCTCACAGTGGGTGATAATCAGCATGCCCTCCGCCTGAGCTGCAAAGAGGGCCGCACGCATGACTACCGCCTCATCCACCGGCACCCCATCGTCCGACAGGGCCACAACCCCGGCCTGCTTCAAGGCGGCAAAATCCGCAAGCCGCTCCCCCCGCTGGCCCACCGTCACAGCGCCGATGGGAAACACGTTAGCGCTGGCCATATGGCCCTTGTCCTTGATATACCGCACCACCTGGGGCGTATCACACACCGGTTTGGTATTGGGCATACAGGCTACAGAGGTGACGCCCCCTGCTGCTGCGGCAGCAGCGCCGCTTATAATGTCCTCTTTATACGTGAAACCCGGGTCCCGAAAATGCACGTGCATGTCCACCAGCCCCGGCGCTACACACATCCCCTGGGCATGTAAAGTCACCGCCTGGCCAGCTCCGGAAAAATTTTCCGGGATTTTGCCCACAGCGGCGATTTTTCCGTCCTCAATACAGACATCCGCAATTTCGTCCCGACCGGAAGCAGGGTCTAACACCCGGCCATTTCGTATCAGCAGCATGGTTTCCCCTTCTTTCCTGGGCATACGCCAAAGAAGCCCGAATATATGGGCTTTTTCCTAGTATATCGGAATCAAAAAATTTTGGCAAGATGATTCGCTTTTTTCCGGGCATACTAAAGCTGCAAGACCAACAAGGAGGGAAAACAATGTCAACCATGGATTTTGCCAGGGGCATGAGCATCGGCATCGTCGTCGGCGCCGGTGTTGGCATGCTGATGGCCCCGAAAAAGAAAAAGGCCAAAACCGTCGCAGAAAAAGCCGTACGTGCTGTTAGCGAGGCGGCTCAGAATATCGCTGAGGGCCTGGGCCTTTAAGCAAAGCGAAAGCTGCCTGCAGGATTTGTGGGCAGCTTTTTGCTTTCCTTCTGGAAAATACGGTTTGCTCCCTACCTTTAGATACACAACAATTTACCCGCAAAAATCCCTTTATATTCTCTATTTTTGGTGTTTCCTCTGTAGAAAAATAGCGGAAATAAAAATTTTTTAGAGCAATGGGAAGTGTGCTGCGTGGAGGCAGCCCCTCGTTACAGCTAAGATTTCCGTAGACGTGTCTGAAGAATGGAGGTCTACCCCAATGAGGCCATACAAAATGCTGGTTCGAAAACTGCTGGCAACATACACAAGTACACTTCGGAAAGATCGGAATCTGACCCAGGAAAAAATGGCCGAGCAACTCCGCATCACAAGCCGGGCATATGGGGACTTGGAACGGGGAAAATACTGCTTTTCTGCCGTGGCCCTGCTGTTTCTCTTACTCATGTTGAAGGATGACGAGCTAAAAGACCTGCTGGAAGAGTTTCGCAGCCAGGTACAAGCATTGGAACACAGAGAGATTGGTTAGGCAAATTTCCGATTTCCATGGGCGTAGTGTTCTTGCCTTTTCCCGGGAAAACTGGTATAATTCATACAGCAAACTTGGATGTAACCAGTGGAAGGAGGATGCTTATGCCAAGACCAGGTCCAGGACCAAGACCAGGCCCAGGCCCTAGAGGCCCTCGCCCTAGGGGACCAAGGGGCCCCAGATTTCATCGGCCGCCTCCTCCCCCGGTCCACGGCCACCACGCCGTGGCTGTGGATGTTTCCCCTTTGTGATTGGCCTTGTGGGAATGATCGCTGCCCTACTGGCAATTCTTTTATAACGATGCCGCCCCGATCTTGGGGCGGCTTTTTATCCGATTATGCTTTTGTAGTTTTTTCTTTTTTTTGCTTGACAAGTTGGGCCAATTTGGCTATAATAATTTTTGCGCCGCTTAGGGCGCAAAACCCTATGCGAGAGTGCTGGAACAGGTAGACAGGCACGTTTGAGGGGCGTGTGTCGTTAAGGCGTGTGGGTTCAAGTCCCATCTCTCGCACCATCAAAAGAGGCGCCCTTCTTACTACCTCTTTTGAACAATTGTATATGCGCGAGTGGTGGAATTGGCAGACTCGCTAGATTCAGGTTCTAGTGTGCATTA
>CAZXRD010000084.1:0-7236 GCA_964642465.1 uncultured Oscillospiraceae bacterium | reverse complement strand
AGGACAGATACCTGGCCAAAGCAGCCTATCTGACGCCGAGAAAAAACACCGGAGCGGCCCATATGGGCCCGCTCCGGCGTTTTTTCTATCCTTATTGGCCGAAAAAGTCCTTTTCAAATTCCGCCTGGACCTCTGCCTGGATCTCATAGTACCGGTCTTTTAAGGGGACGATCTCCGGCAGGAACATGCCCCCGGGGGCCAGAATCTCGTAGTACCGGCGGATGTCCGCCCGCACTTCCTCCTCCGTCTGGTTCAAAGCGGCCATCTGCTTGTCAAAGATGGCCAGGCGCAGGATAATCTTGTCCCCCCACTGGTCCTTGATGGCCTGCAGGTCGTTGTTGGTCTGCAGGGGCTGAAGGATGTCCATCCCCGCCTCCACAAAGTAGCCCACCAGCGGGGTGATGTACCCGCAGGAGTGGAGCTCCATCTTCATGCCCTTGCTGTGGACATAGGCCACCAGCTCCTTCCAATAGGGCAGGAAAAACTCCACCCACATATCCGGGGAGAAGAAGGTGCTGCGGGAGGTGCCGTAGTCGTCGTCAAAGGCCAGGATATCCGGGTCGAAGTACTCCTTGACACAGTCTACCACCACTTTTTTGTAGGCCAAAAGGGCCTTGCAGTAGGCGTGGACCGCATCCGGGTCCTCATAAAAAGCGCAGAGGGCGTCTTCAAACCCCACCAGGGCGTGCATCCGCTCAAAAAAGCCCTCCAGGGAGCGGACCAGCAGGATCTGCTTGTCGGGCTTGTATTTGGCCAAGGCCTTTTCTGCATAGCCCTTCCAGTCATAGGCCCGGACCTGCTCTTCTGTGGGGATGCACTGGGCAAAGTCCGCCAAATCGGAGAGCCGGGTCTCCCCCGGGGCCAAAGTGGCGCCCTGCATCAGGCCGTCGTCCACCTCTGCCCAGTGGCAGCCGAACCAGTCCGTGCCGCCCCGCCGCCCGTCAGGCAAGGTGGTTGTGGTCTCCTCTGTGTTCCGTTCCCCCGGGGTAAAGACGATATAGTGGTCCCGGGTCTGCACCAGGCCGTGGGGCATTTTGTGGTCCAAAACCAGCTGATAATTTTCTTTTGACATGCGTATTCCCACCCATCTTCCGTAGTTTCTACCTCCATTATAGCGGATGTCCGCCGGGAGGTCTGGTAATTTTGTTTGTTTTTTAGAAATATTTTATTGCAACGGCTCCCGCTCTTTCTCCGGGTCTAAGCGGCTGCGCCCCTCCCGGCACTGGCTGGGGGTGACGCCGGTGTACTTTTTAAAGACCTTGGTGAAATAACTCTGGTCCTCAAAGCCGCAGAGGGTGCAGATCTCCACAATGGGCATGTTGCTGGTGAGAAGCAGGTACCGGGCCTCGTCCACCCGGAGGCGGCCCAGGTAAAAGCTGTAGGTGCAGCCCATCTCCTCCCGAAAGACCTTGCTGAAATAGGTGGGGGTCAGTCCCACCTGGGCGGAGACCTCTTCCAAAGGCAGGCGCCGCTGGTAGTGGCGCTTCATATAGGCGATGGCCTCGTACAGGGCTTTTTTGTGCTTGGTGCTCACCAGGTCGAACACCAGGGCGGTGAAGCGGCCAATCATGTCCGCCAGCCACAGCATCAGATCCTCCGGGGAGCGGAGCCGGTCAATCTCCCGGTAGGCCAGGTCCGCCAGGTCCAGGATCTGCTGGGCATCGGCGCCCCCTTGCACCGCCGCCCGGGAGAAGATGGCCAGCAGCTCTAAGCTCCGGTTGCGGATGGGGCCGAAGCGGCCGCCGGAGGCGAAGAGCACCTGGCCCAGGATTTCATTTAAAATGGCCCGGGCGGCGGTTTCATCTCCATCGGTCACCGCCTGGAACAGCTGCCGCTCTTTTTCAAAGGGATAGGCCTGGGCTGCCTTCCCCACAGCCTTAAAGCCCTGGATGAAGCTGCCGATCACCTGTTGCTGCTCCATGGAGCGGCGGGAGCGGGTGAGGGCCAGGCTGTTTTCCCCCACATACACCGCCACAGCGAAAAGCAGGGTGGACAGGTGCCGCAGCTTGCCCGGGTCTGTCCGGGGCACCTGGCTGATGGCGCTGCGCAGCTGCTCCGGCGGGACGCCGGCCAGGGCCTGGCCCAGGTCCCGGTGGAGGCCGCCGGCCAAAAAGTCCTCCGGGTCCATAATCAGCACCGGCCCGGCCACCAAGGCGCCGGCGGTGCTGCCCCCCAGGGTCACCGGGGAGGCAAAAAAGGTCAAATCCGAGGGGCACATGTAGATGTACCGGCCCCCAAACCGCTCCGCCTGGCGGGCGGCGTAGAGATGGGCCTGGTCGCAGCGAGGGGGCTCCCCAGCCGGCTGGACACTGCGGCAGAGGGTGCAGCCCGCCGGCATATCGCCGCCGGCGATGAGCAGGGCGCCCGCCTGGTCATAGAGGCGGCAGGGGACGCCGGTGGCGGCGGCAAAAGCCGTGCAGATGCCCTGGGCGGCTTTCAGGTCCAAGGTCAGGTTTTGCTTTCCGGGTCCGGCCATGGGGTCACCTCCTGGCTGTAAGATCAAAGGGCTAGGTACAGTATACCAGATCTCCGGGAAAATGCATATAATTTCTCCAAGAATCACAAAAAAATACTAGAACCCAGGGAAGCGCCCAAGCTATAATAGAAATAGAAAACACAGAGAAGGGAGCGGCGTTTGTGGACAATATTTTGCAGGAGATTTCCCAGGCCCTGCAGAAGGGCCGGGCCAAACTCATCAAGCAGCTGGTGCCCCAGGCGGTGGAGGCGGGCTACAGCCCCCAGGAGATCTTGGAACAGGGGCTTTTGGCCGGTATGAACGTGGTGGGGGAGAAGTTTAAAAACGACGAGATTTTCGTGCCGGAGGTTTTGGTGGCCGCCCGGGCCATGAACGCCGGGACAGAGCTTTTAAAACCCCTGATGGCGGAGGGCGGCGTCACCGCCCCGGGCAAGGTGTGCATCGGCACGGTGAAGGGAGACCTCCACGACATCGGGAAGAACCTGGTGCGGATGATGATGGAGGGCAAGGGCCTGGCCGTCATCGACCTGGGGGTGGACGTGGCGCCGGAGACCTTCATCCAGACGGCCATTGACCAAAACTGCGACATCATCGCCTGTTCCGCCCTGCTCACCACCACCATGCCGGTGATGCAGGAAGTGGTCAAAGCCGCCCAGGATGCGGGCATTCGGGACAAGGTAAAGATTATGATCGGCGGCGCCCCGGTGACGGAGCAGTTCTGCCAGTCCATCGGTGCAGACGCCTACACGCCGGATGCGGCCTCCGCAGCCGAGGAAGCGGTGCGCCTGCTGGCGTAACGGGAAAAATTCTGGGAAACAGGCTGCTGCAGAGGGCGAAGGCCCTTTTCCGGCGGCCTGTTTTCTTGCCAAACGGGCAAAAGGAGGATATAACAATGGATAGAAAACAGTGGGCGGCCGATATCCTGGCTGCGGAAAAGCGCCGGGCTATGCCGATTTTGTCCTTTCCCGCCACCCAGCTGATGGGGATCACCGTGCGGGACTTGATCGCCAGCAGCGACCGCCAGGCGGAGGGCATGGCTCTGATCGCCCAGCGGTGCCCCACGGCGGCGTCTGTGTCTATGATGGACCTGTCGGTGGAGGCGGAGTGTTTTGGGGCCCAGATCCGGGTGGCCGACGACGAGGTGCCCACGGTGGTGGGGGCCGTCCTGGACAGCCCGGAGGCGGCGGAGGACCTGGCCGTGCCCGCCGTTGGCGCCGGGCGCACCGGGCTCTATGTGGAGGCCATCGGCAAGGCCAAGGCCCGGATCACAGACCGGCCGGTGTTTGCCGGGGTTATAGGCCCCTTCTCCCTGGCGGGGCGGCTGATGGACATGACGGAGATCATGGTGAACTGCTATGAGGAGCCGGAGATGGTCCACGTCACCTTGGAAAAGGCCACGGCATTTTTAAAGGCCTATATGCAGGCCTATAAGGACATCGGGGCCGACGGCGTGGTCATTGCCGAGCCGGCGGCGGGGCTCTTGTCCCCCGGGCTCATGGGGGAGTTTTCCGCCCCCTATGTGCGCCAGCTGGTGGAGGCGGTGCAGGACGACGGGTTTGCCGTGCTGTATCACAACTGCGGCGGCGCCGTGAACAAGATGGTGCCGGAGATCCTCTCCATCGGCGCAACGGCCTATCACTTCGGCAATGCGGTGGATATGGAGGATATGCTGGCCCAGATGCCGGCGGATACGCTGGTGATGGGGAATGTGGACCCGGTGGGCGCATTCCGCAACGGGACGCCGGAATCGGTGCGTCAGGAGACCCTGGGCCTTTTGGAGCGGTGCAGCGGGCATAAGAATTTCCTCATCTCCTCCGGCTGCGATATCCCGCCGGCCACGCCCTGGGACAATATTGACGCATTTTTCCGCAGTGTAGAGGAATTTTATAACCGCTGAGAAAAAAGAGGGGGAGACCATGCCGGTTTTGACAGTAAAGACCCAAAAAGGCGTATACCAGGTGCCCGCAGCCCGGGGGGAGACGGTGCTGGCCGCTCTCCAGGCCGGGCAGGCCCCCTGCCCGCCGGCCCCTTGCGGGGGGCGGGGCAGCTGCGGCAAATGCCTGGTGCGCCTCACCGGCCAGGTCAGCACCCCCACGGCGGCGGAGGCGGAGAAGCTCCCCGATGGAGGCGGCCTGCGCCTGGCCTGTATGGCCCGGGTGGAGGGGGACTGCCTGGCAGAGCTTTTGGATGCCACTATAGAGACGGCGGTGGCCGGCCGGCTGGGGGCGGACTTTTGGCCGGATGCACCCCGGCCCGGCAAGTTGGGGGCCGCTGTTGATCTGGGCACCACCACGGTGGCCCTGTATCTCTACGACCTGGGGACGGGGGCGCTGCTGGACACCCTGGGCCGGGCCAATGTACAGCAGGCCTATGGGGCGGACGTGATCTCCCGGGCCCAGTACGCCATGGAGCAGCCGGACGGGCTGCAGCGGCTGACAGCGGCCATCCGGGGCCAGGTGGAAGAGATGCTGGATAGCGCCTGCGCCCAGATGGGACGGGATCGGAAACAGATAGACAAACTGGTGGTGGCGGGAAATACCATTATGCTCCATATCTTGGCGGGGCTCTCCCCGGCCAGCATCGCCGTGGCCCCCTTTACGCCCCTGTCCCATTTTGGAGAGATGCGGGACATCGGCCTGGGGGTCCCCGCCCTGTTGGCCCCCTGTGTGGCGGGCTATGTGGGGGGCGACATCACCGCCGGCCTGGTATCTTCCGGCGCCTACAGGCAGCCGGGGCCAGTGCTGTTTGTGGACGTGGGGACCAATGGAGAAATGGCCCTGGGCGGCCGGGACGGGTTTTGTACCTGCGCCACGGCGGCGGGGCCCGCCCTGGAGGGGGCGGAGATCCGCTGGGGCATGAGCGCCGGGCCGGGGGCCATCTCCGGGGTGACGTTGGAAGAGGGACAGCTCCATTTGGAGATGATTGGAGACGGGGCCCCCAGGGGCATCTGCGGCTCCGGCCTGATTGACGCTTTGGCCGTGCTGCTGGATTTGGGCGCCGTGGACGGCACCGGGCGGCTTTTGCCCCCCGAGGAGGCACCAGCGGCGGTGCGGCCCTACCTCACGGAGGTGGAGGGGAAGATAGCCTTCCGCCTGGCGGGGGAGGTCTGTATCACCAGCGGGGATGTGCGGAAGCTGCAGCTGGCCAAGGCCGCCATCCGGGCGGGGATCGACACGCTGCTCCAGGCCCGGGGGATCGGGCCGGAAGGGGTGACGGCCTTTTACCTGGCAGGGGGCTTTGGCAGCTTTATCCCCTTGAAAAGCGCCGGGCGCATCGGTCTGTTCCCGCCGGAGCTCATCCGTCGGGCCCAGGTGGTGGGCAACAGCTCCGGCCTGGGGGCCTCGGCCATGCTCCTGTCGGAGGAGGCCCGGCGGGCGGTCCTGGAGACGGCCGGGTCCTGCCGGTACTTAGAGCTCTCCGGCGACGCCGCCTTCAGCCGGTACTTTATGGAACGCATGGCGTTTGAGGAGGACGAGGCATGACCACAGAGGAAATCTTAGCCCTGGCGGAGGCGGCCGGGTTTTCCCACTTTGGGGCCCTCAATATGGCGGCACTGCAGTTTTTGCCGGAGGTGCGGGAGATGTGCGCTGCCGGTCGCTGCCACAGCTACGGGAAGAACTGGTGCTGCCCGCCTGGCTGCGGCAGCCTGGAAGATGCATCCGCCAAAGCCGCCCGGTATCACCGGGGCGTGCTGGTGCAGACCACCGGCCAGCTGGAGGACGATTTTGACGTGGAGGCCATGCTGGAGACGGAAAAGCAGCACAAAAAACGTTTTTACGCCTTTGTGCAAAAGCTGCGGGAGCGCTATCCCCAGTGCCTGCCTATGGCGGCGGGGGCCTGTACCGTCTGCCCCAGCTGTACCTATCCGGCGGCGCCCTGCCGGCACCCGGACCTGGCCATCCCCTCCATGGAGGCCTACGGCCTCTTTGTGAGCCAAGTGTGCGCCGACTCCGGCCTGGGCTACTACTACGGGCCCCGGACCATCAGTTACACCAGTTGCGTGCTGGTGGATTAAGGGCATAGGACAATTTTCATCGGGCATAGAAATAGGGTAGCCCCCAGAGGGCGCCCTATTTTTTTATGATTTGGAGTGTGGTCCCATGCTGCCTGTCCTGTGGCTCTTTCTCACAAGCCCGCTGCTGATGCTGCGCATCGGCGGAAGCCAAGGCTCTTTCCCCCGGCCCCTCACGGCCAAGGAGGAGCGGGCCTATCTGGAGGCCTATGCCGCCGGGGACATGGAGGCCCGGCAAGTGCTCATTGAGCGCAACCTGCGCCTGGTGGCCCACATCATCAAAAAATATTACACCCAGACCCAGGACCAGGACGACCTGATCTCCATCGGCACCATCGGCCTCATCAAGGGCATCTCCACCTATAAGGCGGACAAAGGGGTGCGCCTGGCCACCTATGTGAGCCGCTGCATTGAAAACGAGATCCTCATGTATTTCCGCAGCCAGAAAAAGACGGCGGGGGATTTGAGCCTGTCTGACTCCCTGGACACCGACGGGGACGGCAACAGCCTGCTGCTCATGGACGTGGTGTGCGTGGACGACGATATGGTGGAGCAGCTGGACGCCAAAGAGGCCCGGCAGCAGCTCTACCGCTGCATCCGGGAGCACCTCACAGAGCGGGAGAGCCGGATCATCACCATGCGCTACGGCCTTATGGGCCGCCAGCCCAAGACCCAGCGGGAGATCGCCGACCTCTGCGGCATCTCCCGGAGCTATGTATCCCGCATTGAAAAAAAGGCCCTGGAAAAG
>CAZXRD010000083.1:0-7499 GCA_964642465.1 uncultured Oscillospiraceae bacterium | reverse complement strand
CCGCCGGATACCTGGGCAATCAGGTCCTGCACCACTTCCCCCGCCAGCAGCAATCCCGCCACCGCTGGCACCCAGGCCACGCTGCCCGGTACGCTCCGCCGTCCCGGCGGCGGGGCCTCCACTTGGGCCGCCTCCCGGGCCAGCTCGTCGCTGAACACCACCTTGTGGTGGCGGATCCCCAGCTTCCCCAGCTCCTTCCGCATCACCCGGGCCAAGGGGCAGTTTAACGTCTTGGAGATGTCCGTCACTCGAAACCGGCTAGCATCTAGCTTGTTGCCCGTCCCCAGGGCGGAGATAATGGGGATCCCACGCTCCCGGGCGGTGACAATGAGATCGATTTTACAGGACACCAGGTCGATGGCATCTACAATATAGTCATATGTATCATCAAAAAACTGTTCCCGGCTCTCCCGGCTGTAATAGGCCGCCAGGGCATGCACCTGGGCATCGGGGTTGATGTCCTCCACCCGCCTGGCCATCACCTGGACCTTGCTTTGACCCAGGGTGGAGTGCAGGGCCCCCAGCTGCCGGTTTAGGTTGCTCTCCCCAATCACATCGTGGTCCACCAAGGTCAGTTCTCCCACGCCGGACCGGGCCAGGGCCTCCACCGCATAGCTTCCTACGCCGCCTATGCCAAACACCGCCACATGGGCCGCCGCTAATCTCTCCATAGCGGCCTGCCCCAAGAGCATCTCCTCCCGGATAAACGCCTGCTTCAAAACGACTCTCTCCCCTTCTCAAAAAAAGCCGGGGAACGGCATCCCGCTCCCCGGCTATCCTAAATTTTAAAATCCAACGTACCGCATCCGGGAACCATATTCCATATCGTAACCGGAGGCCAACTTATCCTCCAGCCAGTTGGTATAGGTCTCCTCGGTGAGCTCGTCTCTGGCCAAGGCCCGGTCATACCGCTCGCCCTCGCCCACATAGTAGAGGATGTGGTAGCCCTCGTCCGTCTCCACAATCTCCACATCGCCGGCCTGCCGGCTGGAATCATAGGCCCAGTCCTCGATCTCCCGGTCGTTGCTGCCTTCGGTGACCCGCTCTATCAGGCCGCCGTTGCCGGCCGTCTCGCTGTCGTCAGAGGCCATAATGGCCAAGCTGGCAAAGCTGTCCTCTGTGGCGTCGCCGTCTTCCCACTCCTGCAGGATCTCTTCCGCCGTGGTCTTGGCCTCGTCCATCGCCTCATCGGTGATGTTCCCGTCATCATCGGCTTCCGCCTCAATAAAGATGTCTCGGATGGTCTGGTAATTGTAGTCGTTGTCGCTCCGGTCAATATAGTAGAGGACATAGTACCCGGTATCTACTTGGATGGCGGTTGTGTCTCCAGGTTCCCGGCTCTCATCCACCAGCCACTCGTTGTAGTTGGCGCTGATGGTATAAGCAAAGTAGGTGTGCCGTGTCACATCCCGGTCCTCATAGGTGGACTGCCGATCCCCGGAATTTTCATAGACCAGTTCGGCAAATTCCTCTTCCGTCTCCGCTGCACACAGTAGATCGGCAATTTCCTTGGCATCTGCCCATGCCTCGTCAGAGATCTCCCCGTCCACCTGCTCGGCAGACACATAATACATCCGGTATGTGATGGATGCATACTCATCCTTCATGTCCGTCTCGTATTTCTCATCCAGCTCGTTGTCGGTAAAGCTGTAGTTGTCCTTGAGATACTGCCGGTAGTTTGTCGCAATATAGGCAAACTCCATATTTTCCCGGAAGATCTCCTCGTTCATGCCCCGACCGTACATGGCGTCAAAATAAGCATCTACCGACTTGTACCCGTAGAGGGAGTACATGGACTCGGCGCTGGCAATGACATCCTCCATCTCCTGGAGCAGCTCTTCCGACAGGGTATACCCCTCGGCCATAGCCTCATCATACAGAGCACACAGCTCCTGTATGTCCTCCGCCGCTACCTCTTTAATATACTCATCCCAAGTCCGTTCCTCATCATACATCTGGTCTTTTAAGGACTCGCTGGTATCCACAATGTAGCTGGCGTAGTCCCCATAGCTCTCCATGATGTTGTAATAGGCCGTGTAATAGAAGTAGCCCATATCTGCCGCTGTAAAGGTGTGGTCCCCCACTCGCAGTGCCACGCCTGTCCGATACCGGAAGCTGCTGTTCATAAAGATGCTGAAGACAATCAACGCCACGGCCAGCACACAGATCACGGCAATCCAAATTTTCCGTTTCCGTTTGCTGCGCTTCTCCTGCAATATTTTTTCGCCGGTGTCTTGGCTGCGCGCCTCCCGGCGTTTCATTTTTTCTCTTGATGCGCCCATCGTTACCCATCCTTTTCTGTAGAGTGTTCACACCGTGACATTATAACGGAAAGCCTCCATTCTTTCAAGCAAAAAAGCATATTTTGCAGGAGGATTATCAAAAACTTTACAATTCCCCGCTGCAAAAAGGGGCTTTTTAAAAAACAAACTGCCAAAATTTGAAGCGAGGGGCCCTAGGGCCCCTCGCTTTCTTTTGTTTTCTCCCCGCATTTGCCGTGTAGGCCAAATTAGAACCTGCACAGTTGGCAGGTGGGTTGCCTCCTCACCGCTTCTCTGCTTCCAACATCCGAAAATCGGGAGGCCTGCAATTCACGGCGAGAGCTTTAGCATCCCTTATAAATGATGTGGGTTAATAAGGCCTATCACGCACAACGCAGGGCAATTATTATACTAGCACACATTCCCCAGAAACACAAGCATATTGTTTGTGTAAAATGTCAACTTATTCTTCCTCTTGCTGCAAAATTTCCATGAATATGTTATAGGCCTGCTCCTGTTCCTCCTCGGTGTCCGGCAGAACCAAAAACTCCTCTCCGTCCTCTTCCTCTGCCCGAAGCAGGATAATGCCGTAGTCTTCGCTCTCCTCGTCCACCTTCACGCCGTTTTCCGTATAGGGCAGAAAAGCCATATAGGTCTTTTCATCTGCGTCAAAGGTAAACAGGTGTTCCAGCTCAAACTCGTTGCCCTCTTCGTCCGTGATGGTCACATAATCGGCGCCGAAATTCTCGTTCATAGTCGCTCCATTTCCCCACAAGGGTCCGCCGTTCATCGGCCGGACGGTGCCGGAATCCTAAGCATGCACTTAGGTATGTCACTATTGTACCTGAGGAATGCGAAAAAATCAACTGCCAAAGTCCTCGAGCAGCTGCAACAGCTCCTCTCGGGTCTCCACATGGATGCCCTGGCGCAGCAGTTCTTGATCCCGCTGGCGCAGGCCTGCCGTCTCAATTTCCGTAATAGCCGCCGGGATCTCCTGATAGGGCCCGTAAAATATGCTGAGGCTCCCCATGTAGTCTTTCAGCACATACCCGCCGTCCTCACCATCTTCCACACTAGAAACCGTTTCCAACCCATCTCCCAATGGCTCCTCTGCAGCTAAAGACGGCCTGGCAATCAGCTCGATCAGGGAAAAAGATGCAGCAAATACCAGCACCCCAGCCAAAATTGTTTTCCAATATCCCTTCATTTTCTGCACCCTTTCTCCTGTAAATTGTGTATTTTCTCCACGAATTTAAAACATTATGTCCAGAACAGTCTTTTTTTATTCCAATTTGTTCCGCAATCTTAACCGCTATGTCATAATTTTTTTACAACTATTTGACAGGCTGTGGTATAATAACGGAAGCACAAAGGAAGCATTGTCTTTGTTGTGCCCTGCCCTGCAGGTTTGCTGCTTTTTATTGTCGTGGCAGGCATATGGTTTTAGAAACACGACCCAGGACCCTTTGCTCCTGAGGATGGAGGTGCAGAACTTGACCGCAAGAGAGAAGAAAAAGGTAGCAAAAAATGTGGCTTCCACGGGTGCTCGCACCGCCTGGGACATTGTTTTGCTCATCTTGAAAATACTTGGCACGATCTTGCTCATCATCTTGACCACCGGCATTATCTTTGCCTGTATTTTCGCCGTCTATGTAAAGACAACCATCACCCCCATGGCCTATTTGGACTTGGGCGACATGAGCTATGACCTCACCAGCGTGGTCTACTATTACGACGATGACACGCAGCAGTATGAAGAGCTCACTTCCCTGTACGGTACAGTCAACCGGGAATGGGTGGATTATGAGGACATCCCCCAACACCTGATCCACGCCACTGTGGCCATTGAAGACCAGCGTTTCTATAAGCACCACGGGGTGGACTGGATACGTACCATCCAGGCACTGCTCAGTTCCCTCACGGGCCAAGAGATTTTTGGCGGCTCCACCATCACCCAGCAGACCATTAAAAACGCCACCGGCAATAACGAGGTCACCGTCCAGCGAAAACTTCTGGAGATATTCCAAGCCTTAGAGCTGGAGCGAAACTACACCAAAGAGGAGATCATTACCTATTACTTAAACCTGATCTACTTCGGTGAGGGGTGTTACGGCATCTATTCTGCCTCTTATACGTATTTTGGCAAGCCGGTGCAAGAGCTCTCGGTGGCGGAGTGTGCCAGCCTCATCGGCATTACCAACAACCCCTCCCTCTATGACCCGTATATCAGTTCAGCGAATAAGGAGCGCAACCTCGCCCGCCAGCAAATCATTCTAGACGAGATGTACGACCAGGGCTATTTTGACTCGGAAGAGGAATACTTGGCTGCAAAGAACGAGGAACTGGTTTTCGTCCGTGGGGAAGACGACGAATACGAGTATGAGGTTTACAGCTGGTATGTGGACGCCCTGATCGAAGAAGTCATTGAAGACCTGATGGACGAGCAGGGCCTCTCCTATACCGTTGCAGAGCGTCTGATCTACACCGGCGGTTACCAGATCTATGCCTGCATTGACCCGGATATTCAGGCGGATGTGGACTACATCTACCAAAACCCGGAGAACTTCCCAGACGCCGGCTCATCCACTCAGCAACTGCAGTCCTCCATTATCATCATAGATCCCTATACCGGGGATATTGTAGCCATGGCCGGCGGCGTTGGAGAAAAGACCGCCAACCGGGTACAGAACCTTGCTACCCAGTCCCTGCGTCCGCCAGGCTCCTCCTTCAAGCCCATAGCCACATATACACCGGCTATGGACCAGGGTCTCATTAACCCGGACTCTCTGGTGTACGACGGCCCCAACATCAAGCTCAACGGCACAGACTGGTATCCCCACAACTATTCCGCCGGTTCCTACAGCGGCCTGGTCACCATCCGGCAGGCTGTAGCCAGCTCCCTCAATACCGTCGCCGCCCAGGTTATGGACGTGCTCACCCCCTGGGTCTCTTACGACTACCTGGCCAACCGCCTGGGCATCACATCCCTAGTAGTCAGCGATGACGAGGGGCATACAGACATCGACTATGCGCCGTTGGCCTTGGGCCAGCTCACTTACGGCATTACTAATGAAGAACTCACCAACGCTTATTGTGCCTTGGTGAACAAGGGCATCTTCATTGACGCCAGCACCTATACCCAGGTCTTAGATTCCGACGGCAACGTAGTGCTGTCCGGTGAGCGGGACACCAACGTGGCCTTCAGCGAAGCGGCAGCCACCAACATGACCAGCATGCTGGTGAGCACCGCCACCTGGGGCGGCAGCTCCAGCGCCAACCTGGGCACCATGCCTACCGCCGGTAAAACCGGTACCACCACCGACAACAAAGACCGTTGGTTTGTGGGATACACGCCCTATTATGTGGCCGGTGTATGGGTAGGCTACGAAACGCCGGAGACCTTGAGTCTGAGCTATAACCCCGCCCCTGCCATTTGGCGCAGCGTTATGTCCCTGGTCCATGAAGATCTGGAATGGCGGGACTTTGACCCAGTGATCCCCTTGACTACCGGCCAGGATCTGCTCTCTGAAGACCCCTGGGCCACAGATATGGAAGGCTGGAAGATCGATCTGGACGATCCGAACATCTACTACAACCCTGAAACCGGTTGGACCTACCACGTGGACACCGGCAAATACTACGATTCCGATGGCAACGAAATTGACGGAGAGACCGGCGAGCTGATCCCCCAAGACGCCCCGGGTATGGAGGGTTGGTCGATCGACGTCAATGATCCCACCATCTACTTTAACTCCTCCAATGGCTGGACGTATAATACCATTACCGGCCAATACTTCAATTCCAGCGGGGAGGAGATTGATCCGGACACCGGCCAGCCAATTAGTCCTGATCTGGACTCGGATCCCTCTCCGTCCACTAGCATAGATCCCTCCCCCAGCCCTAGTCCCAGCGCAGACCCCAGCCCAACCACATAAAACGAGAAGGGACGCACGATACCGTGCGTCCCTTCTTTGTATTTCTCGGCTTATTTTTCCGGTGCCGCAGGTTCCTCCTAGTCAGAGAAGTAATCTTCCAGCACTTCCTGGGTCTCTAAGCTCTGACTTCCGTCCGGATGACAAATCAGTACAGTAATGGTCATTTCCTCACCCCATAGATCACAATTTTTGAATTTGCTGGCACCTGAATGCTGGACGAGCTCATGTAAAAGGGTAACTTCGTCAAGTCCCCCCAGCCCACATTGGGCACCAGGCAGCCCCAGGCCTTGCGATACAGCTCATTGGCCCCGTTTTGCATCAGATGAAAGCCAATACAGCCTACGACAGAGTAGGGGGAAATATCTCCAAACTGTATGTAGTTGCTGTAGGTGTTCAAGCCAATGGCCCAATCTGCCAGGTAGTCCTCCTTTTGTGTGGTGTTTTGCTCCCCGTATTGAATGGACCAGGACCCGCCCCGGTAGGAATCATTTGCCGTGATGTCATTCACCCGCATCCGCAAATAAATTGTGGCGTAGGTGGTTGGAATCTCCGGGAAAATATAAATCCGCCGGTACTGGAGAAAATCAATCTCTGATACATCAATGTCCTCTTGGGATGCCGCCACCTGGGTCGTGGTCTCCAAAAGCCGCACATGGGGCCGGTTCATAATGGCCGTATCTAAAATGGCATTGTCATTGTTGAAATCTTCGTGTTGGAACATGTCTGAGGCCGCCCACTGGTTGAGCAGCAGGTTGTCGGTTTTGCTTGTACTGGACATAAGATCCCCTTTTTTTCTTTACAGGGTCCGCTGTCCAAAGTTGCGCCCAAAACCGCAACTTGTCCCCCATTTATTTTCGAAAAATCTCCCGCAGCCCCACTGCAATCAAAAAAACGCCAAAGATCTTTTTCAGCAATCCAGTCTCCATCCCCGCCGCTATCCAGGCGCAAGCCCCCGTGGCCACCAGCCCTGTGACCATAGCCGGCACCGACGCATCCCAGCGCACCAGCTTATTTTTAATATGGCTGTAAAGCGCCGCCAAGGATGTGGGATTAAAATATACCAGATTGATTCTCTGGGCGGCCTGTTGGGGCAAACCGGCCACCGCCGTCATATAGACCATCAGCAGGGTCCCTCCCCCTACGCCCATGCCGGAGAGCACGCCGGTGGCCGCCCCCACCAGCAGGGGCATGAGAAATCCCATCACCATAGCGCCCGCATCCCGCCATAGAGGATCAGTACGCCAAATCCCCGGCACAACCAGGTCACCGGTGCCTTTTTCAAAAAAACGCCGCCCAGCACGCC
>CAZXRD010000082.1:0-7558 GCA_964642465.1 uncultured Oscillospiraceae bacterium | reverse complement strand
TTCCGGTGCATATGCAGGTATTTTGCTGTTTCAGAGACATTACAGTCGTTGAGCACATAGTAGAAAAGAAAGTCGCGCAGATGTGTATTATTTTCCATATCATAGCGGGTTAGATTCAAAAGCTCGGGATAGGCAAAATAGACGAGACGATCGTGACCAAACTCTTCCATCAGATGGGTGGCACAGATATGGATGGTGTAGTAGCTTAGATAGCGATTGAGCCGTGAGACACGGGTATCATCGGGCAGACGCAGCTTGGGTATCATTCCTAGGATTTCACTGCATTGGATATACTCGGTGCGTATACCTTTTTCCATTGTAGCAGCGTTTCCCAAATAGCATAGCCTCCCTGCACCTCCAGCAACTGTTCGAGGCTGGTAATACCGCAGGCATCTACATCTACGGCGGCAGACTCTTGAAAGGAGAGCATTAGCACAATTCTGCCGTTATATATGGTAAGATTGCTTTTTGTAAATATTTTCTCCACCTCAGAGTAAAGCCGGGTAAGAGAAGATCGTCCTTCTTCGGGGGCAATGAGAAGGAAGCGAACCCATGGACCGCCAGGCTGTGGCAGTTTAGCCATGTCTTCTAGGAGTTTGCGAGGGTAATGACGGTAATAAACTTCCATCCGTTCAAGAAACTGACGAAAGAAAGGCTGTCCGCACACCTCTGCCTGAACTCCCTCAGCCCGCAGACTGGCTCGGAGGTGATCCACCAGCAAGCGGAAAAAACACTCCGAAGATCTACCGGTATTGTGCACCACTACAAAAAGGAACCCCAACACCTCTCCATTGTCCTGAATGGTATATATGTGGTGTCCTGTCTGGAAATGAACAGGGGCTCCTTCTGAAAGGTTCTCTGTAAGAAGGCGACCAAAGAGTTTATTGATTTGGGCAGGAGTAGGCCGCTTTGGCGCATTTGTGACGGCGAGTTCTTCCAATATGTCTTGCGCTTTCCCTAGGGACACTATATTAAAATCGCCGTCAAAAAGAAAAAAAGAACAGCCGGTGATATCGGAGGAGCATTGGAGAAGCCGCCAGCAGTAGTCAGGTCCAAACGGAACGGCGGAAAGCGTTTTTTGCCAGCGCAGATAGTGAGACAAATTGGACGAGAGGCGGTTGTGGAGAGCAGAGAGAGGGAGGTCAATAACCAATAGACTACAACCTTCAGGAGTGATCGCATCTGCCGGAAGGGCACCTGCAGAAAAAGCAATTATTGATACGCCAGATTTGACACGACCCAAGAGGGAATAAATCTGTTCCCCAGTACCCACATACACCGAGCCGGATTGAGGAGAGACATCCGGCTCAGGCAGCAGAAGTCCGTTAAAATCTCCAATCCATTCTTCGGCCACCGTTCTAGACAGAATTGCATTTTCCATTCCAAAACAAAGCAATTCAATGCCGATCAAGGTTCTCACCGCCCTTCATGTTTTCCTCCATTTTACAAGACGGAAACGCTCTCCGCAACAGCAAGGCATGGATTTCCAAAAAAACTATAACTCTTTGTGCACAGCTACAGACAAAGGTAGTTTTCTGAGACTGTGAACTACAAATCTCCAAAATTGTGCAAAGGAAACAATTCTTTTCTCATTGCTTATGCATCTAAACATTGCAGATTTTCCCTCATGCCTGTTATGATATAAAAGTAACAAAGTTATTGATGAGTTGCGCTTCAAAAATAGTAAAATAAAACAAAAAAATGATGGATTACACTTCAAAAATAGCAAAATGAGAAAAGGGAGAACTGTGATGGAAAAAGAACAGAAAAAAAAGGCGGCCGGGATGTTGGCTCTTGGTTCATGGCACATCTATAACCGAATGACGCTGGAAGAAAATATAGCTTTTATCCAAGGCGCAATGGATCGTGGAATCAATCACTTTGACATTGGTGACTACTGGGACCACGATTTCCTAAATACTGTTCGATTCAAGGAAGTCGTCAAGGAACTAGGGCTGCCACGTGAGAGTTACAAGTTGGGCCTAAAGGTTTTTACGAATTCTACTGAGAGTCGGGAACTGGTGGTGAACCGCTTACTGGAGCTGCTGGACGTAGAGTATGCCGATTACATTCTCTTCTCCAGGCCTAACCCTCAGGAGACTATGCAGGAGGCAGTGGAAGCCATGGACTCTCTGGTGGAGAAGGGGATGACAAAGGAACTGGACTTCTCCCTGTGGGATGCTCCGCTCTTGAAACAGGCCTACGACCTGCTCAAGGTCAATCAAATGCACTTACCCAAATTTGTACAGTTCCAATATAACATCTGCCGCCGCGATGTGGTGGAATCCGAGACTTATCAGGCACTGTTCCGTGAAACCGGTATGAAACTGCAGGCGGCTTTTACTCTAGAAGGCGGAATCTTGGGTGGTCATGTGACCCGTCGCCGTTATGAACCTGAAGAGCGAGCTGCAGGCGTGTGGTACCCAGAGGAAGAGCGCAACATTGCCCGGGATTCTGGAGGAATTCGAGATCAGATCGTCGCCAAAGTGCCTCGTTTGATCCAGGTCGCTCGAGAAAATGGCATGTCTGCCGCCAAACTGGCCATGGCTTATCCCGCCACGAATCCCAATTTGGAAAATGTACTTATTGGAGCCACCAAGATCTGGCAGCTAGATGAGGCCATCGAAGCTATGGAACTCGCTATCACGCAGGCAGATAAGGTCCGTGCCTTGACACGGGAATTCTATACTCCGGGTGCTGAGGCCCCTCATCTGTTTGACTTTAACGGCGGCCATTATCACTGAGTAAAGGACGGTGGAAGCAATGGATAGATTTGCTGGTAAAAATGCTATAGTGACCGGCGGCGGCGCGGGTCTGGGTAGGAGCATTGCTCTCCGTCTGGCCGCCGAAGGTGCCAAAGTACTCGTGGTCGACTTGGATTTAGATGCGGCCAAACGTACTGCTACCGAAATCCTGTCCCATAATGGTAAGGCCGTGGCTGTACGCTGTGATGTTACCGATGAATCAGATGTTACTGCCATGGTACAGGCCGGGAAAGAGGCCTTTGGCAGGTTTGACTATCTGTGCAACAATGTGGGCGTTTCTTTTGAGGCTCGTAGAATCATCCGTATTACTGAACTTACAGAAATGGAATGGGAACAGCTAATCAATACCAACCTCAAGAGCGTTTTTTTGGTGTGTAAGCACACAATTCCTGTTATGCTCGAAACTGGCGGCGGTTCTATTGTCAATATCACATCTCTGGCCTGTTCAAAGCCCGCTTTCGGTGCGGCTTATGGTGCCGCCAAGGCTGGACTGGTGGCGCTGTCCAACGCCATTGCTGTTCAGTTTGCCGATGATGGGATTCGCTGCAACACTGTGGCTCCCGGTGCCATGCGAACCCCCGGAGGAGCTTCCGTAAAAGGGGAAGGGGTTTTTAAAGATCAACACCAGCACCGCGTACGCCTGATTAACCGTGTCGGCGAGGCGGAGGAGGTGGCAGCGGCAGTGGCTTTTCTGCTCAGTGACGACGCCTCCTATATTAATGCTACCAATTTAGCTGTAGACGGTGGTGCACTGACGCTCATTGATAGTATCCCGAAAAGAGTCCACCTTTCATAGCCGTAATGAGTAACCTTCTAGACCTTCGAAGGTTGTTTTAAATTAAAAATGAAAATGAGGAGGAGAGAACATGTCAAACACCGTGATGATTATTGCATTGATTATCGGTCTTATTTTGTCTCTGGTCATCAGTACAAAAGCTAATATTAACGCCGGTATTCTAGGTCTGATTGTAGCATGGATCGTGGGAGGTTGGATGGGCAAACTCAGCGTCACTACATTGGTAGGATATTGGCCCACCTCCGTCATGTTCATCGCAATCACGACTACGTTGTTTTTCGGTATCGCCCGGGAAAACGGTACGCTTACTCTGTTTGCAAATAAAGTCATGTATGTCACTCGCAGGTTCCCGTGGTTCATTCCAATAGCTCTCTATCTGACTTCCTGGGTAGTGGGTGCTGCAGGAGCTGGTGCCATGGCTGCTGAAATTGCCATGGCAGCCATTGGATTTGCTATTGCCGGCCAGACCGGTATGCATCCTTTGCTGGTCATCTTGGCTGTCTTTTTGGGTGGAGGCGGAGGCGGAGGCATGTTCTGGAGTTCTGAAGGGGCCAACCGCATTGCCTATTATACGCAGACTGGTGTATCCGATGATGTGGTCGCATACAGCGCCATGGCTTACAGTTTGTACTCATTTATCATTTTCACAGGCCTGTTTTTTGTGGGATATGTGGTCTTCAAGGGCTGGAAAGTTGATACTAAAAATCTGAATATGGAAAAACCGGGTAGCTATAGTACCGAGCAGAAGAAAACACTAATCCTTATTATAATTTGTCTGGGACTTGTCATTGGTGCTGCTGTCTGGAAGTGCTTCTGGCCCAGCGAACTCGCCACTTATTTTGCGGGGCAGCTTAGCATTCAGATGGTCTGCCTTGGAGGATTTGTAATTGCCTTTTTCATGAAGTTGGCTGATTCCAAAGTGATTATAAAACGCATCCCCTGGGATCTCATCCTGAACATTGGGGGTATGTGCGTGATGATTAATGTGCTTGTCAACTGCGGTATAACCGACATGGTGGCCGGAGTCTTTGAGACTGGTAATATCCCAAAGATGATTGTTCCGATTTTGTTCTTCTTGATGGCCGGAGCCATTACTCTGTTTGCGAACTTCACTGTAATTTACCCGTTGCTTATGCCCCTTGTTCCTGTGGTGGCCGCCGCGACAGGCTGCAACTCGGTTACACTGTTTACCGCCATGTGCCTGGGTTCTTTTACGCCTGGTATTTCTCCTTTCTCTACAGGCGGCGCCTGCTGCCTGTCTGGCTGTCCCGATGAAAAGATGCGTCAGGAACTGGTACCCAAGGTTTTTATCATGAGTTTGGTTATCATTGTCATCATTAGCCTGCTTCTTCTCACTCCTATCATAAGCTTTTTACCCGACGCTATGTAACTTATTCTTGGGTATCTTACACAGGCCGGTCGCTCCATGGCCGGCCTGATTGACAGGAAAGGAGCGTGTCCTTTTGCCTACCAGATATATACCACTTCCTTATGCCGACGAAATCGACGGCATTGAGCCCTGCACAGGGCGCGTTGCCCGGCTGCGGGACCGGGCCTTGAAAGCTCCCATACATATCTGTGCTCACCGCACTCGTATCGCTTCTGAGAGCTGGAGGGAAACCGAGGGCCAGCCCCTTCATCTGCGTCGCGCTAAACTCTTTGCTAAGCTGTGCGACGAAATGCCTTTGAGGATCTTTGATGAGGAGTTAATCGTAGGTTCCCAGACTCCCTATCTCAGAGGTGTAGGGCTTCAACTGGACTACAACCCTAAACCAGGCCTTGAACTGATGGCGGGAGACCGGCGTATGCGGGCCGAACAAAGTACCGGCGAACTAAGCGAAGAGGACTTCCAACAGATTTCGGCTGATACACGCTATTGGAGTGGACACAGTCCGGGAGAGCAGATGCTGGAGGCCATTCGTGAGGATTGGGGACAGGTCTATGATGATGCAATCTACTGCTGTGCTCGTTCTTACGCCACTTTTACCAACTACGCTGCCCAGGCCGACTATGCTAAAGTTTTGGAAAAAGGCATAAAGGGAATTATTGAGGAGATCGATGAACAGCTTTTAGCCCTCACCTACCGAGCTCCTGGAGATGGGCAACGTCGGATTTTTCTAAAGTCCATGCGCATTGCATGTGAGGGATTTATCCGACTGGGGCGCCGATATGGGGACCTGGCAGAGGAGATGTCGCAGACTGAAACGGACTCCCAGCGACGCGCAGAGCTGATTCAGATCGCCCAGATATGCCGACGGGTACCAGAATTTCCTGCGGAGACTTATTGGCAGGCCCTCCAATGCGTCCGTTTTATCCATCTGGGACTCTATCTGGAGGATGCTAACGGGGCGGGGGCCTCTTTGTGCCGTATGGATCAGTATCTACAGCCTGTCTATCAAAAGGAACTAGCATCCGGAAGTCTGACCCGAACCAAAGCCATAGAACTGTTGGCTGCTTTCTGGGTCAAAATCGCATCCACGGACCGACTTCCCCCTGGTTATGTCAAGACTATGGGCGCAGGCTATGTCCAATCCCGGGCTATCTTGGGCGGTGTAAAGCGTGACGGAAGCGATGCCTGCAACGAGCAGACCTATATGATTTTACATGTCGGCGGGAAAATGAAACTGGACTTTCCACTCTTTCTGCGCTGGCATCCTGAGATGAACCGGGCCTTTTTGCGCAAGGGTGTTTGGACAAACATTATGATGGGGTCAGAACCCGCATTTCACAACGATGTCAACATAATCCGCGGCTTAGTGGAAGACGGTGCCAGTCTGGAGGACGCTCGTGATTATACTCTTCAGGGCTGTACCCATCCCTATGCTTATGGAACAGCCTATGGTACTCCGATTTTTATCAATGGGGCCAAGGTCATGGAACTGACCATGTATGATGGCTATGATCCCAAGTTGGGCAGACAGACTGGGCCTCATACCGGAGATCCCAGAGACTTTACGGGGATAGAAGATTGGATTCGGGCCTATACAGAGCAATGGGTACACCTTTACTCTGTGATCATTGGGGCCACCAATCTAGGCCAAAGCGTGGAGATGCAAGTATATAGCCAACCCTTTGTTTCGGCGCTCACTGCGGACTGCATTCAAAATGCCAAAGATATTCATGAGGGCGGCTGCCGGTATAACCAGTTCATTGGAGATATTATGAACAAAGTGTATGCCGACGTGCCAGACTCCCTTATGGCCATCGAGTATCTGGTCTATGACAAAAAAATAGTCCATATGGACGAATTGCTGGAGGCATGTAGAAACAACTTTGCCGGAGAGCAGGGAGAAAAAATTCGCACATTAACGAGAACGGCACCAAAATACGGGAATAACCTGGGCCGCCCAGAGGAACTCTATCGAATGGTTAACGAACCGGTGACACAGTTTTGCCTTGGACAACGAAACTGGTTCGGGCTTCCCAAACGAGACGGACGTCCGGGTGGCTCCATCCACATGGCGCAGGGCATAGACGTAGGTGCCCTACCCAGCGGACGGCTGGCAGGGGCTCCATTGTCCGATGGTGGTATCTCACCCTGTACAGGCTGCGATACCCGTGGTCCCACATGTGTTATGACCTCTGTAGGCAAAGCCACAAATGATTTTCACAGTATCCGCTCGGCTGTTCTTAATCAGAAAATCCCACGATCCCTGCTCAGCACACCGGAAGCGCAGGATAAGTTTATCGCTCTGCTGGAGACTTATTTTGAGAGCTACAATGGTTATCAGGTCCAATGGAATATTCAGAATCGGGAGACCTTTGAAGCCGCTATGGTTCACCCAGAAGATTACCGAGATCTCATCGTCCGCGTAGGTGGGTTTAGCGCATATTATGTGGAACTTGGTCCTGCACTCCAACAGCAAATCATTGATCGCACTGAACAAAATATTTAAGAGGATTTAACCTGTACGGAAGCCATCCATTGCGGCCTTGTGATAGGTTTTTAGCATCACCAGTCAGATAAGCATCAGCAAAAAATCATAACTTTTGCCCT
>CAZXRD010000081.1:5213-7611 GCA_964642465.1 uncultured Oscillospiraceae bacterium | reverse complement strand
GAAGTGCTGGCGCAGGAAGGTGATAATCTGCCCCTCCGACAGGATGGTGCCGCTGGGAGGTGGGGATCCTTCCTCCCCTTCGCTGCCGGTATAGGGGGATATCCGGACCATGTCTGCCGGGACGGTACCGTCCCCCTCGTACCAAGTATAGTTGTAACTATAGCCGTTTAATACCGCCGTGCAGTAGTACCCCGCCTCCAGGGCGCTGTAGCCCAAATCCGTCACCCACGCCCCTTCGTGCAGGGCAACTTGGGCGGCGATCTCTTCATAGGTCATGTAGGCCCAAAGTCCATCCGCCGTGAAAATGGGCTTATTGCCCGTCACGAAAAGATAGGTGATGACCTCCGTCCCGGTAACGTTTTCCGTATAGTCCACGCCATAGGATACTTGGGGATCCGCCGGGAACTGGAAGAGCAGCGTCCCCTCAAAACCGGTGGTGGTGTAATCGTAACCCAGGCGCTGGATCACGTTCCCAATGGGCTGCCCGATGTCATTATGCACCACGCTGCTGTCCACCGACGGGCTGGGACTGGGAGAGGGGCTGGGCGACATGGAAACCGACGGCGACGGGCTGGCCGATGCCGTAGGGGCCGGATCCCCGCTGCCGCAGGCGGCAAGGGCCAACACCAGGCATAGGCACAAAATGACCGGAATCCCTCGCCTCATACCTGCCGCTCCTTTTGCCGGCGGGCCGCCGCCACCACATGTTTGGCCAAAACCGCCGTGGTGACGCTGCCCACGCCGCCGGGCACCGGTGTAATGGCCCCCACCACCGGTTCTACGGCGGCAAAGTCCACATCCCCACACAGGGCCCCGTCCGGCCCCACATGGATGCCCACATCCAGCACCACCTGGCCCGGGGCCACATAGTCTTTATCAATCATGCCCGCCCGGCCCACAGCCGCCACAAGCACATCCGCTTTGCGGCAGACGGCCGCTGCATCCTTGGTCCTGGTGTGGCAGATGGTCACTGTGGCGTTGCGCCCCATGGCCAGCATGGCCGCCGGCTTGCCGATTACCGTGCTCCGGCCCATGACAGCCACCGTCTTCCCCGTCAGGTCAATGCCGTAATGATCCAGGATCTCCATACAGGCCTGGGCCGTACAGGGGGGAAAGCCGGCGCCGCCGCCAGCATAGACCGCCGCCATAGAACCGGGCGTAACGCCGTCTACATCTTTTTCCGGGGCAACGGCAGCAATGATGGCCGCCTCGTCCATGTGTTTGGGCAGGGGCCGCAGCACCAGGATCCCATGGACAGAGCTCTCCTGGTTGGCCAATGTGAGGACATCCAGCAGCTGCTGGCCTGTGGCCTGTTCCGGCAAGACCAGGCTATGCACCGCAATCCCTATGGACTCGCAGCGTTTTTTTGCGCCCCGTTCATAAGAGATATCGTCCGGCCGCTCTCCCACCCGGACAATGGCCAATTTGGGACAGATCCCCTGGTCCATCAGCTGCTTTGTCTCCGCTTGCAGGGCCGCCGTGATGGCGTCCGCCACCGGTTTCCCACGCAAAAGTTCCGCCATTAGGACAGCCTCCTTTTCACTTCTTCATACACCGCTGTGGCCATGTGGCCGTAGGCCGCCATGCGCTGCTCCGCCTCCCGGTCCAGGGCCGCTGCATAGGCCCGGTCGGCCATGCTTTTGGTGTTGATCTGTACATTCAGGCCGGCGGCGTACAGGGCGCTCTGACAGAAGAGCACGCCGGTACCCACGTCGGAGATCATCAGCACGCTGCCCCGGTCCAGCATCTTCTGATGCAGCTCAATGGCCTGGCAGCAGAGGCGCAGGATCTCCATGGGTACCGCAGCCGCAGAGCGCAGGCAGCGCTCCATCACTTCCCCCCGGCTGGGGTCGTCCTTGGAGATGCCATAGGCCTTGGACAGGGGCTCGAAGGCGGCGGCATCTGCCTCCACCTGGGCCATCAGCTTTGCCCGCAGCGCTTCCGCCTGTTCCATAATGGCCTGGACCTCTGCCTCCACGGCCGCATATTTTTTCTTGCCCACGGTAAAGTTCCCCACCATGGTGCAAAGGGCCGTGCCCAGCGCCCCAACCAGGGCGGCGGCACCGCCGCCGCCAGGCACCGAGGCCTTGGAGGCCAGGGCGTCTGCAAACGCCTCGCAGCTCTGCTTTGTAAATTCCATTTCCTACTCCTTTTGCTTGTGCTGTTTTTCTTTCCTCTTCGCCGCACTCCGCCGCCGGTGCGGCGTGCAAGCGTTTTGTGCAACAAAACCTTGGCGCAGGGCGGATTCATTCCGCCCGAGCATGTATATAAATGGGGCCCCCACAAAAGCCCAGCGGAGCGGGTTTTGTGGGGTCTTCATGCCCATGCCGGCCTAAAACAGGCCGGAGATTACACCGTTTTCGTCCACGTCTATCTTTTCCGCCGCCGGAACCTTGGG
>CAZXRD010000081.1:0-5113 GCA_964642465.1 uncultured Oscillospiraceae bacterium | reverse complement strand
CCCGGCATGGTCATGACGTTGCCGGTGAGGGCTACGATGAACCCGGCGCCGGCGGCAATTTTCATACTCCGCACCGTGACCCGGAAGCCGGTGGGCGCCCCCAACAGCTGGGGATCGTTGGAAAAGCTGTACTGGGTCTTGGCCATGCACACCGGCACCCCGCCAAACCCCAGGGCCTCCAGCCGCTTCATCTCCTCCTGGGCGGCGGGGAGGAAATCCACCCCGTCGGCATGGTAGATCCGGCGGGCGATGGTCTCAATTTTCTGGGCGATGGTCCCATCCAGGTCATAGCTAAAGGCAAAGTGGTTTTCCATATCGCAGAGACGCACCACTTCCTCCGCCAGGGCCCGGCCGCCTGCGCCGCCTTTGCCCCAGACTTCGCTGAGGGCTACGTTCACCCCCAGGGCCCGGCACCGCTCTTCCACCAGGGCCAGCTCCTCGTCGCTGTCCGTGGGGAAGCGGTTGATGGCCACCACCGCCGGCAGGCCATAGACCCGGGTAATGTTCTCCACATGCCGCAGCAGATTGGGCAGCCCCGCCTCCAGGGCGGCCAGGTTCTCCTGACCCAGCTCCGCCTTGGGGCAGCCGCCATGGTGCTTTAAGGCCCGCACCGTGGCCACAATAACCACCGCATCCGGCCGCAGGCCGGACATGCGGCACTTGATATCTAAAAACTTTTCCGCACCCAGGTCGGCGCCGAAGCCCGCCTCGGTCACCACATAGTCCGCCAGCTTCAGGGCCAGGCGGGTGGCGGTTACGGAGTTGCAGCCGTGGGCGATGTTGGCAAAAGGCCCGCCGTGGACAAAGGCGGGGGTATGCTCCAGGGTCTGCACCAGATTGGGCTTCAAAGCGTCCTTCAGCAGGGCGGCCATGGCGCCCGCCGCCTTCAGCTGGCCGGCGGTCACCGGTTCCCCGTCATAGGTGTAGCCCACGATAATGGCCTCCAGCCGGCGCTTGAGATCGGGGATGTCCTGGGAGAGGCACAGCACCGCCATGACCTCACTGGCCACGGTGATGTCAAACCCGTCCTCCCGGGGCACGCCGCTCATCCGGCCACCCAGGCCGTCCACCACATTCCGCAGCTGCCGGTCGTTCATATCCACGCAGCGCCGCCAGGTGATCCGTCGGGGATCAATGCCCAGGGCGTTGCCCTGGTAGATGTGGTTGTCCACCATGGCCGCCAGCAGGTTATTGGCGGCGCCAATGGCGTGTAGATCGCCGGTGAAATGGAGGTTAATATCCTCCATAGGCACCACCTGGGCATAGCCGCCGCCGGCGGCGCCCCCCTTGATGCCAAACACGGGGCCAAGAGAGGGCTCCCGCAGGGCCACCATGGACCGCTTGCCGATATGCCGGAGTCCGTCCCCCAGGCCTACGGTGGTGGTGGTCTTCCCCTCCCCGGCGGGGGTGGGGGTGATGGCCGTCACCAGAATCAGCTTCCCGTTGGGTCGGTCCGCCAGATCCTGCAGCAGGCGGGTGTCCACTTTGGCCTTGTACCGGCCGTAGGGCTCTATATACCGCTGATCAATGGATAGCTTCTCTGCAATCTCCCCAATCGGCGCCAGCGTTGTCGCCTGGGCAATTTCAATATCACTTTTGCCTGTCACACATGCTCCTCCTTCATTGGACAGTCTGTGCCGGCTTTGCCGGTTTTTCCCCCTTATCCCCCTAGGGAAACCGAGGTCTTTCCATAGTAATTGGCCAGGGCCTGGTTCTGCCAATAGTTCATATCCGGGCCCATGTCGTCAAAATACAGCACCTCCGGATGCACCGTCAGCGGGGCAACCGTCACATCCGGCTGCGTTTCGTCCAAATAGGCCGGCAGTCGGGCGTCCAGCTGGGCGTCATATTGGGCGGCAGTGCCGTCCAGCAGGCTATCCAGGCTCTTTCCCGCCGTGGAGGCGGCATAGGTGCTGGGCAAAACCAACACCACCAGCAGCCCCAGGGCAGCCACCGCCGTATAGACCCGGATCCCCTTGGCCGGGACCTTCTCCCCCCAGCGCCGGCGGATCCAGCCCAGGACATAAAAGGCGTCCAAAGCCAGCATCCAGATGTAACTAAAATAAATGATGTTTCGCAGCCGTTCCGGCCCCGCCGTAGAGGCGGCGTAGAAATGGGGCGTGTTCTGGGCTGCAAAAACCAAAAACAGGCCGATGACAAACACTGCCGGCCAGCGGAAGCGGAAGCGCACCTGCCTCGCCATGGACCAAAACAGCGGGAGCAGCAGCAAAAATACCAGCAGCACCGGCTTAGACAGGCTGTCCAAGCAGTCCTTGGCGGCGTAAGCCAGCGCATACAAAATGGCCTGGTGGGGCCCCATGGACGTGAGATTCGCCTGGCGCACGGCATTGCCCGGGGCCATGGCGCTGATGAGCAGGCCGGTCAAGACGGCTGCCATGCTGACAATGGCCCAAAGCAGCTGCCATTTAGCGCCGGCCCTTTGCGCTGCCTGGGCGTCCTTTCTTCTCCCCTGCCAGATGCACCAAACAATGGCCCCGGCAGACAGGATCGCCGTGAGCAGGGCCGTCACATAGTTGCTGCCGCCGATGAGAAAGGCCAAAATCCCCGCCGGGATGCCGCCCAGCAGCCGCCCTTTCCGGGTATCGGCCAAAAGCAGGTTCACCATCCGATCCAGCCAGAAGAGCATAACCCCGTAGAAAAAGGTGTAGTACACGGACCCGTTCCACCAGAACAGGGACTGCACGGCGGAGGGGAGGAACTGGATCTGCAAAAACAGGATGGGCAACGCCGTCAGCCATACATAACGCCCCTCTAAGCGCAGGACTCTGCAAATAAGCGTATAGCTCAGTTTGATGGTGGCGGCAATGAGCATGGCCAGCATAATGAACGGCACCAGAAAATACAGGTTTTCCGAAAAAGCCTGGGGTGTGAGCCCCATGAGGGCAATGGCGGAAAAGGTGCCCTGCCAGCCCACATAATAGTTTGAAATCAGCTGCCACAGGGCCCCCGGCACCGAGCCACCCTGCTCCAGGGCCTGGTGGACATAGAGCCCGTAACTGTAGTCGTCCGCCGCCGGATGGTCGTAGATGGAGATCACCAGCATAGGCACCAGGGTCAACAAAAATACCAGGCCCAAGAGCCAGTGCCCGTATCGATTTAAAAAGCGCTTTCCCCTTGCCATAATGGCCTCCCTGCTCTGGTCTTAACTATCCGGCTGGAACACATGTCGGTAGAAATCGTAGTCCAGTATCTTGGTGGAGTACTCAAATTTATCGTTTACAATGTCCAGCATCTCCCGGGCATAGTCGTCTCCCACCGTCTCCCCGGCGTTGGGGGTAAAGGTGTCCGAACTGGCGTTATACCGCCCTTTATCGGTGATATAACTGTGGTTGGAGAAAATCACCAGCGGGTCGGCGTCGGAGAAGATGTCCCGGCCCATGAGCAGGCGGGAATCCCACTCCACATCAAACAAGTTGCACAGGGTGGGCAGGATATCCAGGGAAGAACAGTATTTGTCCACCTGCACCGGCTCTTCCATATCGGCGCACCACATAATCAGGGTGCTGCGGTACAGCTCAAAATTCTGTTCCACGGTTCCGCCTGCCAACTCCTCGATCTCCCACTGTTCCAGACCATAGGGGTAGTGGTCCCCGGAGAGGACGATCACCGTGTCCTCCAGGATGCCCGCCTCGTCCAGCTGGTCGATCAGGCTCTCCATGGCCAGATCCAGCTCCATATTGGCGGCGATATAGGCCCGGGGCCCCTCGGAATAGGGCAGGTCCGCCACATCGTCCTCATGCTTATAGGCCTGCATATTGCCCATAAAGGTGTAGTACTGGTGGCCGCTCACCGTCAGGTAATAGACGTGGAAGGGCTGGGAGTCGATGTAGTCCGGCACCGTGATGTCGATCATCTCCAGGTCGGAGCGGGGCCACTCGTTGGTCATATCCAGGCCGTTGCCAACCCCCTCGTAGTCGTAGCCCATATTGGGGTGGCTCTTGTCCCGGTCATAGTATGTATAGGTGTGGTTGTGATAGGCCTTGGTGGTGTACCCGATGCTCCGGAGCATATTGCCCATGGAAAAGGCCATATAGTTGTCCGAGGACTTGGAAAAGCTCCAGACCCCCACCTTGGGCAGGAGGCTGTTTAAGACGACATATTCCCCGTCGCTGGTGGACACACCCCATACCGGGTTATAGAAGTTGTTGAACACAAAGCCCTCGCTGGCCAGTTTGCACAGGGTGGGCGTATGGGTCTCATCCAGCGCCCAGGAGGAGAAACTCTCCGCCACAATCCAGATCAGGTTCTTCCCCTCAAACAGGCCGGTATACTCGTTTTCATAGGTGGGCTCCACCTGGGAGAAGTACTCGTACATGTCGATGAGCACCTCGTCCGTCTCATTGGCAATGAGGGCGTCGAAGTCAATCTCCATGACGTTGGGCTGGTAATTGGGCGTCTCGGACTGGTCCGGATCCTCATCTGAGGGCACATAGGTGTTGGGCGGCTGGTCGATCATGTCGTCATCGTCGTCATCGTCCGTGTCCACCGCCAGGTGATCCATCATGTCCCCGAAGAGAAGATTTCGGATATCCAGGCGCAGCGTCGTCAGTACACCGAAATTTTTCACTGACAGCGTGGGTACAAACCCATCCACATCCTGGTACAGGTACCGCAGGGACATAACCCCGCTGGTGGAGAGCATGGGGATCAGGGTAGCAACCAGCTGGAATACAACAAACAGCGCCGCCAGCAGGATGGACGGTTTTACCCCTATCCGCTTCCAGTTCATATGGCGGATACCGAAAATCAGCCACAGAACAAAGGGGAGCAAAATAAAGATCAGATAAAACTTCGTCTTCCAGATGCCGGTGAGCACCTGGTCGCCAAACTCCCCAAATACATTGCCCGCCTGGGTGGAGGAATACACGGTGGCAAAGGTGCGGAACACCCGGAAATACACCGTCTGCACCCCGATCCACAACGTGATGAGGAACAGCAAGATACCACAGATGATGCGGTTGGCTTTCGGCCCCCAGACTGTGGTCAAAAACGTAAACAAGAAGCCAAAGGCCAGAGAGAAAAGCAGCATGGTCCAAATGCTCTTTCCAAAAAAGTCATCGGACGCACTGGCCAGACGGACAATCAATTCCAG
>CAZXRD010000080.1:0-7665 GCA_964642465.1 uncultured Oscillospiraceae bacterium | reverse complement strand
TTGACGAGCCCACCAACGGCCTGGACGTGCTCACGGCCAAGGTGGTGACGGACTTCCTCTTGGATCTAAAGCGCCAGGGACGGATCATCATCCTCTCCACCCACATTTTCAGCCTAATTGAAAAAATCTGTGACCGGGTTGGCGTTATCATCCAGGGGCAGATGGCCGTCTGTGATACCCTGGAAAAGGTGAAGGCGGGCAAGTCCCTGGAGGACCGGTTCTTTGACATCTATGCAGAAACGGTAGGTGAGGACGCATGAAAAGCGGTATTTTGACTATCCTGAAAAAGGAGCTGACCCGGTTTTTCCGGGACCGGCGCATGGTGCTCACCACCATCTTCCTGCCCGGCATCTTGATCTATGTGGTCTACACGTTTATGGGCAGTGCCATCACCGCCCAGTACGGGGTGGAGGAAAATTATGTACCCAGCATCTCCGTCTCTGGCCTGCCGGAGAGCGTAGAGGCTATGGGCACGGCGGCGGGGCTCCGCTTCACCCCGGTGGAGCCCGGGGCAGAAGAAGCGGCCATGGAACAGGTGAAAGATGGGGATCTTGACCTGTATGTGGTGTTCCCGGCGGATTTTGACCAGGCGGTGGCGGCCTATGACCCCGCCGCTAGTGCGGCGGCGCCCCAGGTGGCCCTGTACTATAACTCTACAGAGGGCAAGTCCCAGGAGGCCTATGCCACCATGCTGGGCCTGCTAGACAGCTATGAGTCTACGCTGGCCAACCGCTTTGATGTGAACGGCGACCAAAGCATCCGCTACGACTTGGCCAGCGACGCCGACCTGACTGGGTCCATCTTTTCCTCTATGCTGCCCTTGCTGCTGCTCATCTTCCTGTTTAGCGGCTGCATGGCGGTGGCGCCGGAGTCCATCGCCGGGGAGAAGGAGCGGGGCACCATTGCCACGTTGCTCATTACCCCCATTCGCCGGGGCGACATCGCCATTGGAAAGATTGTAGCCCTGTCTATCATTGCCCTGCTCAGCGGCGCAGGCAGCACCATCGGCACCATTTTATCCCTGCCCAGCCTGATGGGAGAGGCAGGCAACATGGACGGCAGCGTCTACGGGGTGACGGATTACGCCCTTTTGGGGGTGGTGATTCTCTCCACAGTGCTGCTCTTGGTGGTGCTGATCTCCATTATCTCCGCTTTTGCCAAAAATACCAAGGAGGCCCAAAGCTATGTGGTGCCCCTGATGATCCTGGTGATGCTGGTGGGGGTCACCGCCATGTTCGGCAGCGGCCCGGCAGGGGATCTGGTCTACTATCTGATCCCTGTGTACAACAGCGTCCAGTGTATGGTGGGCATCTTCTCCTTCCAGCTGAATGCCACCTTTGTATTGGTCACCATCCTAAGCAATCTGGTGTATACCGGGCTGGGCGTTTTTATCCTGACCCGGATGTTCAACAGCGAGCGGATCATCTTCGCCCGGTAAGCAAATTGGAATTAGAAAAGGCCCCCGGCACACAGCCGGGGGCCTTTTGCTGTAGGTAAGCGCAAGCGGCGATTGCCATTCCGGTAGAAATGGGGTAAAATAGGCCCTAGATGCAATCGTGTCGTCGAAAATTGGAGAGATGGGGTGAAACGATGGCGGCAAGGGAAGCAGGCGGCGAGGAGATCCTGGTGGTAGACGATGAAAAAGAGATCGCCGATCTGATTGAGGTCTATCTGAAAAATGACGGCTACACCGTACACAAATGCTACAACGGGGCAGATGCCTTAGCCTGCATGCGGGCCACAGATCTGGATCTGGCCATTTTGGATGTGATGTTGCCGGATATCGATGGGTTCCGCCTGTGTCAGATGATTCGGGAAGATCATTTTTATCCCATTATCATGCTCACTGCCAAGGTGGAAGACGGGGACAAGATCATGGGCCTCACCATCGGGGCGGACGACTATATCACCAAGCCCTTTAACCCCCTGGAACTGGTGGCCCGGGTGAAGACCCAGCTCCGCCGGTATAAGCGCTACAACAGCCCTGGCGGCAAGGCCCCAACAGAGATCAATGAATACGACATTCGGGGCCTGCTCATCAACAAGGACACCCATAAGTGCCTGCTCTTTGGCAAGGAGCTGCAGCTGACGCCCATTGAGTTTTCTATCCTCTGGTATCTATGCGCCCACCAGGGGACGGTGGTGTCCTCCGAGGAGCTGTTTGAGGCCGTATGGGGGGAGCACTACTACAACAGCAACAACACCGTAATGGCCCACATCGGCCGCCTGCGGGAGAAGATGCACGAGCCGGCGAAAAAGCCGAAATTCATCAAAACGGTGTGGGGAGTGGGGTATACCATTGAAAAATAAGAGCAAACAGCGCAACTATTCCCAGGTCTCCAACCGGATCATGGTCCGGTATATTGTCTCCTGCATGATCCTGCTGCTGATCCTGTTGGGGGGCTTTTTCGGGTCCTGGATGCTATTTTCCCAGTTTACCTGGCAGTCTGGGGATCCGGTCTACACGTTTTTAAAGGTCCTGCAGACCCTGTCCCCCTTTATCATTGCCATTGCCTTTATCATCGGCGTATTTATCCTGGCCTACCGGAGCATCAAAAAGCCCCTGCGGTACCTAGACGATATGATTGACGCCGCCAAGCGCCTGTCCCATCCCACGGAGGAGCCCATCACCTTGCCCAGGGAGCTTGGCGACGTGGAAAATGAGCTGAACCTGGTGCGGGAGCAGGCGCTGCGGAATATTGCCGCCGCCAACGAGGCCAACCAGCGGAAAAACGATTTGATCGTATACCTGGCCCACGATCTCAAAACACCCCTGGCCTCGGTGATCGGGTACTTAAACCTGCTCCAGGATGAAAAGGAATTGCCGGATAACCTGCGGGAGCGGTATTTGGGCATCGCCCTAAATAAGGCGGAACGGCTGGAGGATTTGATCAACGAGTTTTTGAAATCGCCCGGTTTAACCTCTCCAACATCAGCCTGCAGTACAGCCGCATCAATCTGACTCGGATGCTGGAGCAGACGGTGTATGAATTTGCCCTCATGCTGAAAAATAAGGATCTGACCGTCAGCCTGAATGCGGAAAAGGACATTATGCTGACCTGCGACGCCGACCAGCTCCAGCGGGTTTTTGACAATATCCTGCGCAATGCGGTGATGTACAGCTTTGCCGGCTCGGCCATTGTGATCGCCGCCTGGCAGGAGCCGGGGCGGGTACACTTGAAATTTGTAAACCGGGGGACCACCATCCCCCAGGACAAGCTAGACCGGATTTTTGAGCAGTTTTTCCGTGTAAATGCCGCCCGGAGCACCGGTACCGGCGGGGCCGGGCTGGGCCTGGCCATTGCCCGGCAGATTGTCCGCCTCCACGGCGGCACCATTGAGGCCAAAAGCGAAAACGACCAGGTTGAATTTGCAATTACCCTGCCTGTCCTGTAAGAAGTTTGTAAGAAATTCTGCAGGAAATCCGGGGAAAGCCTTGGACACAAAAAGAAAAAAAGCGCCCCTGTTTTCGATATCCTAGAGATGTGGAAAACAGGGGCGCTTTGTCTTTGCAGATAAAGGCCCCGGAGATAAAAAGAGGGGAAGGGTCAGATATGACAAAAAAGCGCATTGCCGTGCTCTTTGGCGGCTGCTCCACGGAGTACGCCGTCTCGCTGCAGTCGGCTGCGGCGGTTATAGAGCACCTGGATGGAGAGAAATATGTCCTTTATCCCATTGGGATTACCCCGGCGGGAGCCTGGTACCATTACACCGGCCCTTATGCCAAAATCCCCACAGACGAATGGCGGCAGGAGGCGGCGCACCTTGTCCCGGTGGCCTTCTCCCCGGATCGGACCCGACCGGGATTTCTGGCGCTGGAGGCTGGCGGGCCCCGGCTGCTGGAGGTGGATTTGGCCTTTCCCGTGCTCCACGGGAAAAACGGGGAGGACGGCACGGTGCAGGGCATGCTGGAGCTGGCGGGGGTACCCATCATCGGCTGCGATACCCTGTCCTCCGCCCTGTGCATGGACAAAAACCGGGCCCATAAGTTGGTGTGGCTGGCGGGCATTCAGGTGCCCAAGTCCGTGACCTTTCAAAAAGCGGAGACGGAAAAGGCCCTGGCCGCCATCCAGGCCGACCTGCGCTATCCTCTGTTTGTAAAGCCCGTGCGGGCGGGCTCCTCCTTTGGCATTTCCAAGGTCCATGGGGCTGCAGAGCTGCCGGCGGCCATAGAGGCGGCTTTCCTCCATGACCGGGAGGTCCTGGTGGAGGAGGCGGTGGCGGGTTTTGAAGTGGGCTGCGCCATCCTGGGTACAGACCGGCTGCTGGTGGGCCGGGTGGATGAAATTGAGCTGGCCGGCGGATTTTTCGATTATACAGAGAAATACAGCCTCCAGACCGCCAAAATCCATATGCCCGCTCGGATTGACGCCCAGACGGAGCGGCGCATCCAGGAGGCCGCCGTGACCATCTACCGCACCTTAGGCTGTAGCGGTTTTGCCCGGGTAGACTTGTTTTTAACCCCCCGGGGGGAGATCGTATTCAACGAGGTGAACACCATCCCCGGGTTTACCGCCCACAGCCGCTATCCCAATATGATGAAAGGCATCGGCCTGTCCTTTGCCCAGGTGCTGGACAAGCTGGTGGGACTGTATATCGAGCCATGAAACAGATCAAACTTTTGCACCAAGACATATATGCGGGGAATTTGCTGCTGGTAAACCGTGCCCAGCCCCTGATGCAGCTGCCCCGGGGACCTTTGACCCCGGCCGTGCCCAGTTTTCCCCATGTACTGCTCAGCCGGGGCGCCGCCAATGCCTTGCAGCTGCTTTTGGAAAAGCTGGGGGACGGGGACTGGATCGTGCCGGTGAGCGGCTACCGCAGCAAGGAGGAGCAGACGGCCCTGTACGATCAGGCCCTGCTGGACCATGGGCCGGACTTTGTCCGTAAGTTCGTCGCCCGGCCGGACTGCAGCGAGCACCAAACCGGCCTGGCGGTGGATTTGGGCCACCGGGGCGGGGAGATGGATTTCCTGTGTCCGGACTTCCCCTACGACGGGATCTGCCAGCGCTTCCGGGACTTGGCTCCGGATTACGGGTTTATCCAGCGGTATACAGCGGAAAAAGAAGAACAGACCGGCATTGCCCACGAGCCCTGGCATTTCCGCTATGTGGGGTTTCCCCACTCCAAAATTATGGCGGAGGAGGGGCTCTGCCTAGAGGAATATATGGGCTTTATCAAAAATTACCGGGCAGAGACCCGGCTTATATACCGGCAGGACAGGCAGACCCAGATCCAGGTCTTCTACCTCCCTGCCCAGGAAGGGGAGACCTGGGCCTGCCTGCCGGACAGCGTGCCCTATCAGATCTCGGGAAACAATGTAGACGGGTTTATTGTAACCATATGGAGAAAAAACTATGGCACATGAAAAAGAATACCCCGGCATTGACGCTTTCCGCCTCGTGGCGGCTCTTCTGGTGGTGACCATTCACACAGAGCCCCTGGCGTCTTTCGGCAGCCTGGGGCACTTTGTCCTCACCCGTGTCATCGCCCGCATTGCGGTTCCCTTTTTCTTTTTGGCCTCCGGCTTTTTCCTCATCTCCCGCTATGCCCCGGACGGGGCGAAACTGCGGGCCTTTGAGAAGCGGACGGCGGTCATCTACGCCGCCGCCATCTTGCTTTACCTGCCCATCAACATATACAGCGGCGATTTTGCCCGGACGGACTTCCTCCCCAGCTTCCTCAAGGACCTGGTGTTTGACGGCACCATGTACCACCTGTGGTACCTGCCCGCCGCCATGCTGGGGGCGGCCATCGCCTGGTATCTGGTGAAAAGATTAGACTATGGGCGGGCCCTTTTTGTCACCGGCCTGCTCTATGTGGTGGGCCTTTTCGGGGATAGCTATTATGGCCTAATTCAAAATCTCCCCGCCATCCAAGGCATTTACGCCGGACTGTTTCGCATCAGCGACTATACCCGGAACGGGATTTTCTTTGCGCCTTTGTTTTTTGTCCTGGGCGGCTACCTGGCGGACAGCCGCCGGCGGCTGTCCTGGAAACCAGCGGCTTTGGGTACGGGGATCAGCCTGGCCCTGCTTTTGGCAGAGGCCTTGACTTTGAACTATATGGCGCCCCCTATGCGCCACGACAGCATGTATGTGTTTCTGGTGCCCTGGGCCGTTTTCCTCTTCCAGTGGCTGCTGCATGCCCAGGGCCGGCGCCTACCCCAGATGCGCACAGAGTCCCTGCTGCTGTATATCCTGCACCCCTTGGTGATTGTGGCCCTGCGGCCCGTGGCCCGGATCCTGGGCCTTTGGGGGCTGCTCATTGAAAACAGCTTGGTCCATTTCCTGGCGGTGGCGGCCCTGTCCCTGGCCCTGTCCTGGGGGCTGGCCCTGCTCTGGAACCGGTGGCGGGCCCGGCGTCCCAAGTATCCCACAGACACCGGCCGTGCCTGGATCCAGCTGGACCTGGAGAACCTGGCCCACAATGTCCAAGTGCTGCAGTCTGCCATGCCCGCTGGCTGTCAGCTGATGGCGGTGGTGAAGGACGGCGCTTATGGCCACGGGGCAGCAAGCATCGCCGGGCAGCTGGACAGACTGGGCGTTGCGGCCTTTGCCGTGGCCACCATAGACGAGGGAATCGCTCTGCGGCGTTGCGGTGTGCGGGGGGAGATCCTGATCCTGGGCCATACGGATGTGCACCAGGCCCGGGCGCTGCGGAGTTACCGCCTGACCCAGACCCTGGTGAGCCCCGCCTATGCCAAAGCCCTCAGCGGGCAGGGCGGGAAGATCCGTGCCCACTTGAAAATTGATACCGGTATGCACCGCCTGGGGGCAGATTGGCGGGACACAGAGGGGATTGCCGCTGTTTTTGACCTGCCCGGCCTGCGTATCACAGGCATGTACACCCATCTCTGCTGCGCCGACCGGCTGGAGCCGGCGGACATCGCCTTTACCCAGGCACAAATTGACCGGTTTTACACTGTGGTGGATATGCTGAAGGCCCGGGGCATCCCCCTGCCCAAGCTGCACATCCAAAGCAGCTACGGCCTCTTGAACTATCCCTATATCCACTGCGACTATGTGCGCTGCGGCGTGGCCCTGTACGGCGTGCGCAGCACTTCGGCGCCCACCCTGCGGCAGCTGGACCTACGGCCGGTGCTTTCGGTAAAAGCCCGGGTCATCCACATCCAGCACCTGCAGGCGGGGGAGGGCCTAGGCTATGGCCAGGCCTTCACCGCCCAACGGGAGAGCCGGATTGCCGTACTGGCCATTGGGTATGGGGACGGTATCCCTCGCAGCCTGTCCTGCGGCGCCGGCCAGGTGCAGTTGGGCGGCGGCTGGGCCCCGGTAGTGGGGCGCATCTGCATGGACCAGATGATGGTAGACGTAACAGACCTGCCCACTGTAGGCGTGGGCGATATCGCCACCCTCATCGCCGGGGATGGGGCAAGCCCCATCTCTGCCCCCTTTGTGGCGGAGGCGGCGGGGAGCATCAGCAACGAGCTGCTCTGCCGGCTGGGTGTCCGCCTGTGCAGGACGGCTGCAGAGAACGGTGCCCCTGTGCCGGCAGCGCCGCCGGCGAAGATTAGCCAGACAGTAGAGATATAAAAAAGAGGCGTGCGCCTAAGCGCACGCCTCTTTTATGCGGAGGGATTACTCCACATATTGGAAGTCAATGTTATGGGTATCCAAGGCATTCCACAGATCGACGGGGGTCTCG
>CAZXRD010000079.1:0-8021 GCA_964642465.1 uncultured Oscillospiraceae bacterium | reverse complement strand
CAAAAGGAAAAGATGCTGGCCATTGCCCGGGCCCTGATGGGGGCGCCAAAGCTGCTGATGCTGGACGAGCCCTCCCTGGGACTGGCCCCGGTGATTGTAGAGAAGATCTATGAAAAACTCTTGGAAATCAATGCGACCGGCCTGACATTGATCGTGGTAGAACAGAATGCGAACATTGCTCTGGAAGTCTGTGACTATGCATATACTATGGTTAATGGGCAACTGTCTATATCCGGTACCAGAGAGAAACTAATAAAAGACGAAACTTTTATGCACGCATTTTTAGGCAGTCAATAAAAAACGCCTCTGGCATTGCCAGAGGCGTTTAAGCGTAATATTAGGCCAAATGCTCATCGGATAAATCTGGTACCTTTTTCTCGGAGTTAGCCACAAACTTACGCACAGCGGCGGCGGCGGTGGGAATAGGAATGTTGGTGCCTGCGCCGGCTACGCAGCCGCCGGGACAGGCCATGCCCTCAATCAGGCAGCCGTTTTTCTTACCTGCTTTGGCCAGCAGCAGCATCTTCTTGCAGTCGGCCAGTCCCTCGGCATGCTCAATATGCACAGGGGTGCCCGGGTAATAGGCGTTGATGCACTGTTCAATGGCACTGGCCACACCACCGGCCACCGCATAGCCACGGCCGGCGCCAGTGGCGTCCTGCAGCGGTTCTGCAGGTTCACAGTCGTCAAACTGGATCCCCTTGGCATCAAACATGCCCTGGAGCTCTTCAAACGTGATGACAAAGTCTACATCGCTGCGTACAGAGTGGCGGGAGGCCTCCAGCTTTTTGGAGGCGCAAGGGCCGATAAACACCACGTGGGCGTTTGGCCGCTCCTTCTTAATGGTGCGGGCCGTAGCCACCATGGGGGTCAGCTCGTTGGACAGCGTTTGGATCATGTCCGGGAATACACTCTTGGCCAGCACGGACCAGGAAGGGCAGCAAGAAGTGAGCAAGAAGGGCAGTTCTCCAGTGGTTACCGCCTCCACATAGTGTTTGGCCTCAGCCATGGCGCCAAGGTCTGCGCCCAGGGCCACTTCGTATACGGTGGAAAAGCCCAGTTTTAAAAGGGCCGCCTTGATGTGATCCGGCGTCACATTGGGACCAAACTGGCCAATGATGGCGGGCGCCACTTCCGCCACCACTTCCTGATCGGCCTGCATGGCCCGAATCAGCTGGAAGATCTGGGATTTATCTGCGATAGCGCCAAAGGGACAGCTCACCATGCACATACCACAGGACACGCATTTGCTCTCATCAATTTTTGCCCGGCCCAGCCGGTCATTGCCGATGGCGTTGACGCCGCAGGCCTCGGCGCAGGGGCGCTTTTTCCGGGAGATGGCGTCATAAGGGCAGTTGTCCCGGCACTTGCCGCATTTGATACATTTGCTTTGGTCAATATAGGACCGGCCCCGGATCAGGGAGATGGCATTTTTGGGACAGACCTCGTTGCAGGGGTGGGCCACGCAGCCCTTACACTGGTCCGTGACCACATACATATTCTCCTCACAGGCGTTGCACGCTGAGGGGATGACCTGCATCAGCGGAGGCTCATAGTATTTTTCTGCAATGTTGCTCTCCTCAATGCCCTGGGTAATATGGACAGGCTTGTCCTGGGGCCGGAGAGACATGCCCATGGCCAAGCGCACCCGCTCACCGGCCACAGCCCGTTCTCGATAGATACTGTCCCGAAATTGGGGGACATCATCAGGAATGATCTTGTAGGGGATTGCTTCAATATCGTCAATGAGATTGGTGGACTCATAGGCGATATGCGCAATCTCAGCAAAAATCCGACGGCGGATCTGACGAATGGGGGTGTTTAATCCTCGCATAAAGACACTCCTTTAAATATGTGACATAACTACACGTTAAAAAATTAACATTTCCATCTAAGAGTATACCCAATCTATCCGGGGATTGCAAGGGAAAAACCCTACAAGTTCGTCAAATTTTTATCAATATTTTCAGATAGAAACAACAAATGCCCCGGTTTCTCTAGAAACCGGGGCGAACTTGTGCAAAAATTAATCAAAGAGATCCGCCAAAACATCGTCCATGGTATAAAGGCCGGGCTTTTGCACCGTGGCCATGAATTTTGCAGCCCGCAGGGCGCCGGTGGCAAAGACCTCCCGGGAGGCGGCGGTGTGTTTGAACTCAATGACCTCGTCCAGACCGGCAAAGATTACCTCGTGCTCGCCGACAATGGTGCCGCCCCGCACAGAGGAGATGCCGATCTCCTGGGCGCCTCGGGGCCGCCGGACACTCTGCCGCTCGTACACATATTCCGTTTCATAGGGGAGAGCGGATTTAACAGCGTCCGCCAGCATGATAGCCGTTCCGCTGGGTGCATCCAGTTTGTTGCGGTGGTGCCGCTCCACAATCTCCACGTCATAGGCGCTGCCTAAGACTTTGGCGGCTTGCTTCACCAAACGGGAGAGCAGATTAATGCCCAGAGACATGTTCCCCGATTTAAACAGAGGCATACTTTGCGACGCCGTTTGGATGTCTGTCAGTTGCGCCTCGCTGTAGCCTGTGGCGCAGAGAACGGCTGGGATTTGCCGCTGCCCGCAGTAATGGAGCAGACCGCTGAGGGCGGCTGGGTTAGAAAAGTCAATGATCACATCTGCCGAACCGGAAAACTCCATGGGGTCAGCATAAACCGGATAGGTGGAGAGTTTGGCCGTGTTTAAATCAAAACCAGCCACAACTTCCATATCCGCATCTTCGGTGCAAAGGCGGGTGACAACTTGTCCCATGCGCCCGTTGCAGCCGGAAACGATCACTTTTATCATAGCGATTCTCCTTTGTTTGGTAAAGTGCCGCAGCAGTTGCTGCGGCACTTTTTCTCTTTATTTCAGTAGGCCGGCCTTGGCCAGGGAAGCTTTTAGGGTCTCTAGGTTGGCGTCAGACATCTCGCACAAGGGCATACGCAATTCGCCCACATCCATGCCCATTAGGTTCATCGCTGTCTTGACGGGAATGGGGTTTACCTCAATGAACAGATCATTCATCAGCTGCAAATTATCCAACTGCAGCTTGGCAGCGGCGGGGAAGTCGCCCTTAAAGCACAGATCGCAAATATCTGCCATCAGCCGGGGCATGATGTTGGACATAACGGAGATGATGCCCTTGCCGCCCAGGGACATGATTGGCACCGTCTGATCGTCGTTGCCGGACCAGATGAAGAGGTCGTCTCCACAGGCAGCTCGGGTCTTTGCCACCAGGGACAAATCCCCAGAGGCCTCTTTCACACCGTTGATGTTGGGGTGCTTGGATAGCTCCTTATAGGTGGAGACGGCAATGTTGCAGCCAGTGCGGCTGGGGACGTTATACATAATAATGGGAATGTTCACGTGATCGGCCAAGTATGTAAAATGCTTGACCAGGCCCCGCTGGGTGGCCTTATTGTAATAGGGGGTGACCACCAATAGCCCATCCGCCCCGGAGCGCTCCGCCTCTTGGGAGAGCATTAGGGCAGCGGCCGTATCGTTGCTGCCGGAGCCGGCGATGACGGCGCAGCGGCTGTTTACATATTGGACGCAGTGATCCACCGTCTGCATGTGCTCCTCTAAGGTTTGGGTAGCGCTCTCCCCAGTGGTGCCGCAGATGACGATGGCAGAGGTGCCGCCGGCGATTTGGAAATCGATCAGTTCCTCCAACTTTTTAAAATTTACCTTTCCGTCTTTAAAGGGGGTGACGATAGCAACGGCAGCGCCGGTAAATACGGGTGTTTTCATAATCTCATCCTCCAAACAAGTGGTTTGTCTTAGGATCTGGCGTCAATATAGCCCTTGGCGCACAGTAGTTCAGCCAACAGGACGGCGCCGCCGGCGGCGCCCCGCAGGGTGTTGTGGGAGAGACAGACAAACTTGTAGTCGTACTGGGTATCCGGACGCAGACGGCCAATGGAGACCGCCATGCCGTTTTCCAAATTCCGATCCAACCGAGTTTGAGGCCGGTCCGCCTCCTCAAAATAGTGCAGGAACTGCTTCGGTGCAGAGGGCAGCTGCAGTGCCTGGGGCTCGCCAGAAAATTCAGCCCAGGCCCGTTTGATTTCTTCCATGGAAGGTTTGTTTTCAAAAGATACAAAGACGGCGGCCATATGCCCATCCGATGCGGCGACCCGCAGGCACTGGGCGGTAATGGAAGGGCCGGCGGCCGATACAATCACGCCGTTTTCCACCTTGCCCCAGAGTTTTAAAGGCTCCTGCTCGGATTTCTCCTCCTCGCCGCCAATGTAGGGAATCACGTTGTCCACCATCTCCGGCCAGGTGGCAAAGGTTTTGCCGGCCCCGGAGATGGCCTGATAGGTGCAGACCAGGGCGGCCTTTACCCCGTAGCCCATCAGGGGGTGCAGGGCAGGTACATAGCTCTGGAGGGAGCAATTGGATTTTACGGCGATAAAGCCACGTTTCGTGCCCAGCCGCTTCCGCTGGCTGGGAATCACCTCCAAGTGCTGGGGATTGATCTCCGGCACCACCATGGGCACGTCCGGGGTCCAGCGATGGGCGCTGTTGTTGGAGACCACCGGACACTCGCACTTGGCATAGCGCTCTTCCAGGGCACGGATCTCATCCTTTTTCATATCCACAGCGGAGAAGACAAAATCCACCTGGGCGGCAATCTCCTCCACATCGGTCTCGGCGCATTTTACAATCATGTCCTTGGCGCAGTCCGGCACCGGCTCGCTCATGGCCCAACGGCCCTCTACAGCATCGGCGTAAGTCTTCCCAGCGCTGCGGGCGCTGGCCGCAATGACGGTGAGTTCAAACCACGGGTGTTTGGCAATTAGGGTGACAAACCGCTGGCCAACCATGCCCGTTCCGCCGATCACGCCTACTTTATACTTGTTCATTTCTATCACCTGCATTTTTATAATATTCCCCGGCAGGGAAAAGTGATTCTAAAGGAGCCGGGGGCTAAAATTGCAAAATAATAATCAGCGGGTTGAAAAACCAGCTGATTTTGTAGTATAATGTCGCCGTGGGCCATTGGCCCTTCCATTGTACTTCAAAAGCAGATAGCTCTCCATCCACGGGGATGACAGTCTGCAAGTTTTTCACTTGCAACCCAGGAGGCCCGGCTCCGCTGCGGGGCACCCTTCGGCGGCTGGCCCTTTTCCAAGCGGATCACGGGGCAAACGGAACCCTGGCCGCTGGTACTGATGCAAGCCGCACCTCTATCTTACAGTTTGAAATTATGCTATCACAGTTCTGTTTTTGTGTCAATAAGCATCTGCAGATTTCGCTGGGAAAGGAACCCTATTGATTATGAAAGCACTGAAAAAACTTGCTGTTTTGCTTCTGGTGGTGGGCATTTTCTGCTCCTTTGTGCCAACGGCGTCCGGCTATACGCCGACTTATACCACACTGAAGATCGGCCTAAATTATGGAAGCGGCGCCTTGGCCACGGCAAATCTGGAAAATCGGGTGGGCAGCGGCTACACCTTTGGTTATTATGACAGCGATCGGGTGTTTCACGCCCTAGGCGCTACCGGGGAAACCCAGATTACCATGATGAAAGACTGGAACATCTATCTCTCCGGCGGCACCTATTCGGACAGTGCGCCCTCCGGAAACTATTCGGTAATCGGCTGTTATCATATCTTGCTTCCGGATACTTACGATTCCTTTGACGCCGCCCAGGCGGCGGCTGCCCCCTATGGGGATGCCTTCCCGGCCTATTATTCCGGCAGCTTCCGGGTCTGCGTGGGCAACTATACCAGCGCCAGTGAAGCGGAGGCAGCCATGGCGGAGCGGGGTATTTCCGGCACTGCCTATACGGCGTCGTCCTCCTGCGTGACCGTGACGGTGACGGGTACGACCAATATTCTCTTCGAGTTTGACTATGGCAGCACCTATTATCTGGCGGTTCGCCCCAATTCCGATGGGGAAAAGGCCCAGACCTGGTTCCGGGGTTACTACTATTATGGAGATTTCCAGTATTCCCGGCTGGATGGCGGGGATTTAACCGTTGTAAACTTTGTCAATATTGAAGACTATGTAAAGGGCGTCATCCCCTATGAGATGAGCGCATCTTGGCCGCTGGAGGCATTGAAAGCCCAGGCCCTTTGCGCCCGGACCTATGCGGCCGGCCTGATCAACGGCCACCGGAGCTATGGGTTTGACTTGTGCGACACCAGCTGCTGCCAGGTCTATTACGGCAACAACCGGGCCACTGCCCATTCCGATCAGGCAGTAGATGAGACGGCCGGCCAATATGTCACCTATAATGGCCAGCTCTGCGACACCTACTACCACTCGTCGGACGGCGGTGCGACGGAGAATTCGGAAAATGTCTGGGTTTCCGCCCTGCCCTATCTGCGGGGGGTTGTAGACCCCCATGAGGCTCTGGTGAACACAGGCTATTCCAGCTGGACCTCTACCTACACCCGAGAGGAGATCACGGCCATTTTGCGGTCTAAGGGCTACAATTGCGCAGACATCGTCTCGGTAACGCCTACCTATACAGAGATGGGGAACATCTATTCCATCACATTTACAGATACAAATGACCGAAACTGGACCTTCTCCAAATCTGCCGCCGGCAGCATTCTCCACAGCCCCAGTTATGGCAAGTATACCTATAGCCAGCGGTTTACCATTGTCAGCAGCGGTACTGACGACGGGGGAGACGGGAGTGACGGCTCCATCTATGTGAACGGCCCCTCTGCCACCCTCAGCGGCAGCCTAAATGATGCCTATGCCATCGGCGGGGACGGGAGCATTTCCCAAATCACCGGCAGTACGGTGATCACTGGCAGCGGTACAGAAGAAATCGGCGGCGGCTCTACCGGCCAGGAAGGGGACACCTATATTGTCTCCGGCTCCGGTTGGGGGCATAACGTGGGCATGAGCCAATACGGCGCTTATTCCATGGCCCTGCAGGGCTATTCTCATGAGGACATCATTAAATTCTATTTTACGGGAGTCACCATTTCTTGAAACGAACAGATTTTTATTATGACCTGCCCCAGGAGCTGATTGCCCAGACCCCGCTGCCCCAGCGGGACGCTTCCCGGCTCATGTGTCTGGACAAGGAGACTGGGGCAGTTTCCCACCACCATTTTTATGAAATCCCCAAACTGCTTCGGCCGGGGGATTGCCTGGTGATGAATGACTCTCGGGTCATTCCCGCCCGGCTCTACGGCCAGCGGGACACCGGCGCCGCCATTGAGCTGATGCTGCTCCGGGATATGGGGGACAACGTTTGGGAGTGCCTCTCCCGGCCGGGCCGTCGGACCCATACCGGTACCCATATCCACTTTGGCAATGGGGAGCTGGAGGGAGAGGTCATTGACGAGGTGGCCGGCGGCAACCGCCTGGTGCGCTTCTCCTACGCTGGTATTTTTATGGAGGTTTTAGAGCGGCTGGGCCGGATGCCTTTGCCGCCCTATATTACAGAAGAGCTGCAGGATGGCGAGCGGTATCAGACCGTGTACTCCAGAGTTCCCGGCTCGGCGGCGGCTCCTACAGCAGGGCTCCACTTTACCAAAGAACTCTTGGATCAGGTGCGTCAAGCGGGGATAGAGACCGCCTACGTCACCCTGCACGTGGGGCTGGGGACCTTCCGCCCGGTAAAGGCGGAGGAGATCGAGGATCACGAGATGCATGCGGAGTACGCCATTATCCCGCAGGAGACGGCGGATAAGATCAACCGGACCCGGGCGGCCGGCGGCCGCATTGTATCGGTAGGCACCACCTCTTGCCGCACCTTGGAGGCAAGGGCCAATCCGGACGGCACGGTGGATCCTTTTTCCGGCTGGGTAAATATTTTTATTTACCCAGGTTACAAGTTCAAATGTATAGACGGGCTGATCACCAATTTTCACCTGCCGGAAAGTACCCTGATTATGTTGGTGTCCGCTTTGGCCGGGCGGGAACATGTGCTGGCCGCTTATGAAGAGGCCGTGCGTCAGCGGTACCGTTTTTTCAGTTTTGGGGACGCTATGTTCATTCAATGAAACTACATTAGTTCTTTTGGCTGTATAGCAGGGACAAAATGTGCACTTTATACTTT
>CAZXRD010000078.1:3072-8210 GCA_964642465.1 uncultured Oscillospiraceae bacterium | reverse complement strand
TATCCCACCCGGAGCAATATTACATCGGAAGTTGCCCTAGCCACGGAGAACCTGTCCGGCGTAGGGGTGACCGGTGTAACCATGCATGTGAACAAAGGCGAGATCGTCGGCTTTGCCGGCCTGGTAGGCGCAGGGCGGACGGAGTTTGCCAAAACGGTGTTTGGGGCCAGCCCCAAACTGGGCGGCAAAATATTTATTGAGGGAAAAGAAGTAGATGTGCGGTCTACCAGCCAAGCCATTGCTTACGGTCTGGGATTGATCCCGGAGGACCGGAAGCGGGAAGGTGTATTCCTGAACTACGGAATCGACTGGAACATCTCCATTGCCAATATAAAGGCGCTGAGCAAGCACGGCCTCATGTCCCGCAAAAAATTGCGGAGCAGGCGAAAAAATATCAGTCTGTGCTGATGATTAAGACGCCCTCCCTAGATCAAAAGGTCATGAACTTGTCCGGCGGCAACCAACAAAAAGTGGTCTTGGCCAAGACCCTGGCGACCAATTCGGATATTATCATTTTTGACGAACCCACCCGAGGCATTGACGTAGGCGCAAAGCAGGAGATCTACAACCTGATGACGTCTCTGGCGGATGAGGGGAAGGCCATTATTATGATTAGCTCGGATATGGAAGAACTCATCGGCATGTCGGACCGGATCTATGTGCTGAGTGAGGGACACTTGTCAGGGGAATTGCAGAAAGACGAGTTCAGCCAGACGAGGATTTTAGAGCTTGCCTCCGTTGAGTACTGATTTACAAGGGGGATGAGGAAACATGAGAATTGCAAAGAAAATATTTCAGAATACGTACCTGGTTTGGGTCATGATTCTGTTTGTCATTATATTTGCGCTGTTGAGCCCAAATTTTTTGACGGTAAATAATCTGACCAACATTCTGGTGCAAAACTCCTATATGATTGTTGCGGCTTTGGGTATTGGTATTATCCAGATCAGCGGCGGTGCGGACCTGTCCGTATCCTATCAGATCGGCCTGACCAGCATCATTTTGGCCCGGCTGATGAAGGACTTAAACGTAAATCCCTTTTTTACCGTGGTAGTCGGGCTGCTTTTGGGGTTGCTGATGGGCTTCCTCAATGGGTATCTGATCGTCCGGCTGAAGGTACACCCCATCATCGTGACCATTGCCACCCAGCAGGTGTTCCAAGGCCTCGCCTATATCATTGCAGAGTCCAGGGCATTCTTTGATTTTCCCACCGGCTTTACCGCCATCAGCCAGCGCTATGTGGGGCCTGTCCCCATTTGCGTCATCATTGCGTTGGTGATGTCCATTATTGCGTACATCATTATGAACAGGACGTATTTTGGCCGGTATATTTACGCCATCGGCGGCAACTCCGAAGCGGCCAGACTGGCGGGTATCAATCACAAAGCCATCCGGATTTTGGCCTTTATGCTCTCCGGGCTGTTCATCGCCATTGCCTCGATTGTGGTCACGGCGAGAACCGGCTCCGCTTCCGTAGCCATTGCAAAAGACGCTGTGTTCAGCTGTATGACAGCCTGCGTCTTGGGCGGTGTGTCCTTCCGTGGCGGCGGTGGCCAGATTCTCAACGCCTGTGTGGGCGTGTTGATTATCGGCATCCTGGGCAACGGTATGCAGCTGATTGGCCTGGGCATCTACTATCAATATGTGGTGCAGGGCATTATCCTGGTGGCGGCCATTGCCTTTGACACGTACCAGAGCACCCCCAAAGTAAAAGCGGTTAAGGAAGTCAAGGTAAAGGCGTAAACGGTGCGATTTTTTAGAATTGGAGGAAAGTTTTATGGCAAAAGGATTAAACCCCGATTCCTTCCCGGATGAGGGCCTGATTGATTTTAAAATCGGCGATGAGGTCATCGGTTACATTTTGAAGCTCAGCGTGACCCGGTACAGGAGCCTGCCGGTTTCCTGCATTGAGATCTGTGATCTGGAAGTGGATGGGGAGCCCGTATCCGTAGAGGATATGACCTTCTGCATCAACGGCAAACGCTTTATGATGGAGCAGCTGAAAGAGCTGTGGGCGGAGTACTGGAACATCAACCAGCAGGCGGAGATCCAGGTGCTGAAGACCGGTGGCCTGGCGGCAGGCCCCCACCATGTGAAGCTAAAGCTTACCATGCGTGTGCCCTATGTGTACGAGAACGATGCATTTGATATTTCCAGAGCAGACCTGGGCAGCTATTCCTTTGCTGTTGACGATGCATCCTGTGAAAAAACTGTGATGCTGCAACGGTAAGCAGGAGAGGAGGAAGCGTAAAATGGAAAACAACATCAAATTGGGCGTTCGCCTGTTTAGTTTCCGGAACATGTACTCCCTGGAGGAGTCCTTTAAAAAGATCAAGGACCTGGGCGCCAACGCCTTTGACATCACCGCCTCCCAGACGGTGCCGGAATATCCCTGGCCCAGTGAGAAGTATATTGAGGACTTTAAAGAGCTGTACCACAAGTATGGCCTGAAGTTCATCAGCTACGACGGCAATATTGACAAGGGGATCCGCAGCGACCGGCAGCTCAATGACCGGGAGATGTTCCACTACGCCCTAAACGACATCATGTACGCCAAGAAGTTCGGGGCAAAAATCAGCCGGATCCAGTGGCACTTGCCGCCCAATGTGTTGGAAAAGCTGGCGCCCTACTGTGAGCTGTTGGAGATCAAAGCGGGCATTGAGATCCATAGCCCCCTGAAACCCTCCAGCCCGATCATCCAGGAGTATGTGGAGATGCTGGAGCGGGTGAAGTCCCCCTGGATCGGCCTGATCCCGGACTTCGGCGCCTTTGCCAGCAAGCACAACCGGCGGATTGCGGAAAACGCCGTGAAAGACGGCACCAAGCAGGAGATTGTGGACTACACGGTGCAGGCCATGTACGAGGGGAAATCGGTCTTTGACATTTGCGAGGCCATCAAGCCCATGGGCGCCACGCCGAAGGACCTGCATTTTGTGAGCTATATCTATCACTACGGCTGCGGGGAGCCCGATTTCGAGGGCCTGAAGCGGATCATGCCGCTGTGCATCCACGCCCATGCCAAATTCTACGATTTTGAGGAAAACGGCGAGGACGCCAACATCCCCGTGCGGGAATTGCTGAAGATCTTCTATGATGCCCATTATGACGGATACATCACCAGCGAATACGAGGGGCATATGGAGTGCGACGAGGACCCGGCCTACATGGTGGGCAAGCAGCTGACGCTGTACCGGAAGGTCCTGAAAGAATTGGAGAGCAAGTAGACTTCTGTCTTTTTATTACACAAACGAGACTCGCCTTTTGGAGTCTCGTTTGTGTATGCGGAGGCAAAACAATAAAGGAGAACAACCATGATCCATGTAGCAATTATCGGCACTGGCGCCATTTCCGACAGCCACATTGCGGGGTACTGCACCTTTCCGGAGCGCTGCAAGATTACGGCCCTGGTGGATATTGATGTCAGCAAGGCGGAAAAGAAGATTGCCGATCACAAGCTCCAGGGCGTCGTAGCCCTGCAGAATCTGGAAGACCTGCTGGCACTGCCGGAACGGCCGGAGCTGGTGTCCATCTGCCTGCCCCCGGCCCTCCACTGCGAGGTGGCGGTTACCCTGCTGGAAGCGGGGGTTTCCGTGCTCTGTGAAAAGCCGCTGGCGCCTACGCTGGAGGGATGGTAGCCGCCGCTAAAAAGAGCGGCGCCATGCTGTCCACGGTGGCCCAAAACCGGTTTAAGCCCGACTGCCTGAAAGCCCGGGCCCTGGTGCAGAGCGATCTGATGGGCAAGCCGTGTGCAGCCCTGGTCACATCGCTGTGGTGGCGGGGCGAGAATTATTATAACTTGTCCTGGCGGGGACGCTGGGAGACAGAGGGAGGCGGCTGTACGTTGATCCACGGGATCCACCATATCGACTTGTTCCTGTCCCTGATGGGCGAAGTGGCCAGCGTTACGGCCATGGTGGATAACGAGGCCCACAGCAACAGCGAGGTGGAGGACATCTCCATGTGCCTGGTGAAGTTTCAATCTGGAGCGGTAGGCACTATGGTGAGCTCCCTGCTCCACCATGGAGAAGAGCAGCGGTTGATCTTAGACGCCGAACACGCCAGTGTGGAACTGCCCCTGCGCATCCATGCCAACCAGCAGATGGAAAACGGCTTCCCGGAGGACAATGTCCAGGTGCTGGAGCGGCTGCAAAGCGTGGCAGACAAGGTGTCCGCCCCCTATACCGGCCATACGGCCCAGATTGACGACGTACTTACGGCCATGGAAAACGGTACGGCGCCCATGGTCACCGGGGAGGACGGCCGGCGGGCCATTGCGTTTATTGCCGCCGTGTATCAGTCCGCCTTTACCAAAAAGACGGTGACCCTCCCCTTGACGGAGAAGGACCCCTTCTACACCAAGGCGGGCGTCGTGGCCCATGCGGTGAAATTCCATGAGAAAACAGTCAGCGTAGATGATTTTAAGGACAACCGCATCCAGGTGGGCGGCACACTGTAAGGAGGGGGACCCATGACACAAAAAGCAGACGGTATGCATTACGCCCCCACCTCTGCAAATGCAGAGAAGATTGTGGGGCCCGGGGAGTTTTGCTTTGCGGCCGTAGGGCTAAACCACGGACACATTTACGCCATGTGCAACGGCTTGTTGGAGACAGGAGCCACCCTGAAATCGGTCTATGAGGAAGATGCGGGCCTGCTCCAGGCCTTTTTGGAGCGGTATCCCGGGACAAAAGTGGCGGCCAGTGAAGAGGAGATTTTATCAGATCCGGAGATTCGTCTGGTGGCCTCGGCGGCCATCCCCTGTAACCGGGCGGAAATTGGCCTGCGGGTCCTGGCGGCCGGAAAGGACTATTTTTCCGACAAGCCGGGGATGACCACCTTTGCCCAGCTGGAGGCGGTACAGGCGGCGGTCCAGCGCACCGGGCGCAAATACGCCATCTATTTTGGCGAGCGCATCCATGTGGAAAGCGCCGTATTTACCCAGCAGCTGATTGACCAGGGCGTTTTGGGCCGGGTGCTCCATGTGACCATCCTGGCCCCCCACCGGCTGAACAAGGCCAGCCGGCCCGATTGGTTCTGGGACCCGGTACAAAACGGGGAGATCTTAAACGACATCGGCAGCCACCAGTTTGAACAGTTTCTGTCTTATACCGGGGCGAAATCCGCCACGGTGACGGCCA
>CAZXRD010000078.1:0-2972 GCA_964642465.1 uncultured Oscillospiraceae bacterium | reverse complement strand
GACGGCCATGACGCAAGACCACGTCTTTGCCTCCATGCGTCTGGCCCTGGAGGCCGTGGAAAAGGAAGTCAAGATTCAGGCGTAGGAGCGGCTGCAGCAGGACGTTACAGGCAGGAGAATTTGTATGAAAACATTTTGCGGTGCGGATTTTCTGATTCATAACGCTGTGGGGCAGCGGCTCTATAACGACTATGCAAAGGATATGCCGATTTTTGACTACCACAGCCATTTGGATCCCAAAGAAATTTATGAGGATAAGAAGTTTCAAAACCTGACGGAGCTTTGGCTGGCCCATGACCACTACAAGTGGCGGGCCATGCGGGCAGCAGGGGTAGAGGAGGCCTATATCACCGGTCCGGCGCCGGACCGGGAGAAATTTATCCGCTTTGCCCAGGTTATGGAAAAGCTCATAGGCAACCCCCTTTACGATTGGGCGCACCTGGAACTTAAAACGTATTTCGATGTCCATAGTCCGTTGACGGCGGAAAACGCCGGCGCCATCTATGACCGGTGTACCGAGATGCTCCAGGGCGACGAATTTTCAGCCCGGGCGCTGATTCAACGGTCTCACGTGACCACGGTTTGCACCACGGACAGCCCCACCGATGATCTGATCTGGCACCGGCGCTTGCAACAGGAGGGGGCGGCTTTTCAAATGCTGCCGTCCTTCCGGCCGGATGGCGCCTTAAAGCTGGAGGATGCGGGCTTTCCGGCCTTTCTCCAGGCGCTGGAACAGCGGGAGGGGCTGGCCATTTGTGATATAGACGATCTTTGGGCCGGACTCCGGCAGGCGTTTCTCCGGTTTCAAGCGGCGGGCTGTGTCGTGGCGGACCACGGGCTGGAACCTCTGCGGTTTGCCCCGCCGGACCGGGACAAGGCCAACCGGGCGCTGCAAAACCGGCTGCAGGGCGTGCCCGTAGCGCCGGACGACCTGGCCGCTTACCAGACCTATCTGCTGGTGCAGCTGGCAGGGCTGTACACCGCCCATCAGGTGGTGATGCAGCTGCATATGGGCGTTTTGCGGAACAACAGCACCCGGCTGCTCCAGACGCTGGGTCGGGACGCCGGCGGGGATTCCATTGGGGACTGCCTGCCCATGGCGCAGCTGGGGCGTCTGCTGGACACCATGGACCAGGCCCAGGGGCTGCCGAAGACCATCTTATATCCCATCCATCCCGGGGATTACTGGGGCGTGGCCACCATGGCGGTAAATTTCTGCTGCGGCAAGGCCCCCTACTACGTCCAGTTGGGCAACGCCTGGTGGTTTAATGACAGCGTCCGAGGCATTCAAGCCCAATTGACGGCGCTTATGGAGACCGGCGGCCTGCCGGGGTTTGTGGGTATGCTCACAGACAGCCGCAGCCTCACCTCCTTTACCCGGCATGACTTCTTCCGGCGGATTTTGTGCAGCCAGCTGGGGGCCTATGTGGAGGAGGGCGGGTTCCCCGACCACATGGAGACCCTGGGAGAGATGGTCCGGGATATTTGCTATAGAAATGCCGTCCACTATTTTGATACGACAAAGCAGGTGTAAAAATGGAACTGTTAAAAGATGCGAAATACGACTTGGTTTCCCTCAGCAGCATGGGGGTGCGCATTACCCCTATGGACCGGCAGCCGGTGCAGATCAGCGGCATATATGAGATGAAATCCACCAGCGCCGAGACCAATGTGCTCAATGTGAGCGCAGCGCTGGGCCGCAGGACGAAGGTGCTGACGAAATTTGTACAGGACAGCGCCATTGCGGCATTTATCAAAAGCGAGCTGCGGAAGCGGGGCATCGAATACGAGGGGCCGGATGTGCCCCAGGGCGGCCCCTGGGGGTATAGGCACCAATTTAATATTGCAGACAGCGGCTATGGGCTCCGGGGCCCCCGGGTGATGAATGACCGGGCCGGGGAGGTGGGCTGCACCTTAGATGCAGGGGACTTCGATCTAAAGACCCTGTTTGAGAAAGAGGGCTGCGCCATCCTCCACCTCTCCGGGCTCATTGCGGCGCTGTCCCAGCAGACCACAAAGTGCTGCCTGGAAGTGGCCCACATGGCCAAGGCCAACGGGACCAAGATCTCCTTTGATTTAAATTACCGGGCCAGCTTTTGGGTGGGCCGGGAGGCGGAACTGCTGCGCAGTTTCCGGGAGATTGCGGCCATGTCGGATATCCTCATCGGCAATGAAGAGGATTTTCAGCTGGCCTTGGGAGTGCCGGGGCCGGAGGCCGGCGGCAAGGACCTGTCGGCAAAAATCCAGGGGTTCCAGGCGATGATTGCCGACGTCCAGGCGGCGTATCCCCAGGTTTCCTGTTTTGCCACCACCCTGCGGGAGGTCTTAAACGCCAATGTCCACAATTGGGGGGCGATCCTCTTGGCGGAGGATGCCTGGTATGTGGAACAGCCCCGGGAAATTCAGGTCTTAGACCGCATCGGCGGCGGCGACGGATTTGTAGGCGGCCTGTTGTACGGCCTGCTCCGGGGCTGGGCGCCGGAGCAATGCCTGCAATTCGGCTGGGCCACCGGCGTCTTGGCCACCACCGTGCTCACAGACTATGCCTCTCCCGCAGATGAAGAGCAGGTTTGGAGCATTTATAAGGGAAATGCCCGGGTGAAACGGTAAAAAATCAGAAAATTTCATGAGCTATGGGAGGAAAAAATGAAGAAAGCGGATATTGGTGTCATCGGGCTTGCAGTTATGGGCGAGAACCTGGTGATGAATATGGAGAGCAAGGGCTTTACCGTAAGCGTATATAACCGGACCACAGAGAAAGTGACCCGGTTTGTAGAGGGGCGGGCCAAAGGGAAAAACATCCTGGGCGCCTATAGCCTGGAGGAACTGGTCAGCCAGCTGGAGACACCGAAGAAGGTCATGATGATGGTGAAATCCGGCCCGGCGGTAGATGATATGATTGACCAGTTGATTCCGCTGCTATCCCCAGGGGACATCATCATTGACGGGGGCAACTCCCATTTCCCGGACAC
>CAZXRD010000077.1:0-8211 GCA_964642465.1 uncultured Oscillospiraceae bacterium | reverse complement strand
ATTGACATCCCCTACCCAAGGACTTTGGACTGTACAGTGACCGATCAGTTTATGGACTACGAAAATCAGGTTACCCAGTTGATCGGTGAAATCGATTTGTCAACGATCAAGTGAAAGGGGCGGGTGAAAATGAAGCAGCGAAAACCCATTTTGAATTTTATTTATGGGATTTCCCCTGTGTTGGTGTTTTTGATCCTGTTTCTCCTATGGGAGTGGGCAATCGTATTTTTTGACGTGCCAAGTTATGTCCTGGTAGGCCCCAGCGCCATTATACGGGCCTGGATCGCCAATGCGCCGGAGATATTAGAGGCCTGCAGCATAACCATACAAGAAATACTATACGGCTATGTGATCGGCGTCTCCGTCGGCATCCTCGTGGCGCTGATCTTTACCAGCAACGCATTTTTAAACCGTGCGATCAGCCCCTATGTGGTCTTTCTCATTTGTACGCCGCAGATGATCTTGATCCCGCTCCTGATGCTGAAGTTAGGGTTTGGCATATCGTTGAAGGTGGCGGCTGTCGCTCTCTCCTCCTTTCCAATCAATATGCTGTCTACACAGACCGGGGTACGCAACGTCTCCCAGGAGCGGTACGAACTGATGCAATCGCTGCGGGCTACAAAACTACAGACGTTTTTCCGAGTGCTAATCCCATCTGCACTCCCCAATGTATTCACCGGCATGCGTTTGGCAACCATTTTTGCAACAACTTCGGCTGTCGGCGCAGAGCTCCTGTGCTCCACCGCCGGCATTGGCAGATGGGTCTCCTATTACAGCTTGTTCCTGCGCATTGATATTTGCTTTGCTTATGTGGTGACCATGGTTGTGATCAGCGTCGCCTTCTATCTGATTATAAACAGCCTGGAACACTTTGTGGTTAAGCGATATAAGTAAAGGCGCTGTTTCCGTGCTGAAGATGGACAAAGCAAGACAGATGTGCGATAGATACGGCCGCAGTATTTCGCATAGTCGCAAAATCGTTTCCAGCATGGTTGATCAAATAGGAAATTTTAAAAAATAAGGAGGTTACGTTAATGAAAAAGGTTCTATCTCTCATCCTGGTATGCATCTTACTGCTGGGCGCCTTAACTGGATGCGGCTCAAACGACGACGATGGCGCCAATACACCTGACGGCTCCGGAGTTACCTCGGTTTCCATTGGATTTGCCTCTGCTTATGAGAGTATGCTGTATGGGTACATAGCTGTTGCTGATGCCATGGGCTACTTTGAAGACGAAGGCCTAACCTTCACTTGCGAGCAGAGCTACTCCTCTTCTGCAACCACCATGGTGGCAGAAGGCCAGGTGACTATGTCCCTCCCCGGCCCCCATTTGACCGCTGCGGGCATTGACAGCGGGATGGACGTGATCTCTGTTTTCCAGGCATATCCCATAGACATTTTTGGCGTGGCTGTTATGGCCGACAGCGAATATCAGTCCTGGGCAGATCTGGAAGGCGCTAATTTTGCAACCATGAGCGCTACAACGGCAAACCAGCTGAACCCCATTCTGGCAGCGGCTGGTGTAGATCTGGATTCCGTTACCCTGACCCCGGTGACAGACTCTCGTATCCAGCAGTTGGTCGCCGGTACAGTAGATGCTTGCTGGACCTGGGATGGCGAATGGCAGCAGTGGCTCTCTGAGGGGTATGATATCCGCTTCATCTCCGGTGAAGACGTATACAAATCCGCCTCCAACTCCTTCATTGCTTCCACCTCGTTCATTGCCGACAACCCAGACGCAACGGAAGCCATGCTTCGTGCCATCTGCAAGGGCATGTATTTCTGCTACTGCAATCCCCGGGCCGCAGCAGACATCATCCTGACCGAGTGGACCTCCCTGACCTTTGATCTGGACACGGCTACAGAGCTGGTGGAGACCATGTTGATCCCCGCCATGGGCGGAGAAGAGACGATGACCAGCCAGACCATAGGCCAGCATGCGGCGGACCGCTGGGAGACGCTGATGGCCGACTACGTGGCCTATGACATCGTCAGCGCAGAGATCCCGCTGGATCAATGCTTCACCAACGACTACATCGCAGGCGCCAATGACTGGGACCGTGCAGAGGTTGAGGCCGATGCCGAAGCGTACACAACGTTTAACCATTAATCAAAAATTCTGCGGCTGTATTTTTTAGAAACTGTACCTTTTGAAAAGAGGCCGCCCCGATCAGGCCTGGAATACCGGGCCTGATCGGATGGCGAGCCAAACAAGCACGATTTGTTGGTTGTTAAAGGGGATTGAACGCAAATGAAAACAAATATACACGATTTGGCCCGAGAATTTATGCTGCTGGAAGCCCCGTCCGGCTATGAAGAAAAAATGGCGTATGCCATGAAGGCGCATTTGGAGGCATATGCCGCAGATGTAAAGATCGACCGTGCTGGAAATGTGATTGCGGCATTCCCTGGTGAAGATCCCCAGGCGCCAACCATCATGGTATTTGCCCACCTTGATCAGTTGGGGTTCATTGTAAGGAAAATTGAAAAAAACGGATTGATTCAAGTGGATCGTATGGGTGGTATCCCAGAAAAGGTCCTGCCCGCACTGAAATTGTCTATTCGGGGCATCGATGGCAACTATACAACCGGTGTAATCGGCGTAAAATCCCACCACCAGGCCACGGCTGAAGAGAAATACAAGGTTGACGTGGTAACCAGCCTATTTATAGACATTGGCGCAGCCTCTGATGAGGAGGTCAAAGCAGCCGGCATTCATGTCGGATGTCCGGCCATCTACAAGCCGAATTTTTACGACCTGCAGCATGGCCGTATCTGTGGGACAGCGGTAGACAATCGCTGCGGCTGCGCTGCGCTCGTATCCATTGCCGAGCAGATTTCTACCCAAAAACATGATGCAACGATTTACCTGGTGGGCACGGTCTGGGAGGAGTTTAACATCCGTGGCGCTGTATTTGCCGCACGGGCCATTCAGCCGGATCTTGCCATCGGCATGGACGTTGTCATGTGCGGGGACACGCCGGATCTCGCCGGAAAATACGATGTGGGGTTTGGAAAAGGCGCTGCTGTAGGGCTATACAATTTCCATGGCCGGGGCACATTGAACGGCTGCATCGGACATGCCGGCCTCTATAAACACGCCCTGAAATGTGCGCAGGAATATGGGATTCCACTCCAGGAGTTTGCCTCCTTGGGCATGCTGACGGATACGGCATATGTCCAAATGGAATCCAACTATGTTGGCTGCCTGGATATGGGCTTCCCTGCCCGCTATACCCACACCCCGTCTGAAAGCGCAGAAATTGGAGATATAGAGGCGTTGGCGGACTTGGTGTCTAAAATGGTAACCACAATTGGGGCGGACTTTCCGGTCTCCAGATATTGACGCAGACCGCTGTCGCACCCTGCACCGAGGGAACGGAAACCTGCTTTTCGAGGAAGCTACAGTAACTACATAAAGGAGAAATATGGAATGATGAGTATCCAGTGGATCAAAGAGATGTTTGGCGTGGAAAAGCCGATCATCGCTATGTGTCATATGCGGGCCATGCCCGGCGACCCTGGCTACGATGAAGAAAAGGGGATGGATTGGGTCATAGAGATGGCCCGTCATGACCTGCGGGGCCTGCAGGACGGCGGTGTAGATGCAGTAATGTTTTCCAACGAATTCAGTCTGCCCTATCTGACCAGTGTACGGCCTGTGACCAGTGCTGCTATGGCGCGGATCATTGGTGAATTAAAAAGCGAGATCCGTGTCCCCTTTGGCGTAAATGTCCTTTGGGATCCCTATGCTTCCATCGATCTGGCGGCCGCCACAGGCGCCCTTTTTATCCGGGAAATTATGTCCGGCGTCTATGCCAGCGATTTTGGCCTGTGGAACACCAATGCCGGCGAAGTGGCCCGCCACAAGCAGGAAGTTTGCTGCAAGGATTTGAAGCTCCTGTTCAACATCGTGCCGGAAGCGGCCAAATACCTGGCAGATCGCAGCATTGAGGAGATCGCCAAAACAACGGTATTCAACCACAAACCGGATGCGCTCTGCGTCTCCGGTCTAACAGCCGGCGCAGAGACAGACTCCCAGATCCTTTACAGGGTCAAAGCGGTTGTCCCAGACACGGCTGTCTTTTGTAACACGGGTTGCCGTCTAGACAATATCGAGCGGCAGCTCACCTATGCAGACGGCGCTGTTGTGGGCACCACCTTCAAAGTAGATGGGAAGTTTGAAAACGCCGTAGACCCAAAGAATGTAAAGGCCTTCATGGAAAAAGTAAGAGAGATTCGGGGATAGCGCACAAAACAGAAAGGGGGCGTTTTCATGTATTCCGCCGAAGAATTGAAAGCCTTGGCAAACACCCTGCGCTACGATACGCTAAAGGCCATTTATACAGTGGGGTCCGGCCATCCAGGCGGATGCCTGTCTGCGGCAGAGATTCTCACCGTGCTGTACTTCCACACCCTGAAGATCGATCCGCAAAATCCAAAGTGGGAAGACAGGGACCGGTTTTTCCTCAGCAAGGGGCACGCCGCACCCATGTTGTTTGCCGCCATGGCCCACCGGGGATTTTTTGATATTCACGAATTGCTGCATCTCCGCCTGCACGACGGGATGCTCCAGGCAACGCCCAATCCCAAAGTCCCGGGTTGTGAAAGCGTGTCGGGTTCTTTGGGCCAAAACCTCTCCATAGCTGTCGGCTGTGCCCTGGCTGGCAAAATGGACGGGAAGACTTACAAGACCTATTGCCTGTTGGGTGACGGCGAACTGCAGGAGGGGCAAAACTGGGAAGCCCTGATGTTGGCCCCCCAGCGCAGGCTGGGGAATCTGGTGGCAATCCTGGACAACAACCAGGTGCAGATGTGCGGCACAACAGCGGATATCCTGAGTCTGGGGGATATCTGCGGCAAGTTCCGTACATTTGGCTGGCATGTGATTGAAGTGGACGGCCACGATGTCCAGGCCCTGATGCAGGTTTTCGATGGGATCCCCAACCAGCCGGACGGCATTCCCACTATGGTTGTCGCCAATACCATCAAGGGCAAAGGGGTCTCTTTTATGGAAGGGCAGGCCGCCTGGCATGGGGGCGCCCCCTCCGATGCGCAGTGGGCGCAGATTGAAAAGGAACTGGGAGGTGGAACACTATGATCGCAAATCGGATTGCCTATGGGGAAACCCTTGCAGACATGGCCAAAGAAAACCCTGCCATTGTTATTCTAGACGCAGACGCCTGCAAGTCCACAGGCACGATCGTGTGCCGTGATCAGGTCCCGGGCCAATTTGTCCAGTGCGGCATCGCCGAGCAGAACATGATGGGTGTGGCCGCCGGCATGGCGCTCCAGGGGAAGATCCCGTTTGCCACAACGTTTAGCGTATTTACCTGCATGCGGGCGGTGGAGCAGGTGCGCAACTCCATTTGCTATGCCAATTTGAATGTCAATGTGGTGGGCACGCATTCCGGCCTGGAAACCGGCGGGGACGGCGGCACGCACCAGGGCATCGAGGACATTGCCATCATGCGGGCCCTGCCAAATATGACCGTGTTTGCCCCGTCCACACCCCTATGCACCCGTGCCATCACCCGGGAGATCGCCGCTTACAACGGGCCCAGTTATATGCGCTTGGGCAAAGATCCAACACCGGAACTCTATGAAACAGGGGCCTCCTTCCCCCTTGGCGGCAGCAAGATGCTGCGGAGCGGAAAAGATTGCACCATCCTTGCCTGTGGCAATATGGTCTGGCGCTCTTTAGAAGCGGCTAAGCTTTTAGCGGAAGACGGCATGGACGTGCGGGTGGTTGATATGTACTCCATCAAACCCATTGACAAAGCCGCCATCATAGCTGCTGCAAAGGAGACGGGCGGCATTCTTACCGTAGAGGACCATACTGTGCTAGGTGGCCTGGGCGGCGCCGTGGCCGAAGTGCTTTGCGAGTTTGCGCCGACGCATTTGCTGCGGCTTGGCCTTATGGATGTATTTGGCCGTTCCGGCAATGCGGACAAGCTCTATGAAATGTACCACCTGACGCCGGCGGACATCGCCGCCTGGTGCAAAAAACTGCAGGCAAAATAGCCGGCGGCCATGCTGCCGGCAAGGTATAAAAAGGAGAGAGATAAATGCGCCTTTGCTATCAAGTGGCCACGCCTGATGTGGCGATTTCCCCCAGTGTGACGGCCTATCAGGGGGATTTAGAGCATGCCTTCTTGCGGCTGCGGGATTGTGGATACGAAGGCGCAGAGCTAATGGTCTGCGACCCTAAAAAAATCGACGTCCCCAAGCTGCAGGCGTTGACGCAGAAATACGGCTTAGAGATCCCCATGGTCTGTACGGGCGAGGTATTTGGACAAGGGAATGTGTGTTTCTCCCATCCGGATACACACATCCGGCAGGAAGCCATAGACCGCTGTAAGGCGGCCGTGGATGTAGCAGCCAGCTTCGGTGCGCAAATCAATATCGGCCGGGTGCGGGGCGGCTATATCTGGGGCGAAGATCCGGAGGGATGCCGCTTACGCTCCATTGACGGTATGCGCCAGGTGGCCCGGTATGCCGGGGAAAAAGGTGTGATCATGGCGCTGGAGCCGGTGAATTCCATTGCAATCAACTACATCAACACCACCCAGGAAGGGATTGCAGCTGTACAAGAGATCCATGAGCCCGCCTGCAAGCTGATGCTGGACAGCAACCATATGTATATCGAAGATATGGATATGGTCCAGAGCATTTATGACGCTAAGGAGCTGGTCACATACGTTCATCTTGTGGACAGCAACCGCCTGTATCCTGGAAATCGAAAGCTGGATTTTCACCAATTTTTACTTGCTCTAAAACATATTGGATATGACGGTTGGCTTAGCGTAGAAGTATTCCAGCGTCCCTCCCAAGACGTTGCCTTAGAAAAAAGTATAGAATACTTGCAGAAAATTATAAAAAAACTTTGATTCCCCCTTTGCTTTAAAAGCTGGCATGGTATAATATAGTAGAACGATAGCTCAATACAAGGGAGTAGGATATATGCTACATGCGGAACGGCTGGATATCATTCGGGAATACGTGATACGAAATAAGTATGGGAATATTAACGAACTGGCTACCATGCTGCATACATCCTCTGCTACCATTCGCCGCTGCCTCAAGCAATTGGAAGAGGAAAAATTGGTGGAACGCATCCGGGGTGGCGTCGTGCTGGCATCCACCGCATCTGTTTTTGAGCAACCGTATACGGAAAAACGGCAGCGCAATGCAGAGGAGAAAATGCGCATTGCCCAAGAAGCCTGTAAATATGTCAAGGAAAATGACAGCATTTTCTTAGACTCTAGTTCCACTGTCTTTGAAATGTGCAGTGGGCTGCGGAAAATGAAATCTTTAAAAATAGCGACCAATGATGTCCTAATTGCCAGTATGTTAAATGCGCAGGAAGACTGCACGGTTATTACGACAGGCGGCGTCCTGCGCAAAGGTTATTACACCTTGACCGGGTTTCTGGCCCAAAAAAACATCCAACAGATTCACGTGGATACCTATTTTACCGGTATCGATGCAGTGACGCCGGCTGGGGATTTCATGATCACCAACACAGAGGAAGTAGATATCAAGCGCTATCTTGTCCAGTGTGCAGGCCAGAGCATCGTGCTATGTGACCACGAGAAATTTAACTGCGCCGCCTTCTTCCACCTTTGGGATTACACCCAAGTCGAACTTGTGATTACGGGCAAAGAGCTAAGTGATAAATTGTATAACCGGTACATTGCCCTAGGAATGCCCTTGATCCGTGTATAAAGGACACAGCCAAATATTGATCATTGCTCCAAAGGAAAACCGCCGCACCGAATGGTGCGGCGGTCTTTTTGCTTTTTATCCCCTGCATATTAACTCCCTCCAACGGCCTTTCTGAACTGCGCCGCTTTTACGCCGTACGAGTGTTTTGCCGCAGGCAAAACCTCGGCGCAGGCGGAATGCACTTCCGCCGAGCATTGAAATCCAAAAGAGTATAGGCGGCCCTTGGCCGCCGGAACCCAAGAAGAAAGACATCCAATTGGATGCCCTTCTTTTTTGGAATGGGACAAAAACCGCTGCGAAGCGGCGGCCCCAAGCCGCAACCCAGCACAGCGGTTGCGGTTTGGAAGCGAGGAGCAGCAGAATGAGCGTGCGATGAGCTTCGTCATGAAATGAAAAAGCTCGTCGCAAGCGATATGACGCTTGCGACGAGCTGGAGCTGGTGGGGTGACTCGAACACCTGACCTGCTGATTACGAATCAGCT
>CAZXRD010000076.1:2621-8224 GCA_964642465.1 uncultured Oscillospiraceae bacterium | reverse complement strand
AGCATTTATTATTGTTTTTGTAAAGCCCTTTTTCAAGAATTTTTGAAAAAAATTTCCCTCCCGACTTAGGAGGGAAATTTTCATCGTTTTATAGCAGGTCCAGCCGCATCAAAATAGCCGCCACCTGGCTTCGGCTGGCCAACCCTTGGGGGTTCACCTGGTTGCCGCCCACCCCCTGGATAGCGCCGGCCTCTGTCAGGATATACACCGCCTCCACCGCATAATCGCTGATGGACGCATGATCGCTAAAGAGGCTGCTGTATTGCGCAGCGGGCGTTTTGCCTATGTACTGCATATACCGCACCAGGAAGGTGCAGACCTGCTCCCGGGTGGCAGGAGCATCTGGTGAAAAGCCCTGGCCGGTGCCCTGGGCGATGCCCGCCTGGTTGGCCCATTGGATATACTTGGCGTAGTAGCTGCCGGGGGCCACATCCGCAAAAGCCGTGCAGTCTACATCCGGCACGGTGCCGCCGCTGTATTCGTAGAGCCGGCCCAACACCGTCATCAGCATGCCCCGGGTGATCGGCATATCCGGACAAAAGCTGTCCGCCGTCACCCCGGTGAGCAGGCCGTGGCGCTGGACATACCGCACCGCCTCATAATACCAGTCCGCCATGCTCACGTCCTGAAAGGGATTCGACCAGCTGGGATCTGTCTCCGTCACAAAAACTGGGATGGTGGCGCTGCAGCCGCCGGCGGACACAATAATGCTGCCGCTCCCTTTCCGGTTGGCGGCGGTAAAGGTGCCATCTTCGTCTACAGAGCCGATGCTCCCTACCACCCGCCAGGTAAAGCAGGTATCGTCGCTGACCAAATTCAGGTGCCGATACATGGCCTTTGCCGCAAGATCCACCGTCTCGCCCCGCTCAATCACCAGCTGGGCAAGTTCCACGCCGTTTTGTCTATAGACCCAAATCTGATCCGGCTCCTCCACCACGGTCAAACTGGCCGTGCCGCTGGTAAGGCCGGCGCTGCTGACGGTGACCGTGCCGCTGCCCGCCCCGGAGGCGGTCAGCTGACCGTCTGCAGAGATGCTGCCCAGGCCCGGCGTCACGCTGTAGTGCAAGCTGCCCGGCAATGCCGCCGGCAAACCATTTCTGTCTGCCGCCCGGACTGTATACTGGATCGCTGTCCCCGCCAGCGCCACCGTGTCCACCGGGTAAATGGCCAGCTGGCTGGCCAGCTGGGGCGTAGTATCCGGGGCCACCAACATAATATAGTTCGCCACCGACCGCTGGTACCCGCCGGAAGGCTTGTTGACCTGGGAGAGGGAGCTGTCCCCTATGTACATGGCGTTTAAACTGGTGGAACCGCCGCCATCCATAATGCAGGCCTCTACACAGCCCAGCTCTATCAGGCGTTTTGCCACCTGGGTCATTGAGGCGCCCACACTGTAACCCGGCTGCCGCCCGTCCACCGTGTAAAACACCAGGCTGCCGTCCGCCTTGATGCCCACCGCCGTGCGGGGCGCTGCGCCGGCCTCCAGCCCGGCTACAACTTGGCCGTTGGTCACCAGCTTATACAGACTGCCGATCCCATAGGCCGCCTCATCCCAAATGCTGTCGCTGTGAATGGAAATCTCCACTTTGTCCCCTGGCTCCAGGGACAAAACGGCGTCGGACCACCAGCTGTCCACCCCCTTCTGCAGGGAGAGCACATATTTCCCCGCCGGCAAATCCAGAGCCCCCTCGGACTCCCGCACCCAGTCCACCGTAAAGGTCAGGTCACAGTTCATGGTCAGCGCCCCGGCATCTAGGGTTAAAATCACATCCCAACCAGGCAAGCTGTTTTTGGTGGTGGCGGCAAAATCCTCTGAAAACAGGGCGAAGCCCCGGTTGTCCCGCACTTTATTAAACTGGGTAATCTCGTAGGGGACCCCGTTGATCACCACCTGCATGTCCATATTGGGCCGACCGATAAAGGCGCTGCCATCAGACCGGAACCCCAGGGCCCAATGCCCCCCGTCAGACGAGAGCAGGCGCCCCTCTGAAACTACCAGGCCCAAAGGCTGCGCCGTACCAGTATTGTAATAGTCCCCATTGATGCCGCCGATCACCCGATAGCCCTGCTGGGTGAGGCTTGCCGCCATGGATGCAAAACTGCCCACGCCGCAGACCTTGGACCCATAGGCCACCACCGGTACGACCGACCCATTGGGGGTATATGTAATATAATTTTCTGCCCGATAATCTGCGCTGGTCCAATAGACCCCGCCGGCTAAGCGCACCCCGGTGGCCAGTCCCGTCTCCCAGCCGTGGATCGGCTCCCCCAAAACAGCGCCTAGAGCGCTGGTGCCGAGCACCAGGGCCAATACAAGGACCAGAGCAGCCACCCGACAGCTTATGTGCTTTTTCCCCTTTTCCTTCATAGATGCCCCCAATTTCTCCAAAAACATACAGTGTATAATTATGGTATCACACCGCTCCCCAGTTTTCAAGCCTGTTGCAAAGGGGTAAAATCTCCGATATAATTGAAATATATGGGTTTCCGGCCCCATACACCTGCTGCCAGGCACACAGGGCAGCCCAGTTGGGAGCGAACACGATGGAGACAAGAAAGGCTATAGAAGACCGGCGCAGCATCCGCCACTATCAGGATATGCCTGTCCCTCGGGAACAAATTACAGACATCCTAGACTGCGGCCGGCTGGCCCCCTCGGGGAAAAACCGGCAGCCCTGGTATTTTGTCGTCCTCCAGGGGGCGGATAAAGACCAGGTGGCAGACTGGATGTGCGCCTGCGCCGCTGCAGGCGACGGACAGGCCCTGTCCCCCAGCATCCCTCTGTCCGCCGGTGTCATCCGCCAGGCGCCGGTACTCATCCTGGTCTTCCGGCCAAAAGAGGAGGCCTGGCGGCTCTCCGACCACCTGTCCATTGGCGCCTGCATAGAGAATATGTGCCTGCGGGCCACGGATTTGGGGCTGGGCAGCCTGTGGATCCGGGATGTGGTCCCCGTCGCCGGCCAGGTGGCCGATATGGTTGGCCAAAGCGACAAGGAGCTGGTCTCCGCCCTGGCCCTGGGCGTGGCGGACTGCGCCCCCAAGCTCCGGCCCAGAAAGCCCCTGGACGATGTGCTCCAGTGGTATTGCGGATAATTTCACCTTTTCGGAGGTATAAATATGAGACGAACCAAGATCAAGACCCTTTTTCAAGACCCAGCGGCCCTCGCCGGGCAGACCATCACCGTCTGCGGCTGGCTGCGGTCCGTGCGGGATATGGGGGGCTTTGCCTTTCTATCTTTAAACGACGGCAGCTGTTTTGACAGCCTGCAGGTGGTCTGCACCGCCGAGGCCCTGCCCAACTACGGGGAAATCGCCCACCTGGGCACCCACAGCGCCGTCTGCTGCACAGGCGTCCTCAAACCCACGCCGGCGGCCCGTCAGCCCTTTGAATTGACAGCGGCCTCCGTAGAAATTCTGGGCCAGACGGCGGCAGGCTATCCCCTGCAGAAAAAGCGGCACAGCGTGGAGTTTCTCCGCACCATCGCCCATCTGCGCCCTCGGACCGACCTGTTCCGGGCGGTGTTCCGCATCCGCTCCCAGGCCGCCATGGCCATCCATCGGTTTTTCCAGGACCGGGGCTTTCTCTATCTCCACACGCCCATCATTACCGCCAGCGACTGTGAGGGGGCTGGGGAGATGTTCCGGGTGACCGCCCTGCCCCCGGTGGATCCGCCGATGGCCAACGGGGCTTGCGACTTCACTCAGGACTTTTTCCACCAGGCCACCGGCCTCACCGTCTCCGGCCAGCTGGAGGCGGAGACCTTCGCCGTGGCTTTCGGGGATGTATACACCTTTGGCCCCACCTTCCGGGCGGAAAATTCCAATACCCAGCGCCATGCCGCTGAGTTTTGGATGGTGGAGCCGGAGATGGCCTTCTGTGATCTGGATGGGGACATGGAAGTGGCGGAGGCCATGATTAAGTATATCCTGAAAGACGCCCTGGAGACCTGCCCCAGGGAGCTGGAGTTCTTAAACCGCTTTTTGGACAAGGGCCTGATCCAGCGGCTGGAATTTGTGGCCAACTCGGACTTTGACCTCCTCACCTACACCCAGGCGGTGGAGATCTTGGAAAAGAGCGGCCGCCGCTTCCAGTACCCGGTGGCCTGGGGCCGGGACCTGCAGACCGAGCATGAGCGGTATCTCACAGAGGAACACTGCCGCCGGCCTGTATTTGTCACCGATTACCCCAAGGAAATCAAGGCCTTTTACATGCGGGCCAACGAGGACGGGCGCACCGTGGCCGCCGTGGACTGCTTAGTCCCCGGCGTAGGCGAGATCATCGGCGGCAGTCAACGGGAAGATCGCCTGGACCGGCTGCAGACCCGCATGGCGGAACTGGACATGGACGAGAGCGCCTACAGCTGGTATCTGGATACCCGCCGCTACGGCGGCGTGCCCCACGCCGGCTACGGCCTGGGCTTTGAGCGCATGGTAATGTACCTCACCGGCGTACCCAACATCCGGGACGTGATCCCCTATCCCCGCACCGCCGGCTGGGCGGCGTTTTAAAGAAAACCGGCGGCCATAAAGCTTGCCGCCTGAAAACAGAAAAAGGGGGAATTCCTATGGCATTTCAACCGAAAAAAATAGCGCCGGACACCTGGCTCCTAACACCGGACGCCGCCGCCTACTTGATCTGCGGGCAGGACCGGGCCCTGCTTTTGGACACCGGCCACGGGGATGTGGATATCCCCGCTGCCGTAAAAAGCCTAACCGATCTGCCTGTCCTCTTGGCAAACACCCACTACCACGGGGACCACACCGCCTATAACCGGGCTTTTGGCACCGTATACGCCCACCCGGCGGAGATCCCCCAGCTTAAGGGGACTGCCGACCATTTCATCCCTGTGGAGGCCGGCTATGTCTTTGATCTGGGCGGCCGCCAGCTGGAAGTCCTGCACACCCCCGGCCACACCCCCGGCAGCATTGCGCTGCTGGACCGGGCAAACCGCTGTCTCTTCTCCGGAGATGTGGTGGCGGATGTGCCCATCTTCATGCACAAGGAGGACTGCTCCCTGCCAGACTACATCGCCACCCTGGACAAGCTGGCCGCCCTGCTCCCCATGTATGACACCATTTGCAACTGTCATGGCACCATCCCCATCGCCTATGCCTATGTGGCCAAACTAAAAGCCTGTGCCTTAAAAGTCCTGGACGGCACCGTGCCGTCGGAGCCGGCTATGCTGCCCATTCCCGGCACCCAAATCCCCGTGCTGCTGTGCAGCTGGGACGGGGCCTCTATGTTCCGGCCCCTGCCAGAATAAAAGGCAAAAAGAGGAGGGGCCGTCCCACTGGACGGCCCCTCCTCTTTTATCCCATGTGAAACACCAGTTTCACAATCACGCCGCAGAGGGCAACCCCCACCGTGGTGATCACCCCCAGCACCACATTCAGCTTGGTATTGATCACCGCAAACTGGGTAGACCCCTCCGCCAAGCGTTTCTCGTGCATATCCACTGTCTTTTTCAATTCCTTCACCATCTCGCAGGGGCAGTTGTCCTCTCGCATGGTCCTCTCTCCTTACAGCCGCTTGGCGGCCTTAATCAGCAGTTCTCCCAGGTATTGCACCTGATCCAAGTTGTTCTCCCAATAGGCCGGCGTGT
>CAZXRD010000076.1:0-2521 GCA_964642465.1 uncultured Oscillospiraceae bacterium | reverse complement strand
CCCCCGCCTGGGGCACATAGGACCCCCGCTCTTTCCAAACGCCTTTGTCCTTGTACCACTTCATCGCTGTCGTACAGGAGGCCGTCAGGGGCAAGGTGTCCTGGGAGACCCCCGCCTGGTCCCCGCACCACCAGACAAAAATCTGGCACCAGGGCGAGGTCCGGGCAAAAGCCACACCGGTGGCGGCGCTGTAGGCGTCAATATATTTGTCGTCCCCCGTGGGTTCAGACACACCGATCTCCCCCTGTGCGATCTCCACAATCCGTTTCCGCTCATCCATTTTCTTCGTCTCCTTTTTTCAGCTCCGCCAGGATAGCCTGCAGCGCATCAGCGGACAGCTCTACCGCTTTGGCGTCCACCTTCCCTTCGGTAAGGATATAGACCACCACCGGCACCACAATGGCGCCGATGGATAAAATCGCCTGTTCCAGTCCGCCGTCGCCGGTGATCAGATATACCACGCCCGCCGCTACGGACAGCAGCGCCATCCAAAATTTTCGGCTCTTGAGTTTCTGCAGCAAATCCGCCGCCCCTTTCTCTTTCGTCTCTCTGCCGCCCTGAAAATTGGGCCTGTTTTTTTCTCTGGGAATGTTTTATAATAGTGCCTATAGAAAAATCACGGAAGAAGGGATTCTCCATGGCAACAAAAATCGCTTTTATCGGCGCCGGAAACATGGGCTCCGCCATCTTGCGGGGCGTCTGCCGCAGCACCGATCCTGCAAACATACTGGTGGCTGACGCCAACACAAACCTGGTCCAGAGCCTCTGTCAGGAGCTGCACTGCACCCCTGCCGGCTCCAACGGGGATGCCGCCGCCCAGGCGGACATCCTGTTCCTCTGCGTCAAGCCCCAGGTCATGCCTCTGGTCATGGCGGAGATCGCCCCGGTGCTCCAGAAACGGGCGGCGGCCAAATTGGCCCCCACCCTGGTCTCCATCGCCGCCGGCATCCCCATTGCCTCCATCCGCCAAATGGCCGGGATAGAGGACATCCCCATTGTCCGCATCATGCCCAATAACCCCGCCTTCATCGGCAAGGGAGTCATGCTCATCGCCGGCGACGGCAGCGCATCTGAGGACATCCTGGCCCAGGTGGAGGCCCTGGCCGCCACCTGCGGCACCACCAGCCGCCTGGCGGAATCCCTGATGGATCCAGCCACTGTGGTGGCCAGCTGTTCCCCCGCCTTCGTCTATCTGTTTATTGAGGCCCTGGCGGACGGCGGCGTCCAGGCCGGCCTCTCCCGGGACCAGGCTATGACCCTGGCCGCCGCTGCAGTCCAGGGCTCTGCCGCCATGGTTCTGGAATACGGCAAGCACCCCGCTCAGCTGAAAGACATGGTCTGTTCCCCTGCCGGCTCCACCATCGCCGGCGTCTCCGTCCTGGAGCAGCGGGCCTTCCGCAGCGCCGTGATCGACGCTGTGGCTGCCGCCTGCAAGCGAAACCAGGAACTGGGCAAATAAAAATCTCTCTACCGGGCCGGCAATGCCGGCCGGTTTTATTCTATGCCCGTCCTAGGCCCCTTGTCCCGAATCGGCGGTGTACCGCTCCATATCCTGCCAGGTCATCTGTGCCGTCTCAATGTCTCCCCAGGTCGCAAAGGCCGCCTCCAACACGCTCCATGTGGCGTAGGTGTAGACATAGACAATCTCCAGATGGCAGGGCAGGATTTTTTCTACCTGGGTCTTCAGTTGCTCCATATTCTCCGGCATTCCGGTATAGCCTGGAAAATGGATCTGCACATAGCCCACCTGCTCCAACTCTGTGGCCATTGCCGGGATGCTGCAGGCCTGCAGGCTCTGGTTTATGCCCGCCAAAGTCGGGCTGCTCTGGGGCATGCGCAAAAGCTGCATCAGCCCCTGCCGCCGGGCGGCCAGATCCGGATATACCGGGCAGTCCGGCAACAGGCTTTCATAATTGGTCAGCCCGTAATCTTCCGCCGTTTGCAGCACGATCTCCTGTTGCAGCTGCGTTAGTTCCCCGTCACAGAGATCCAGGGCCGCCCCTTCCACCTGCAGCTCCGCTGCGCCGAACCCGGTCCCCAGCTCATAGATGCCCAGGGGCCGCAGCAGCTCTTTCATATACGCCATATATCCCATCAGCTCACCCGCTCCGTTACGCTTAAAGTCCCCAACACCGGCAATACCCCGGGACTGGCCGCCGTATCGGCGGTAGGTGCCGTGATGGTATAGTTGTAGATCCCCGGCAGGCTGTACAGGGCGTGGCCCAGCTGGGCCACCAGCATCCCCTGGCCCAAGAGCTTCCCGTCAAAGAGTGCAGAAATGGCCGCTTTGGCCCGGGTACAGACATCCTCCGCCTCGTAGCCCGCTGCAACATCGATCTCCGCTGTCACATCCACCGTCTTCGGCTTGGGCGCCGACACCTGGACGTCCACACAGATCTCCCGCATCTCCTGGATATGGCTCTCCACCGCCTCCAGCAAATCCTCGTCCGGCATGCCCCCCTGGCCGCTGATTACCAGGTCCACCGTGCAAATCCCCCGTTTTTTCGGGTACACCTCCACC
>CAZXRD010000075.1:2597-8255 GCA_964642465.1 uncultured Oscillospiraceae bacterium | reverse complement strand
CTGATGCGGTTTGTGGAGAATCTCACCAAGTAAATAGGACATAACAAAAGGAGCCAGGCGGGATAACCGCCTGGCTCCTTTTATTTGGGGACGAAAGAGACGGATTGCCACAGGCCGCTTTGCGGCCTTCGCAATGACACGAGGGGACGTGAGGGACGAGGGGAAACGGATTGCCACGCAAAAGGGGCCCGCCATCAGGCGGGTCCCTTTTGCGCACAATGACAGGAGGGAGAAGTGTGTGCGGCCTGCCCTGCCCTGGTAATTCTCCAAGCTTTGTCATTCCGAGGCGGCCCTGTGGGGCCGCCGTGGGAATCCGTCTCCCCCTTCGTTTATCCCAACAGAGCCAGCTCACCCGGCTTTTTTGCCTTTACCCCCGAGGGGAAATGTAGTATAATACATCGAGAAAGGGCGAGGCCCTTGTTTTTTATGAGAGAGGACAACGGACATGACCGATCAAGCATTTCAAAAACAATTTGCAGCGGCCCGTAAGGCGGTGATCGCCCGGGAGTTTGGCAGCCTAAACCCCCAGCAGCGCCAGGCCGTCATGGCCACAGAGGGGCCTCTGCTGCTTTTGGCCGGGGCCGGCAGCGGCAAGACCACGGTGCTGATCAACCGCATCGCCAACCTGATCCAATACGGCCGGGGCTCCGATACGGAGGAAGTGCCCGCCGCCTATGGGGAGGCGGAGCTGCAGCTGCTGCAGGATTATGCCCAAAACCCCCGGCCGGAGCTGGAACAGCGGGCAAAGATTCTCTGCCAGGTGGAGCCGGCGGAGCCCTGGCGGATTATCGCCATCACCTTTACAAACAAGGCCGCCGGGGAGCTGAAAGCCCGGCTGGAAGCCCGGGTGGGGGAGGCGGCTTTGGACGTGTGGGCCATGACTTTCCACGCCGCCTGCGTGCGCATCCTGCGCCGGGACATCGAGCGCCTGGGGTACAGCCGCAACTTTATGATCTATGATACGGCGGACAGCCAGTCTTTGATGAAGCGGATTTTGAAGGACTTGGACATGGATGAGAAGACCTACGGCTACCGGGAGGTCTTGAGCCAGATCAGCCGGGCCAAGGACGACATGATCTCCGCCAAGGACTTTGCCGAGGCTGCAGAAAAGTCCGGCGACATCCGCCGCCGCAAGGTGGGGGAGGCCTATCTGGAGTACAGCCGCCGCCTGCGGGAGGCGGATGCCCTGGACTTTGACGACCTGATTTTGATGACGGTGCGGCTACTGTTGGAGTATGAGGACGTGCGCCATTATTACCAGGAGCGGTTTAAGTATGTGCTCATCGACGAGTACCAGGACACCAATAACCTGCAGTATTTGCTGGCCTCTACTTTAGCTGCCGGGCGACAGAACATCTGCGTGGTGGGGGACGACGACCAGAGCATTTACAAGTTCCGGGGCGCCACCATCCGCAACATTTTGGATTTTGAAAACCAGTATAAAAATGCCCGGATCATCCGCTTGGAGCAAAATTACCGCTCCACCGGCAACATCCTCCAGGCGGCCAACGAGGTGATCCGGAACAACAGTTCCCGGAAACAGAAGACCCTGTGGACGGAGCAGAGCGCAGGGGAGAAAATTCAGCTCTATGTAGCCCAGAATGAAAATGACGAGGCCCAGTATGTGGCTGCGGCGATTATGGGCCATTTTGCAAAAGGGGACAATTGGCGGGACCATGCGGTGCTGTACCGGATGAATGCCCAGTCCAACCGGCTGGAGTACGCCTTCAAGCGCAACGGCATCCCCTACCGGGTGGTGGGGGGCATGCGTTTCTTTGACCGGGCAGAGATCAAGGACGTGATGGCCTATCTCTGTGTGGTGAGCAATCCGGCGGACTCCCTGCGCCTGGCCCGGATCATCAACGTGCCGGTGCGGGGCATCGGCCAGCGCACCATAGACAAGGCCCAGGAGATCGCCGCCCGGGAGGAGCGGAGCCTGTTTGACGTGATCAGCCATGCCGGGGACTATCCGGAGCTGCGCACGGCCCAGGGCAAGCTCGCTGCTTTTGTGGCCATGATCCAGGAGCTGCAGGACCAGGAAGAGGCCCTGCCCTTGGATGAATTTTATGACCTTTTGTTGGACAAGACCGGCTATCTGCGGGCGCTGGAGGAGAAGGATACCCAGGAGAATATCACTCGGATTGAAAACATCCGGGAGCTAAAGACCAACATCCTGGATTACATAGCCCGGGAACCGGAGGGGTCCCTGGCGGGCTTTTTGGATGAGGCGGCCCTCTACACCGCAGAGGATAGCAGCGATCCGGATGCAGACGCCGTGGTGCTGATGACCATTCACAGCGCCAAGGGGCTGGAGTTTCCCCGGGTGTTCTTGGTGGGGGCTGAGGAAGGTACCTTCCCCAGCATGCGGGCCATTGGCGACTTTGAAGAGATGGAGGAAGAGCGGCGGCTCTGCTATGTGGCCATTACCCGGGCCAAGGAGGAGCTGTATATCACCTGTGCCCGGCAGCGGATGCTCTTTGGCCGCACCACCAGCAACCGGCCCTCCCGGTTTATTGAGGAGATCTCCCCAGAGCTGATTGACAAAACGGAGGCGGCCCCCAATTACGCCTTTGGAACCAACAGCTACAGCCAAGGGGGCTATGGACAGAGCAGCTATAGCCAGGAGGGGTATGGCTATGGCCGGAGTTCCAGCTACAGTGCCCGGCCGGCTCCAGGGACGGCGAAAAAGCGACCCATCACCCCGCCCAGCGCCTCGGCCCCGAAGACCCAATACCGGGTGGGGGACATGGTGCAGCACAAGGCCTTTGGCCGGGGGATGATTACCTCCATGCAGCCCATGGGGGGCGATGCCCTCATCGAGGTGGCCTTTGACGACATCGGCACCAAGCGCCTGATGCTCCGGGCCGCCGAGCAGCATATGACCAAGCTGGCAAAATAAAAATAGCCCGCCTGCAAAGCAGGCGGGCCTTATTTGTTTTCTAGTCCAGGGCAAAGCCAAAATAGGGGTTAGGGGGCGCATCCATGCCGTACAGCATGGCAAATGTGCGGCCGGGACCAGGCGTCCGCACGGTGTAGCGCTGGGCCTCGACCTGTCCATGCAAGAGGCTGAGGGCGGCGGTATCGGCTCCCTTGGGGGCCAGCAGCTCCTTGACAATGGCATGGCCTTGATAGATCTCTACTGCAGCACAGGCAGGGCCAAGATCGGTCTCCATCCGATAGAGGTTCCCGCCGGCCCGCTGGGACAAAAGATGCTGATAGGCCAAAAAGGGGACGCTGAAGGACACATGGGGCTGCCCGTTTAAAAGCCGCTCCCGCAGGAAGCAGTAGTCTGCCGGTGCAATCGGATGAATGCGCCCTTGGGGCGCAGGCAACGTGTCCGGCGTCACGGTGGACTCTGCCAGAGTGAAGACGGGCTGAAAACCAATGTTTTTCTGATAGAAGTCGAAAAGCTCCGGCCCGGCCGGACAAACGACTGCAAAAGTAGTGCCCCAGACGCCGCCCAATTCTACAGCCCGCCGAGTTACGGCAGTGCCCAGGCCCTGGGACCGGTATTCCGGCAGGGTGCCCACGGCGTAGATGTAGACGCCGGGCTGCCCCTGGAAGCTGAGCCCGTCAATGGCGTAGGCGGCGGCCACCGGTTTACCGTCGCAGATGGCCACGGCGGCCATGCCGGGCCGGTACAGCCGGGTAAAGAAGGCGTCAATATATGCCGGCGGGTCGCCAAAGCTGCAGCGCCAGATTTCTTTTAAAGCTGGGGTATCCCCGGGAATAGAGGGGCGGATGGCATGCATAGTCACTCACTCCCAAGTTACAGTATATTTTTTAAATAAAATCTCCGGATAGTAAGACAGCTTAGACTTGCGCAGATTCTCCATGCCCATGTCATCCTCCCGGTTGATGTACAGGATGTTGGGATGGATGGAGCGAATATACCGGGCAAACTCCCGGTTGATCATGGGGAAGGCGCCGGGAATGTGGTCTAGCGCCTTTTCAAAATGGACGTCGTAGGTGTCTGTGGAGATGGGCTCTCCCATCGCAAAAGCGATGGGTTCCTCGCCGGCATATAAAAGGATGCCTTCCTGTTCCAGCTGGGCGAAGTTTTCAAAACAGCGGCCGATGGCCAGGGTCTCAGCACAGGTGTCGATACCCCGCTCCTCTGCCGTGGCGGCCTGCCACTTGTGGGCAATCTCCCGGCAGATGGGCAGATTCTCCAGGGTCACCGGCTCTGTATGCCAGTCGGGATGCGCCTGTTCAAACCGGTTGATAAAGTTGCGTTTGGCGTGGAGTTTTTTTCCAGTTAATGTAGCCAGCTTCTCCGCCGAGTAGATGTAGTCTGTGGACATTTCCAAGGGGGTGACGGTCCATTTTCCGGGGAACAGGTCCTCTAGCAAGGAAAGCCGGTCCTCCGGCACGCCGCCGATGCGCAGCGGCTCCTCCAGCACGGCGGAGTTTTCCTTTAGGGCGAGGATGCAGGTTTTCAGATCCCCGGGCCCAATGGGATAGGCATAGGCCATGTGATGGCGGAAGTTTAAACGAAAGGTGAGCCGGTCCTCCACAATGGCATAGGGCCGGGGGAACGTATCGTCCCAGTCAAAGATGTTGGTGAAACAAAAGTCGGCGCTGCGGTCATTTTCATGCTTGGAATAGGATTGAATCAGGGGTCTGTCCGAAATTTGGACAGGTTGAAATGCGATCATACAATAAAAAACCTCCCTGCGCATAGCGCAGTTTTCAATGTACAAGGCCCCTAGGGGCGGCGCAGCAAAAGCTGCCCAGGCCAGCAGATGGGCCCGGTTAATAGGTGTGGGTACATACCTCCTGGATCATGGCCTGGAGGGCCTTTAGATCCACAAAGGTCTCCGGCCGGCGGCGGGGATCCCGCAGCAGGGCGGCGGGGTGATACAGGGCCATGATCCGGCGGCCGTCCGCCTGGAACCACTGGCCGTGCTCCCGGGAAATCTTAAAGTCCGGTTTTATAAAGCGCATGGCGGCAATCCGCCCCAGGCATACGATGATTTTGGGGTTTAGCAGGTCGATCTGCTCATAGAGCCAGGGGATACAGGCGTCCTGCTCCGTATTCAAAGGGTCCCGGTTTTTCGGCGGCCGGCATTTCACAATGTTGGCTATGTACACGTTGCTGTGGCGGGACAGGTCAATGATGGCCAGCATATCGTCCAAAAGTTTCCCGGCCCGGCCGACAAAGGGCTCGCCCTGGAGATCTTCATTTTCCCCGGGCCCCTCGCCGATAAACAGGATCTCGGCATTGGTCTGGCCGGTACCAAATACCACGTTGTGGCGGGTTTCCCACAAGGGGCAGTTTTTACATTGGAGGCAATCGGCCTGTAGGGCGGCCCAATCTCTCATACCCATACCTTCCTTTGTGCGGCATTTTGCTGCAGGGGGAAATCCCCCATCTTGTGTGTCTAAGTATACCACAGCCCCCATATCTTTGTAAAGGCAGTGCCTTGGCGGAAATTGGCCAAGGCACCAAAAGAAATGGCTGTTTTAGTTTTTATCGCCAGGTTTTGAAAGCAGAGAAACCAAGTAGCCAAAGAATACGGCGGCGCAAATGCCCCCGGCGGCTGCTGTGATGCCCCCGGTGAATACGCCGATGAGCCCATCTTCCGCCACGGCTTTCTTTACGCCGGCGGCCAGGGTGTTGCCAAACCCGGTGAGGGGTACGGAGGCCCCGGCGCC
>CAZXRD010000075.1:0-2497 GCA_964642465.1 uncultured Oscillospiraceae bacterium | reverse complement strand
CGGCCACCGTATCGGCGTAGCCCCCGTCTATGGCCATGGCAGCTAGGGAGAGGGACTCCGCCATGGTGGAACAGGCGCCATATAGGCCGAAAAAGGGGATGTGGCTGTCCTTTAGGCCAAAAGCGGACCCAATGCATTGGTTTAAAAGGTCGCCGGCAAAGATATAGTCCACCGTGGAAGGGGCGACGGCGGCCTTGTCCAAGGCCAGGGACAGGGCCTGCTTCTGCATGGCGCTCTCCTCCTTTTCCCAGGTCTTTTCGCCCCAGTAGGAATCGGTGTTGATGTAGTCAAATTCGGAGGCCAAGGGGCCTTCGCCCTCTTTTTTCCCCGCCACGCAGGCGTGGCCTGCAAAAGAAGGGGGATTTTGAAAACGGACCGTCTGCCGGCCCATATGTTTGGTGCGCAAGCAATCAGCTCCTTTGTATCCTGCTGCTGTGTATTTTTTGCGGATTTTTCGGGATTATGCAGAGCCGACAGCTTTGACTTTATAGGCATAGCAGGGTATAATAAAAAGAAATCTTTGGCGGCGCCAAATGGATGTTGGAAGCTGCGGAAAATGATAGAGGGAACAGACAAAATGGATACAATACTGACATTGGATTTTGAGATCGATTCCCGGGAGGCGGATATGCACGGGCTGTGCCGGGCTTCCGGCCTGCTGAACTTCATGCAGCAGGGGGCGACGGTGCATGCCGAGCAGCTGGGCTTTGCCCGGGAGGTGTTGATGGAGCGCTATGGTGCCTTTTGGATTACGGCCAGGATTCACATCCGGTTGTGGCAGCCCCTGCAGTACGAGGACATCCTGACGCTCAGCACCTGGCCCCGCCCGGCCCGGGGCGCTGCGGTATACCGGGATTACGATTTCTATGTGGGGGACAAGCAGATTGGCGAGGCGGTAACCATGTGGGCCATCATGCAAAAGGACACCCGTTCCCTGATGCGCCCCAACCAGGTGGAAGAGGTGATGGGCGCCGTCATTACAAACCATGACCGCATCAAGACAGAGCGGGTGAGCAAGTTGCAGATGCCGGAGGGGCTGCAGCCCATTGGCACCCGGCAGATCCACTACAGCGATACCGATATCAACGGGCATATGAACAATGTGAAATATGCGGATGTTGTCTGCGATGCCCTGCACTATGAGCGGATGCCGGACAAGTTCTTATCCGAGCTGCGAATCGGCTATGTGTCCGAGTGCTTTGCGGGGGAGGAGATCCTGCTTCTGGGGACAGAGCAGGAGGGTACCTATTTCATCCGGGGTACGGATGAAAACGACAAGATCCGATTTGATGCAGCGGCGAAATTTGCAGATAGACACAATTGACAGAAAACTTGCGTCCGTATACAATGAAGGGTAACAGAGCGAACTGTCGAATTGAGGATTTGGATAACATTGGATAACAGGAGGAGAGCGTATGGCATATATTTTTGATCAGCCGTCCCGTACATTCAGCGAGTACCTTTTGGTACCTGGCTATTCCGATGAAAACTGCATTCCGGACAATGTAAGTTTAAAGACACCGCTGGTCCGCTACAAAAAGGGAGAGACCCCGGCCATCAGCTTAAATATCCCCCTGACTTCCGCCATTATGCAGGCGGTATCCGACGATAAAATGGCGGTGGCCCTGGCCAAAGAGGGGGGCATCTCCTTTATCTATGGGTCCCAGTCCATTGAGAGCCAGGCGGCCATGGTGACCCGGGCCAAGGCTTATAAGGCGGGCTTTGTGGTCAGCGACTCCAACATCCAGCCAAATGCGACCCTGGCGGACATTTTGGCGCTGAAAGAGCGCACCGGCCACTCCACAGTGGCCGTGACGGAAGACGGCGGCGCCAACGGCAAACTCCTGGGCATCGTCACCAGCCGGGACTACCGGGTAAGCCGCATGGCTCCGGAGACCAAGGTGGCCGACTTCATGACCCCCATTGAAAAGCTGGTGGTGGCCCCCGCCTCTACAACCTTGAAAGAGGCCAACGATATCATTTGGGACCACAAGCTCAACGCCCTGCCAATTGTAGACGACAAGGGCTGCCTGCTCTATATTGTTTTCCGCAAAGACTATGCCGCCCATAAAGAGAACCCCCTGGAGCTGTTGGACAACCATAAAAAATATATGGTAGGTGCCGGCATCAACACCCGGGACTATGCCGAGCGGGTGCCCGCCCTGCTAGAGGCCGGGGTGGACGTGCTGTGTATCGACTCTTCCGAGGGGTATTCGGTTTGGCAGAAGCGGACCATTGCCTGGATCCGGGAGCACTATGGCGACACCGTGAAGGTGGGCGCCGGCAACGTGGTGGATAAGGACGGGTTCCGTTTCCTGGCGGACTGCGGCGCCGATTTTGTAAAAGTGGGGATCGGCGGCGGCTCCATCTGCATCACCCGGGAACAGAAGGGCATCGGCCGGGGCCAGGCTACGGCCCTGATTGATGTAAGCGAGGCCCGGAACCAGTATTTTGAGGAGACGGGGATCTATGTGCCCATCTGCTCCGACGGCGGCAT
>CAZXRD010000074.1:0-8514 GCA_964642465.1 uncultured Oscillospiraceae bacterium | reverse complement strand
GGGTCCATGGTGGTCTCCCACAGCTCGTGGGGGTCCATCTCGCCCAGGCCCTTGAACCGGCTGATGTCCACCTTGGCGTTGGGGTTGTCCCCCCGCATCTCGGCGGAGATCACATCCCGCTCCTCCTCCGAGAAGGCCAGGCGCACCGTCTTGCCCCGGGTGAGCTTGTACAGGGGCGGCACGGCGGAGTACACATACCCGTGCTCGATCAGCGGCCGCATGAACCGGAAGAAGAAGGTGAGGAGCAGGGTCCGGATATGGGCCCCGTCCACGTCGGCGTCCGCCATGATGATCACCTTGTGGTACCGCAGCTTATTGAGGTCGAACTCGTCCCCGATGCCGGCGCCCAGGGCCGTGATCACCGGCTGGAGCTTGTCGTTGCCGTAGACCTTGTCCGCCCGGGCTTTTTCCACATTCAGCATCTTGCCCCACAGAGGCAAAATGGCCTGGAAGCGGCTGTCCCGCCCCTGGGTGGCGGAGCCGCCGGCGCTGTCGCCCTCTACGATATAGAGCTCGGTGAGCTCCGGGTTTACCTCGTTGCAGTCCCGGAGTTTATCCGGCATGGCGGCGCCGCCCAAAGCGGTCTTCCGCCGGATGGACTCCCGGGCCTTCTGGGCCGCCTCCCGGGCCCGGCTGGCCATCATTGCCTTGTCCAAAATCGCCCGGGCCACCTTGGGGTTCTCTTCAAAATAGGTCTCCAGCTGGTCATTTACAATGCCCGCCACCAGGGTGCGGATGGGGGCGTTGCCCAGCTTGGCCTTGGTCTGGCCCTCAAACTGGGCCTCCTCCAATTTCACGGAGATGACGCAGGTGAGCCCCTCCCGGCAGTCGTCGCCGGAGAGCTTCTCCTCGTCTTTCAAAAGGCCGTTTTTCTTACCGTAATTGTTTAAAACCGTGGTCAGGGCCCGCTTAAAGCCCTCCTCGTGCATGCCGCCCTCCGGGGTGTGCACGTCGTTGGCAAAGGAGATCAGGTTTACATTGTAGTTGTCGTTGTACTGCAGGGCCACTTCCGCCGTGGCGTCGTCCTTGGCCCCGGACATGTAGATCACCTGCTCGTGGAGGGGGGTCTTGTTCTGGTTCAGCCAGGCCACATACTCCCGGATGCCCCCCTCGTAGTGCATCTCGTCCTGGGCCTCCTGCCCGGGGCGCAGGTCAAAGACCTTAATTTTCAGGCCCGCATTCAAAAAGGCCTGTTGCTGCATCCGGGTATGGATGGTGTCGTAGTTGTAGACGGTGGTGTCAAAGATCTCCCCGTCCGCCTTAAAGCGGACCTCCGTTCCGGTGCGGTCAGTCTCCCCCACCACGGTGAGGCCCTGGGTGATGTCCCCCCTGGCGAACTTCATCTCGTAGATCTTCCCGTCCTTGTGGACCCGCACCTCCAGCCATTCGGACAGGGCGTTTACCACGCTGGCGCCCACGCCGTGGAGACCGCCGGAGACCTTGTAGCCGCCGCCGCCGAACTTGCCGCCGGCGTGGAGGATGGTGAAGACCACCTCCAGGGCGCTTTTCCCTGTCTGCTCCTGGATGTCCACCGGGATGCCCCGGCCGTTGTCGGTGACGGTGATCACGTCCCCTTCGCCGATGGTGACGGTGACCTCCGTACAGTAGCCGGCCAAGGCCTCGTCCACGGCGTTGTCCACAATCTCATATACCAGATGGTGCAGGCCGGAGGTGGAGGTGGAGCCGATGTACATGCCCGGCCGTTTCCGGACCGCCTCCAGCCCCTCCAGTACCTGGATCTGGGATGCGTCGTATATCTGTTCCTGGGTAGTGTCCATTCTGTGTTCGTCCATCATCGTCTAGCTCCATTTCTGTCCGGCCCCGCCGGGACCGGTTTTGATTCCATAAATTCCCCCAGGCCCTCCAGGCCCATCCCCTCGCTGCGGCGCAGCAGGGTGGCCGAGCTCAGCTGGCTGAGGTATACCTGGGGTGCGCCCTCCGCCTGGCACAGGACAAAGGCCTTGGGCAGCTCGCCGCTCACATCCACCACCTGGCCCCGCTCCTGGGCCATGCGCAAAAATTCCTGGGTGATTTTGGATTGGCTGGTGTTGTCCAGGTCAAAAATGCCTAAAATGTCCTGTTTCCGGACAATGGCCCCCTGGCCCAAGTGGAGGTACATGGGGTCACTCCTCTCCAATACGCCCGGCGGCGACGGTTAAAATCCGCCCGCCGGTCTTCTGGCTGATCTTATCGTCGGCGCAGCAGGTGATTAATACCTGGCCGCTGCCGATGCGGTTTAAAACAAAGTCCTGGCGCTTAGGGTCCAGCTCCGACAGCACGTCGTCCAAAAGCAGCACCGGGTACTCGCCCCCCTGGGCGTAGTAGATCTCCCGCTCCGCCAGTTTGATGGACAGCGCCGCCGTCCTGGCCTGGCCCTGGGAGGCAAAGCGCCGGGCGGATATATCGTTGATGTAGATCTCCAGCTCGTCCTTGTGGATGCCGGACAGGCACTGGCCGGATGCGATCTCCGCCTGGCGGTGGGCCGCCTGGTGGGCCATCAGGGCCTCAAAAATCTCCTTTTGGGAGCCCAAGGGGTCTTTTACTGTGCTGACCGTCTGGTATTCCAGGCGCAGCGCCTCCCGGCCGCCGGAGAAGTCCCGGTGGATCTCCGCCGCCAGGGCCATGAGCTTTTCCACAAAAGCCGCCCGGTAGCGGATGAGCCCGGCGCTCACCTGGCAGAGCTGCAGATTAAAAGGGTCCAAGGCCTCTAAAAGGTCCGGCTTTTCCCAGTGGTCCCGCAAAATCCGGGTCTTGTGGGCGTACAGCCGGGTGAATTTGGCCAAAGCGTCGGCATATAAGGGCTTTAACTGGCTGATGGCCTCGTCCATCAGCCGGCGGCGGCGGGCGGCCCCCGCCTGGACCAGGTCCAAGTCCTCCGGGCAGAATAAAACCGCCGTCAAGCTGCCGGACAGTTCCGCCGCCGTCTTCAGCTTGACGCCGTTTACCGCAATCCGTTTCCGGCCGCCTCTGGGGAGCCGGGCCTCCATTTTTAAGGTCCGGCCGCCGGACTCGGTCTCCAGCCGGATCCCCGCCTCCTCCTGGCCGAACTGGATCAGCTCCCGGTCAAACCGGGTGCGGAAGGAGCGGCCGCCGGTCATATAGTAGATGCTCTCCAAAAAATTGGTCTTGCCCTGGGCATTTTCCCCGGTGATCACATTGATCCCCGGGTCCAAGGCCACCTGGGCGGCATCGTAGTTTCGAAAATGATACAGTTCCCCTGTGATTACCCGCACGGCGCCGCCTCGATCTCAAAAGCCCGGCCCTGGGCCTCTACAACATCCCCAGGGCGGAGTTTTTTTCCCCGCTGCAGGCAGACCTGGCCATTGACCAAAACCCCGCCTGCGGCGATATATTGCTTTGCCTCGCCACCGGAGGCGGCCAGGGCGACAAACTTTAACAGGGCGTCTAACCGGATAAATTCCGTGGTGATGGAAACTTTCTCAGGCGTCATTGGCTTTCAGCCTCACAGGCAGAATCATGTAGAGGAAGTTCCCGGAGTCGTCCGCCGGGCCGATGATGCAGGGGGAGACCCCGTTTGTCAGCAGGATGCGGATCCGCTCCGCCGGGGCGGCCTTCAGGGCGTCTAACAGGTAGCGGTTGTTAAAGCCGATCTCCAGATTTTCCCCGTCCCCGGTGATGGGGCACTGGTCATAGGCCTTGCCAAGGGGGGTCATGGCCAGCATTTTTAAGACCCCGTCCCCAAAGGTGCAGCGGATGGGGCTTTTCAGCTGGTCGCTGATGATGAGGGACACCCGCTCGGCGCTCTCGATCAGATCCCGCTTGTCCGCCATGAGGATGTACTTGCCGCTCTGGGGGATGGCCTGGCGGTAGTTTAAAAACTCCCCTTCCAGCCGCCGGGAGATGAGCACCGTGCGCCCCATGGCAAAGAGGATGTGCTTGGCCCCCAGGGTGATGCGCACTGTGTCCTCCTCATTGTCGGAGAGAATCTTCTCCACCTCTGACAGGGCCACGCCGGGCACCACGAAGCTGCACTGGTCAATGTCCGCCGACTGGATCTTCTCCCGGCGCATGGCCAGGCGGTACCCGTCTACCGACACAATGGTGAGCATGCCGTTTTCATTTTCAAACAGGGAGCCGGTGTGGATAGGTCTAGCCTCGTTTCCGGAGACGGCAAAGATGGTCTCCCGGATCAGGGACTTTAAAACCGGCTGGGCCAGGTACAGGGAGCTGGCGGAGTCCACCGAGGGCAGGTCGGGGTAATCCTCCGCCGAGGTGCCCGTGATGTTGTACACGCTGACCCCACAGCGGATGGTGGTCATGTTGCCGCTGTCCGTCTCAAAAGTTATTGTATCCTCCGGCAGCTTGCGAATGATGTCGGAAAGGAGCCGGGCGTTTAAAACAATGTCGCCCATGGTCTCAATCTGGGCGTCCTCCCCGGAGATGGTGCAGGTGATCCCGGTCTTCAGGTCGTACCCGGAGATCTGGATGTTGTGCCGTGCCTCAATCAAAAGGCCCTCCAGGGCCGGCACCGGGCTCTTGCCCATGGCCGTGCGGGAGGCAGTGAGGATGGCGGAGAGCAAAACGGATTTTTCACAGGAAAATTTCATAGGGGCATTCCTCCAAAGCAATGGTTTTCTCGGGGAATCTATGAGAATCTCTCGAATATAGAGAGAAAGAATAGATATTTAGTAGTCGTAATCGTAGTAGGGAAAATTTCTGTGGAAAGGTGCAAAAAACCCTTGAAAATCCAGGGATTGGGCTGTGGAAAAAAATTTGGGGAAACCGGTGAAAATTTGATGGGTTTGGGGAGAACCGGATTTTCCACAGAGAAGTTTTGCACAGGTTGGAAAGTTTTGTGGAAAACTCTAGCCCTGTTTGCTGTTTAAGTTGGCCTCAATATCCCGCATGGTCTCTACAAATTCGGGGGAGGAGCTCATCAGGTTTTCTACCTTGCGGATGGAGCTGAGCACTGTGGAGTGGTCCCGGTCCTCGTACTGTTCGCCGATGTCTTTGAGGGACAGGTTTGTGTATTTCCGGATCAGGTACATGGAGATCTGCCGGGCCAGGGCCATGTTCTTCAGCCGTTTTTGGCCCTTGATGTCCTGGGCGGTGATGTGGTAGTATTTGGCCACTTCCTCGATAATCATGTCCGGGGTCATGGCGAAAGAGGAGCGGAAACGGAACATATCCCGGATCACCCGGGCCACCATGTCCTTGGTGATCTCACAGCCCTCAATATTCCGGAAGGCGGAGATCTTTTTTACCGCCCCTTCGATCTGCCGCACGTTGGAGGTCAGGTTCTCGGCGATGTAGTTGGCGGCGTCCTCCGGCAGAAGGATGCCCAGCTGCTGGGCCTTGTTGCGGATGATGGCCATCCGGGTCTCGTAGTCCGGGGGCTGGATGTCGGCGAGTAAGCCGCTTTCAAACCGGGTTTTCAGCCGGTCCTCCAGCCGCAGGATCTCCATAGGCGGCCGGTCCGATGTTAGGACGATCTGCTTATGGGACTCGTACAGGGTGTTGAAGGTGTGGAAGAACTCCTCCTGGGTCTGGATCCGTCCGGCGATGAACTGGATATCGTCCACCAGAAGCAGGTCCGCCTGGCGGTACTTCTCCCGGAACTCGATGTTTTTGCCGGTTTGGATGGCGTTGATCAGTTCGTTGGTGAAGTCGTCCCCCTTGATGTAGACAATCCGGGCGGAGGGGCGGCTTTTTTTGATGTAGTTGCCAATGGAGTAGAGCAGGTGGGTCTTGCCAAGGCCGGACTCCCCGTAGATAAACAGGGGGTTATAGACCGAGCCGGGGGACTCCGCCACCGCCTTGGCCGCAGCGTGGGCGTATTTGTTGGAGTTGCCCACGACAAAGCGCTCAAAGGTGAAGTCTGGGCTGCCCACAAAGTCTGAAGTGCCATTGTCCCCGTTTAGGTACTGGGCCAGCTCCTCATTGCCACCCAGAATCACCAGGTCAAAGTCCCCGGAGAAAAGCTCCCGCAGGGCGGCTTTGATATTGTCGGCAAAGCGGCTCTCAATGATGTCTTTAATCAGCAAGGTGGGGGTTTTGATCACCAGCGTGCTGCTGGTGGCGTTGACGGCAATGCACTCGGAAAACCAGGTGGTGATGGCCGTCTCTGTTAATTGGCCCCGCAGAATATCTAAAACTTTTGCCCATACGTCAGAGGCAGAGTTCATTATGCTATACATCCTTTCTCTCTCCAGGGCTGGCGGCCCACAAAAGGCGGCCAAATGACCCTACTATTATATCAAAAATCGGACCCTATTGCAAGTAATATTATTATAACATAGGTATCGCTGGTTCCGGGACGGAAAAGGGGCGTTTCCGGAGATGGGAACGCCCCAAATGGGTTTTGGAAAATCGCCTATTCCATGTCCTTTTTCCGCAGGCGGATGTCCCGGCCGAAAAAGCGCAGGGTGAAAAACTCCCCCTCGATCCGGGAGGCGATTTGGGGGGAATACCGGCTGCGCAGCTCCTGGGGAGCTAGGTTGGTGTTTAGGACCATTTTCTTCTTTTTCAGCAGCCGGGTATTGATCAAATCGTAGAGGGCGGAGACGGTGAAGGCGGTGGTCATCTCCGTGCCCAGGTCATCTAAAATCAAAAGGTCGCAGGCAAAGAGCCGGTCGATGTCCGCCGGGCTGACGGTGTCCCGCTGGAACTTTTCCGCCTCCAGCAGGGAGAAGATATGGCCGGCGGTGTCATAGACCACGGAAAAGCCCCGGTCCGCCACGGTCTTGGCGATGCAGGCGGAGAGGAAAGTCTTGCCCAGGCCGGGGCCGCCGGTGAAAAACAGGTTGGCGCTCTCCGGCCCGAAGGTGCAGGCATACTGGTAGCACAGCTCGTAGTTGGTGGCCATGTTCTCCCGGGGGGAGATGCCCAGCTGGGGGTCCGGCGCCTCGTCATAATAGTCCAGGCGGAACTTGGAGAAGTTCTCCTCCCCCAGGTTCAAAAGGGCGCTGAGGGCCTTGGTCTGCTCCTCTCGGTACAGGGCCATGAGGCAGACGCAGGGCCTGCCGTCGTGGTAGCCCCGGTCCTCACAGATCAGGCAGTCCGGGTGCTCGTCGGTGTAATCGGCCCCCAGGCCGGCGGCGGTGAGCAGCTCCGCCCGCTCTTTTTGCAGGCGCAGGCTCTCGTCCTTGATCTCCTCTATGGCCGCCGTAGGGTCCGTCTCATGCTGCAGGGCGTAGCCCACGGTGTCCGCCAAAAGCCCCCGCAGGGCCTGGTCGATCTCCCGGAGACGGGGCAGCTTTTCATAGGCCTCTTGGGTGCGGCGCACAGCCTCCGCCTCCCGCTCCCGCCGGCGCTGGGCCAGGCGGGCGTTGGCCCGGGCCAGGATCTTGCCATCCAAAGCCATGGTATCCCTACTTTCCTTGTTTCATCTTGTCCAAAAGCTGCCGGGCCCGCTGGATGTCCCGCATGTCCCCGGCGCTTGCCCGGCCGGGCTTGGACAGGGCGGCGCCGGGCCGGCTGTCCCCCTGGGCGATGGCCTCCAGGGTGTGCAGGCCCTTCTCGTGCCAGCTTTTCAGGATGGAGTTCATATAGGGCCAGCTGAGGCCCCCGGTTTTCAGTACGGTCTTGTCATAGGCCTGCTCCAAAACGGGCAGGTCAAAGCCCATATCCAGCCAGGCGGCTATGTACTGCTTTTCCGATCTGGATAGCTGCCTGCCGGTCAGGCCCAGGGCCTTTTGCACCTGGGCGGTCTGTTCTTTTTGTCTGGCCTGGTTTTGGAGATAGGCCTCCGCCCGGTCCAGGGTAAAGAGCTCCTCCCGGGCCCAGATGTAAGCGGTCTTTTCAATGGCCCGCAGGGTGGGCCGGCGGCCGGCGCCGTATTTCTCCTGGTACTCCTCCAGGCAGTAGGTCACCAGGAGCATAATCACCTCCGGCGGCAGGCCCAGGCCGTGATAGATGCCAAAGAGGGTGACCAGGTCCGTGCCGGAGAGCACCCGGCCCAGACGGCGCTGGGTATCGTCCACCAGGGCGGCAAAGACGCCGGAGCCCTGGATCTCCGCCTGGATGTCGGAGACGGTGTAGGCGGGGGTCTCCTCCGGCGGGTCTAGGGGGGCGGCAGGGGCGACCTTTTCCTGGGTGGGGGAGAGCAGGCCCAGAGCGGCCAGCTTTTCCACAGCGGCGGCCAGGGCGTCCTTCTCCAGGCCCAGCTGGGCGGCGGCGGCCGCCGGGTCAAAGGCCCCGTTTTGGGTCAGAAGGTACAGGTATACCAGGGCGGCGTCCCCGCTTTTTGCGGATACGAGGGACATAGCGGCGCTGCGGGCAATCCACAGCCCGTCCGCTTGGGGCAGATGAAATTGGACGACTGACACGGCGCTCCCCCCTGGGTGGAAAATGGAAGACAGGGGCCCGCCTGCAAGACGGGCTCCCCCTACTTTCTATTATAGCGGAAAATCCACCATCTGACAACAGCAACCGCACAATTTCCCCACAGGCAAAGTTGGGGAAAGGGGGAAAATTTCCCCGGAAAAAAAGAGCAAATGGGGGAAAAAAGATGAAAATATAGGTTTCGGCCTGGGACAGAGTATGCTATAATAA
>CAZXRD010000073.1:0-8733 GCA_964642465.1 uncultured Oscillospiraceae bacterium | reverse complement strand
CAGGCGCAGAATATTGAGGCGTGCAAAATTCGCTTCTTGGTGCGGCTATAATGGCATGCCAGACCAGATATTGCTTTTATGGGAGACGGTATGGTATAATTTAGCTGTGTAAAGCAGCTGAAAAACAACTACATTGGATTTCAGCTTGATAAGAAAGGGGAGTGCCTGATGGAAAGAATTTTTCAATTTTTAGAGGAAGCGGGAACTTTTTATTTAGCTACGGACGACAATGGACAGCCCCGGGTTCGGCCATTTGGGGCCGTTGCCCTGTACCAGGGAAAGCTGTACATCCATACTGGCCGCAAAAAGGACTGCTATCGGCAGATGAAAGCCAATCCCAGAGTAGAAATTTGCGCCATGAAAGATGGGGAATGGATCCGTATAACAGCAAAGGTTGCAGAAAGCCAGGATATTGAGGCAGAAAAGTATATGTTGGACAATCATCCCGACCTAAAAAATGCATACCAAGCTGGAGACGGGAATAACGTGGTCTTTTCTTTGGAAGATGGGCAGGCGACGATTTCCTCTTTTTCTAAAGATCCGGTGGTTATTCGCTTCTAGTAGGGAAAGCAAACAAAAAAGCTCATATAACAAAAAAGCCGCAAGGGCTCCGATACATTTCGGAGCCCTTGCGGCTTTTTTATGGGAATTGTAGGGATCAAACATAGATACGGTCAAATTCCAGGTAATTGTCCGTTGGCTTTTCCAGAATAAAAGAACAGACAAAGTTTTCCACAGGCTTGACAAAGGGAAAGGTGTCCTGTGTAGCCCATGCAGGGACAGTGTACTTCGGGGGATTTGTAATCATGTCTTCCCGCCAGTCGGCGTAGGACTCATACCACATTTCAGAGTAGCGGTCCCAACCGGTTATGCCGCCGGAGGTGAACACTTCAAAGTCCTTTGGGTCAATATGACCGGGCTTATGGGGGGCATCCTTAATGGTTTTGTAGCTGATGAATTTATACATATGTTCTTGCTGGCAGGCCTCCGGTGCAAAGGTCTCTACATACCAGCGGTCAGCCTCTTCTTTGTCTACCCCGTCAGGATATTTGATGAGCTGGATAAACCGAAGCACGTTTTTATCCGATTTGCATTCCATGCCCTTAAAATCCTCTGTTGGCTGTGTAGGCGTAGTGGCGTCCGCACAGAGGAAGGGGACAGGGGAGGGGTCAAAAGCCAGTTCTCCATCTATGCCTTGGGGAATCTCGTACCAGTAGGAATTGATAAATCTCCAATTGAAGCACCCCATTTTTTCAGCTTCCGGTGGAGAATACACCGGCATATAGCTCTCGTGCCGGGCGAGCCATGGGCCGAAGCGGCGGGCAACCTGAGCGGAGTGAACCGCATAGTACCAGCGCTCCAGAGCGGGGATATAGTCCATATTGGCATGCTGCAGAGATAAAGTTTTGATCATAACATTTTTCCTTTCTGTCTATTGATTATATTTTTAATTTATAAGCTACATTTTGTTATAGACAAAATTAATAATAAAACTGTACGTTATCTTAGTTTATAGATATACTAACATAGAGCAGAACCCATTTCAAGCTTTTTCCATAGAACAGGATTTCTCTACAATTCAATCGAAAAATAATGGAAATAATCAATAAAATAAATTGATTTCTAGAAAACAGAGGGGAAAAAGATGCCAAAAACCAAAAATTGCGTAAAAACAATGCAAGATAGTAAAAATGAACTAAAATTGCAGGAAGGGCACAAAGAAGAAACAAATTAAATTTAGATATTATATACAAAAAAGTAGCAAAGAATAAGTGTATAATAAACATATACATAAGAACAAAAATTTTTCTAATCGGCAATTTTAACAAGGTAAAGTGCGAAAAATAAGGGTTTTGTGCAAGATGCTAATTACAAAAAAGTTATTAAATTACCCACAAGTTACTTATTGATAAAAATATAGAATTAATCTATTATGATTGCAAATAAAAGTTGTCTACATTGTACAGGGATGATCAAGATGACAGCTTTACAGTTGATTTTATTGAAGTTGTAGGAGGAAGTACTTTGGAGACGCAGAGACTGGACAATGTGGAGATTATCTATGAAAAGCTATTACCCGTGGACCATGAGCGAGCACATTATGAGGGGTTTCATCCTGGTGTCACGGTTTTAAAAAAGGGTTACCAGGATTATGAAGGGGCATTGCCTTTCCCCTGTGACACCATTTGGGAACGAGATGTTGCCATAAAAATGCGGGATGGTACAACGGTATATGCAGATATTTATCGTCCAGTAACGGAAGAGAAGATCCCGGCGCTGTATAGCTGTAGTTGGGCCGGTAAGAGCGCACGGCATGATATGTGGGAGCACGTATTTCCAGAGGGCAGATACCTCATGTCGGGCCGACAGCTTTGGCTGGGGTTAGATCCGGCTCGCTGGGTGCAGCATGGGTATGCCGTCGTCAGCGTGGACAGCCGTGGCGTGTATGCCTCTGAGGGAAACGTGCGGTTCCCCTGCAAACAAGAAGGGCAGGACGGTTACGACGTTATTGAGTGGCTGGCAGTCCAGGACTGGTGCGATGGAAAGGTGGCTGCTGTTGGCCAGCGCTGGACGGGGGAAATGCACTGGTTTACTTCCGCAGAATGCCCGCCGCACCTGGTTTGCGTGGCGCCATGGGATGCCCACGGCAGCCTTTACCGGGAAGAATTTGTGCGGGGCGGCATTCCCAAAGCGAGAGGCACCACATTGGACCGTTCCTTTGGCTACAACTACATAGAAGCTATTGATGACATGATTGAAAAGTATCCATTCGTGAACAACAACTACTGGGAAGACCGGATGGTGGACTTTTCTAAAATTAAGATTCCGGCGTTTCTGTTGGGCAGTTATAACAGCCAATATCACTCCCGGGGAAATGTGAATGCATTCCATCAGATTCAGTCCGAGAAGAAGTGGCTGCGCATGATGGATTTCCTGGGATATGAGTATCCTTACAACGAGCAGTACCTGGGAGAACTTCGGGCCTTTTTAGACCACTTTGTCAAAGGCGTTGACAACGGATGGGAAGATATGCCCAAAGTCAGAATGACGGTACTGAATCCCGGTGGGGAGGACATTGTGGACCGGACGGAGACCAATTTCCCGCCGGATCGGGTTGCGCCCCAACGGGTGTATCTGAATGCCGCTACCAAGCAGTTTGAAAATGCCCCGGTGGCAGCTGAAACTGCGCTTACATATGTGGCTGATGACGGCAAAGACCGTGCGGAGCTCATTTACACCTTTGCAGAAGAGACAGAGCTGACAGGGCCTATGAATCTGAAGCTCTGGGTTGAGGCAGAGGGCAGCAACGACATGGACCTCTTCCTCACCATCGAAAAGCTGGATGTGGACGGCACGCCGCTGCCCCATAAGTGCTATAACTCTGTGGCCGGTAAGCTGCGGGTGTCCCACCGGGCGCTGGATCCGGAAAAGAGCACGCCGCTGGAGCCCTACCATAAGCATACAGGGGAAGATCTGTTGTCTCCCGGGGAAATTGTCCCGATTGAGATTGATATCTGGCCCACCAGCATCCTGTTTCACGCCGGGCAGAGCCTGCGTATCAACATCGCAGGCTGGGGGGATACAGGTATGCCGGCCATCTATGAACCCGGTTGGGTAGAGCCCAAACTGCGGAATAAGGGCAAGCACATTTTCCATGCAGGCGGGAAATACGACTCCAGCCTTTTGATGCCGGTGTGTCCAAAAGCGTAAAAGACCATGATATTTTTTGGTGGAAAAAGAGACCTGATTGACCGTGGAGGATGTATGCATATGCAAGAGAATAAGTGCTTAGACCGGGCAATCTATAGAGATCCAAAAGTTGCGGCCTATTATGAAGCCCATCCGGAGTATTTGGAGCTGACGGAAGAAGAAAAAGCAAAGCCCTATGCCAAATTTTATTATCGGCCCCGGCCAACGCCGGATACGGATACATTGGCACAGCTCCAGCCCGGGCATCCCATGGATCCCAGCTTAGCGCTTCTATCCGACAACATCAATGAACTGCTCAAGCCGGGGTATTTAGAGGGGGAGACAGGCTACTGCCTGTTGCCCCAGGGCGGCGGATATTGCGCCGTATTGACCCGCTTTACAGACATTACCTATGAACAGTACCTGTGGTGGCGTGGCTGGTGGGTACAGGAGTCTCTCCGGTATAAACTGTGGTATCCGGGCATGCACTTTGCGACCGATCATGATCCGGAATGGCTGATGGAAGACTGCGGCGACGGGCCAAAAGATATTTTCCTCCTCCGGCGAAATGCACCGGAAGATATTGGCTTAGATAAGGAAAAAATGGCGGCGGCAAAGCTCCTGGGCGTCCATAGCGGAACAATGATTGCAAGGAACCGGTTGTCCGGAACGTATACAAAGCCAATTACGATGACAAACGCCCATGTCATTCGGGAGATTGATGGGGGCTTCGAGATGCGGAGCCGGTTCTGGGTTGGTTATCAGTGCCTTGGCAATGGGCTGGTCAGCGCCCTCAGTGAGGGAGAGACAATTCCGGAAGATATGCCCTACTTGATGGCCAATCACTGCGTATATGAGATGGCGTATTTGAAGAGCCTGATTCCCGAATTGTACGCACAAGAGGCAAACAAATAAGGACTGCGGGGGAGCAAGATGGAGACAAAGGACGTCATACTGAAACTAGAAAATATCACCAAGACCTTTCCCGGCGTAAAAGCGCTGGACAATGTGCAGCTGGAAGTGCGGCGGGGGGAGGTGCATGCCCTCTTAGGGGAAAATGGCGCTGGTAAGTCCACCTTGATGAAGGTGGTGCTCGGCATGCATGCGCCGGACACCGGCACCATGGAATTTGAGGGGAAAACCGGCTTCTTCAAGAGCCCCTATGAAGCGCTGAATAACGGTATCTCCATGATTCACCAGGAGATTAGTCTGGTGCACACACTGGACGTAGCGGAGAATATCTGGCAGGGCCGGGAAAAGCTTTTTACCAAATGCGGCTTCCTCAGCTACAAAAAAAGGTACGAGGCTACCCAGGAGCTGCTGGATCGTCTGGGCCTGAACATCAATCCAAAAGCCCGGGTAGGCCGGCTGAGCATTGCGCAGATGCAGATGGTGGAGATTGCCCGGGCTGTCTCCTATAATTCCAAAGTCATCATCATGGATGAGCCCACTTCGGCCCTTACAGATGCGGAAGTAGAGATATTGTTTAAGATTATCCGGGATCAACAGGCCCAGGGTGTAGCCATCATCTATATCTCCCACAAGATGGACGAGATTCTGCAAATCTCCGATCGGGCTTCCGTGTTCCGGGACGGGCAATATATTGCCACAGTGGACTGTGCAACAGCCAAGAAAAGTGAACTGATCAATATGATTGCCGGGCGGGAGATGTCCGAGATGTTCCCCAAAGAGCCGGCGGAGATCAAGGAAACCGTGTTGGAGGTTAAAAACCTTACGGGCAAAGGGTTTAAAAACGTCAGTTTTTCGGTCCATGCCGGGGAGATTTTGGGCTTTTGCGGCCTGATGGGTGCCGGACGGACGGAAATTATGCGTGCGGTTTTCGGCATTGATAAACACCAATCCGGCGAGATTTACATGAATGGGAAAAAGATGCATTTCCGTATTCCCAAGGATGCCGTGGAGGCGGGAATCGGCATGGTGACGGAAGACCGTCTCCGGGCCGGCTGTATCCATAAGTTGTCTGTCCGTTTCAACATGACCATTGCCTGCCTCAAAAAGTATGGCCGCTTCTGAACACATCCGAAAAAGGAGCGGGATGACTGCATGGAGCAGGTGAAAAACATGAGCATTGCCCTGTATAACATCAACCAGCTCATCAGTACCCTTTCCGGCGGCAACCAGCAGAAGTGTATCATCGGCAAGTGGCTGATGACCAATCCGAAGGTCCTGATCATGGATGAGCCCACCCGGGGAATTGACGTAGGCGCTAAAGCAGAGATCCACAGGATCCTTTGCAGACTGGCCCAGCAGGGCGTGGCGATTATCCTGATTTCCTCGGAGATGGCGGAAGTGGTTGGTATGAGCGACCGCCTGTTTGTGGTCCATGAAGGCCAGCTGGTTTATGAATGCGATCGGGAGCATTTCCCCTCTCAGGAAGTCCTTATGGCGCACGCATTCGGCATTGAGGACGCCGAATAGTGGCGGCTATAAGCTTTCATAAAAATTAAAAAAGAAAGGAAAAGGGAAAAATGAAAAAGCTTTTTGCACTGCTCTTAGCACTACTCCTGGTATTCTCCTTGGTGGCGTGTTCTTCCAACGGCGACGACGCCTCTGACGACGATGCCAACAGCCCCTCTACCGACCTAGACGAGGTTGTAACTGACAACCAGGGCGAAGAGGGAGAAGACCCCACACCTGTAACCATTGGTTTCTCTCTGTCCTCTAACGATGAAACCATGCAGGAGTTCCGGGATGAAATGGAGAACGTTTGGAAGGCCGAGAAAGAAGCGCAATATAACGTTACCCTTGAGTTCCTGTGAGCGGATGCCGGCGGCGATGTTGCCAAGCAGATCTCTGATGTAGAAAACTTCGTGGCCCAGGGTGCCGATGTAATTTCTATCCGTATGTGCGATATGGATGGTAGTGCCCCTGCTTGTGAGTATGCAACTTCCCAGGGCGTGCCTGTTTTGGCAGCTTGGTGGGAGATCAACACCGATGCAGTTATCGGCACTTTGATTGTTGTCGACAACACTTATTGTGGTCAGCTGATGGGCAACTGGCTCATTGACTATGCCGAGACCAATGATGTGCAGCTGAATGTTGGCGTGCTCTATGGCAAACAGGCTGTGCCGGAGTCCAACAAGAGAGCTATTGCTTTCACGGAGCTGTTGGAAGAAAAATATGGCGACACCACCTCTGGCCAGGTTCGGATTGTCTGCTGGGATTACGGTGAGCAGTCTACAGATACCGCTATGACCCTGATAGAAGACTGGATGCAGCAGTACGGAGATGAGCTCAACTGCATCTTCGCCTGCATGGACGATATGGCCTACGGCGCCATCCAGGTGTTCAATAGCCTGGGTGTGCGGGACGATTTCGTGGTCATCGGCTGCAATGGCAACACCTATCTGTATCTGGTCGGCGAAGAGGGCGGCTTGGATATGACTGTTCTGTTGGACAACTTGGCCTCCATCGGCACCGAGCTGGACTGCCTGATCTGCGCCGCTCTGGGTCTGGACGATCAGATGCCCGACCTGGATCAGCCCAACACGGACTGCATGATTGTGGCAGATGAAAGCAACTTTGAAGAAATATGGGCCGAATACGGCGACTAAGTAAAGAAAAGTAGCGTTGATATCCCCACCCGGGTCGGTAAGCCCGGCCCGGGTGGGGAAAAGCATAGTTTTAGATTGCAAATAGGAGGGAATCCCTACCATGGGGGTAAAGACGAAAAAATTCTGATTTCAGTGTTTCTTCCCTGGTCATGAATAATAAGGCGCTTATTATTCTGATTGTGTTTTGTATTGCCCTTACCATATCTACGGATAACTTTTTGACCGGCACGAACTTAATGAATATTGTCCGGCAGATCAGTTACAGCATTATTTTGGGCGTTGGGTTTACCCTGACCCTGGGCGCCGGTAACCTGGACCTGTCTGTCGGTGCCATGCTGGGCCTGATCAGCATGGTGACTTGTAAGCTCTCCATTGTAGAGGGCGTGCCATTTTTTGTTGTCATTCTTGTGGGGCTGGTACTGGGTGCTGTCTGTGGCGCTTGTAACGGTCTGCTTGCCCAGATTTTTAAAATTCCGGCTATGATCACCACAGTTGCAACACAGAATATTTTCAGAGGACTGACCTATGTTATTTCTAAAAACGCCTCTGTAACCGGCCTGCCGGATGCTTATGTCTATATGGGCCAGGGCTATGTCGGCCCCATCCCGTTCCCGGTTATCATTATGGTCGTGGTTGTGATCGTCGGCTATATCGTGTTAAACCGCACCACCTTTGGCCGCCGCTGCCTGGCGGTTGGCGGCAACATGGAGGCCGCCCGGGTTTCCGGTATTAATGTTTTCAAAATCAAGGTTTTGTTCTATGTCTGGACAGGCGTCTGCGCTGCCATTGCCGCCATGGTTTATGCAGGCCGTGTGGCGTCTGGTCAGGTCAATGCCGGTAACGGCATGGAAATGGACATCATGGCCGGCGTTGTCATCGGTGGTACCACCATCGGCGGCGGCAACGGGGAAATGGTGGGTACGGTTATCGGTTGTTTGATGGTACAGGTTATCAACAACGGTATGAACCTATTACATATTGATACCAACTGGCAGACTGTGGCCAAAGGCCTTTTGATTTTGATTGCCGTTATTTTGGACTCTCAAGGCGAACAGCTCCTGACGAAACGGCTTGCCAAGAAAGCTAGCTAAGTCCATTCTTTCAACAAATGCATAATTCCCCCAAAGAAACACAAACAGGATTTTTTGATTCCCTGCTAAAAGCATCTCGAGTGCATTTTGTACTGATTTATGTCCGTACATCTGCGTAGCAACCTGTTCAGATACCTGGGGGATGTTCCTCCCCAACAGCAGGATGCGCACAACAAAAGCAGCCTGGCGTTTAAACGCCGGGCTGCTTTTTTGTTGACCAGCCCAAAAAGGGTGTGTTACCATAAGGGCATAGAAAGGAGGGGCAACTATGGCGGAAATCGATTTGCAAAAGGCGCTCTTTGCCATGCAAGACCTGAAGTATAAGCCTTTTATGGAGAAGCTAGTGCCCAATATCTCTCCGGACACGATGATCGGCA
>CAZXRD010000072.1:0-8762 GCA_964642465.1 uncultured Oscillospiraceae bacterium | reverse complement strand
AGGAGGTATACCATTGGCAGACATGTTTTACGCCAAGGGGCCAGGGAACAGCGGCTACATCAAAAATCTGGAATTCTGTTCCTTCAACAACTTAGACGGTACCTGCGGCATGTTCCAAATGGCCCTGTATAAAACAGACCCGGGCCGCTACTACCTGTACGGCTGCTGCTTTGGCGGCACCAAAAACGGGGTAATGATCAGCGACGTCACAGACCCCTATGCCCCCAAATTCATCCGCCATTTTCAGGTAGTGGACCCGGTGGAGTATCCCACCACCACCTGCCCCAAAATCCAGGTGGCAGATGATTTGATGATTGTGGCCATGAGCTGCGGCAGTGGCCCGGGCGCCCTGGTGGACCAGAGCAAGCTGGAAAACATCAAATGTGAGGCGGGCATCCGCATCTATAGCCTGAAAAACGACCCGGAAAACCCGGAGTTTTTGGGCTACTGGGACTGCGGCGTAAAGCACTGCATGGGCGTCCACCGTTTTATGTACAACGGCGGCCGTTACGTCCACCTGTCCAGTGACGCCGTGGGCTTTGAGGGGCTGATCTACCGGATCGTCGATATTGCCGACCCCACACACCCGGTAGAAGTGGGCCGCTGGTGGCGACCGGACCAATATGCCGACGGCTACCCCGGCCGGACCTTTGACCCCAGCGCCGGCCATGTGCCCGCCTTCATGGACAAGGGCTGGCTCCACGGCCCGCCCTTCGTGCGGGACGGCCTGGCCTACTGCGGCTACGGCGGCGCCGGCCTGGTGATTTTGGATGTACACGACGTAACCCGGCCCCGCTGCCTGGGCGAGCTGAAGCTGATGCCCGCCTTCTCCAGCCATTTGGCTGGCGCCCGTACCCACACCGCCCTACCCCTGCCCGGCCGGGACCTGGTGGTCTGTCAGAACGAGGGGGAGCGCTTCCAATTCTTTACGCCCGAGGCCATCCAAGGGGCCCAGGCCATGAACAACATCCACATGATCGATGTACGTGACCCGGCCCACCCTACGCTGATTGCCGAGTTCCCCTATCCGGAAGTGCCCAAGGACTTCCCCTACCCCAACTTCAACACCGCCGGCCTGGGGGTCCAGGGCCCCTTCGGCCCCCACAACCTCCACGAGCCTATGAGTGGCAAGCCCTGGCTGGAACAGCGGGGCGACCGGGTCTACTGCTGCTATTTCCACGCCGGCCTACGGGTCTACGACGTGTCCGATCCCTATTACATCAAAGAGATCGCCTACTTCATCCCGCCCAACCCCAACAAGACACCGGAGGAATCCTACTTCCCCAATTTCCCGGGCCCCCGGCTGGCCACCACAGAGGACGTGATTGTAGACGACCGGGGCTACATCATCATCGATGCGCTGGACGACGGATTCTACATTTTAAAGATGAAAGAGGAGGCATAAGACCATGGCCATCGCCTTTGAGCCTATGCGCAGCCTGATCTATGTGGACGTGGTAAAAGAGCAGTACCGCCACAAACTGCACCACTGGCTGTACTTCCACCACATTCCCGACAGCATCGCCCAGTTCCGCCCCTACTGCACCAAATACGCCTTTTACAATGCCCTGCCCACGCCCCCAGGGGGCGAGGCCTTCGGCACCGCCCGGATGCAGCTCACCGAGCACTACTGGCTGCTTAATATCATGGACCCCGCCATGGGCATCACCACGCTGAAAGAGTATTTCCCCATGGAGGCCTTGATTTGGCAGGGCACCATGCCGGAAGACGCCGCCGACGACCTGCTCACTGGCAACGAAAGCCGCTCCACCGGCGGGGACAACGGCATGCCCCCCTTTGTCTTTGCCTTCCTGCCCCTGTGCTGGGAGGAGGAATTTAAAGGCGCCGGCCGGATGCTCTGGGACGGTCCCAATTACCGGTGGAACTTCGCCCTCCGCTACCCCGATGGGGTCTCTGAAGCGGAAGGGGACGCCTGGCTGAAGGACAAGGTTATCCCCCACTTTCAGGCGGACCCGGGCTGCACCCGCATCCTCACCAGCAAGGTCCTGCGCCATGTGAACAACTGCCCCATGTACCGGGTGGTGGAGATGTGGTTCGACGGGCCGGATGAATGGCACCGGGCGGCGGTGGCCACAGCGGGTCAAATAGAAGCCCCCAGCTGGGCCAGGGAGGAGGATGCCTTCCCCTACTTAAAGCCCGGTTTTGAGATCCGGGGCATCTTCGTCACAGACTACGCCACCTGTGACGCCTACAGCCAATACCACGGTTATATCGCCATGCGGTAATCCAAACGCCGGGCGGAGGAAATCTCCGCCCGGCCGTTTTGTCCGCAAAAAAAGCAGCAGAAAGGCATAGCCTTTTCTGCTGCTTGCTCGCTTGTAATTTGGCCGCCGGATACCCGGCAACCCGGCAGATTTTACTCCTTGGTGAGAGCCTTGTAGACCTTTTCAGACTCAGTGACTACCTTGATGGGCTTGGAAAAGTCCAGGGTAAACAGGTTGATAAAGGACTTGGCATCCACCATGACACTGTCGTCCAGAGAGTGCAGATATACATCCTCAGGCACTTCACAGGCCAGACGCTGAATCGCCTGAAGCTCTTCTACCGTGTTCAGCTGCAATTGAATAACCATAGTATCCTCTCCTTATCATTTGATAATTCTACTGTAGCACACCCGCCGGGAAAAAGAAAGCTTTTTCTTTCCCCAACGGTCAATTTTTCTTATGCCTTCAGGCCCACCATGTAGTCGATAAACTGCACCGCCGTGCGGGGCGTGCGGCTGGCGTGTTCCATCTCCCACTTTAGGGCCTCTTTTTTCAAAGCCTCCGTCTCCATCTCCAGCCCTGCCGCCTTGGCCAGCTCCACCACCAGGTCCATAAACTCCACCCGAGTCAGGGCCATATAGGGGATGCGGATGCCAAACCGGTCCGCCAGGGAGGTCTTCTCCTGCACAGTCTCTTCCCGGTCCATGTCGTCCCGGTCGGAGAAGTTCCGGCGCACCAGCTGCCGCCGGTTCGAGGTGGCATAGATGGCCACATTCCGGGGCCGCCGGGCCACGCCCCCCTCCAGGATGATCTTCAGCGCCGAGTAGTTGGGATCCCCGTCCTCAAAGCTGAGGTCGTCAATAAACAGGATAAAGTGCAGCCCCAGCTCCCCCAGGGCTTCCGTCAGTTCCGGCAGGGTTTTCAGATAATATTTATCCACTTCCACAATCCGCAGGGTGGAAAAGGCGGGCACCTGGAGCATGGATTTGACGGTCGCCGATTTGCCCGTGCCGCTGTCCCCATAGAGGAGGACATTATTCACCCGGCGGCCGGAGACCAGCGCCCGGGTGTTGGCATACACCGCCTCCCGCTGCCACTGATAGCCCACCATCTGCACCGGGTCAATGGGGTCTGGATGCAGCACCGGCTGCAGCTCCCGGCCGTTCCAGCTGAGGGCACGGCTGCGGGCATAGACGCCAAAACCATTTTCCCTATAAAAGCGGGTTAAGTACTCAAAAGAAGCGCCGCTGCCATCCTTCCAGGCGGGCAGGGCCGGGGCGTGGGTCCGGGCCTCCACCGCTTTTTGGATCTCCCGGCAGGGGTACGAGGCCGCCATATTGAAGGCCATTACATCCTGGTGGGCCAACTGGTCCAGCAGGCCGCCGTCCTGGCCCAAAGCCGCCGCCCGGGCATAGGGGTTATCCCCGCACTGCATCTCCTGTACCAGGTAATCCCCCAGGCTCTCTACCCCTTGGGCCATCAGCCCATGACAGACGCTGGCGTACTGCCGGAGCAGGGCCGCCTTGTCCCCCGTCTCCTCTAGAAGCTGGCCCAACAGGCCCATATAATCCCGCATCACCGGCGTCTCCACTACGTTGGTATACACGGATACCGCCGACAGGCGCAGGTAGATCTCCTCTAACATCTGCATTGTCTCGTCCTTCTTTCTATGCTTGGACCATGCGCTCTAGGCTCTGCCGGGCCCGCTCCATCTCGGCCTCCGGCAGCAGGATCTCATGTCCATTTCCCTTTAAACAGGCCAAAATATCTTCCAAAGTGGTCTGTTTCATATCCGGGCACACAAAGCCGTCCCGAATAGGATATACCCCTTTATCCGGCAGTTCCTGGCGGAGCATTTCTACAATTTCCTGCTCCGTGCCAATGATAAACTCCCGCCGGTCCGATTTCCGGGCATACTCCAAAATTCCGGCCGTACTGCCCACATAGTCGGCGTAAGCCAAAACCTCTGCCGGGCATTCCGGATGTACCAGCAGCGCCGCCCCCGGATGGGCCGCCTTTGCCCGCTTGGCGTCCGCTTCTGTCACCCCGTTGTGAGCCGGGCAATACCCGTGGAACAAAATGATCTCCTTTTCCGGCACCTGGGCCGCCACATAGGCGCCCAAGTTCTTATCCGGCACAAAAATCACCTGCTTTTGGGGCAGGTTTTCCACAATCCACACCGCTGAGGAGGAGGTGCAGCAGATGTCGCACTCCGCCTTCACAGCCGCCGACGAGTTTACATAACACACGACCGCCGCTTGGGGATACTGCTGGCGCAGCTGGCGCACATCCTCCGACGTCACCATATCGGCCATGGGGCAGCCGGCCGTGGCTGCGGCCAGATAGACCCGCTTATTCGGATTTAAAATCTTAGCGCTCTCCGCCATAAACCGGACGCCGCAGAGCAAAATGGCGTCCTCTTTTGCGGCCTGGGCCTTGCGGGCCAGCTCAAAGGAGTCCCCCACAATGTCCGCTACCGCCTGAACCTCCAGGCTCTGGTAGTAGTGCGCCAAAATCAGCGTATTTTTCTCCTTTTTCAGCTTTCCAATTTCTTGCTGTACTGCATGTGTATCTGCCATGCTTCCGCCTCCTGTAAAAAGCACAGGCCCATCCAGTTCCTGATAGGGCTGAAAATGGCCGGTGTCCCCCTGCATACTCGTCTCTTTTGTGTTCGCCGGGCCAGGTCGTTCCCAGATTCTATTTCGGCTGTGGATGTTTTCCTGCCCTTTTTCGACTTGCCAGTTATTGTATCATAGTGTATCATAGTTTTTCCAGCCTGACAATCCTGACAAGATAGATTCCTTATTGATATTATACGACCAAAATGGTATAATGATTATAATTTTCCAGTTGGAAATTGTATTTTTCATAAGCATAGGACGGGGGAATCGCATATGAAGCGAGGAAAAATATCCAATAACGTGATTCGCCGTCTGCCCAGATACCTGCATTTCCTCAATGATTTATCCTACCATGGCGTTGTGCGGGTCTCCTCCGGGGAGATGGCCAGCCAGATGGGGCTCAACGCCTCGCAAATCCGGCAGGATTTTAGCTGCTTTGGCGAATTCGGTCAGCAGGGATATGGCTACAACGTGGAGATGCTCCGGCAGGAGATTGCCTCTATCCTGGGGGCGGATCAAAAGCGCTCCGCCATTCTGGTGGGGGCCGGCAAGCTGGGCCAGACCCTTATGGGCAACTTTGATTTTGAAAGCTGCGGTTTTGTGCTGAAGGCGGCTTTTGACATCCGCACGGATCTGGTGGGGGCCTCGGTCTCCCAGGTGCCCATTTATCACATTGACTTTCTCCAGGACTTTATCCGGGATCACCAGCCGGCCCTGGCGGTGCTCACGGTGCCACGCCGCATCGCTGTAGAGACAGCCAATGCAGTGGCGGACGCCGGGGTGCGGGGCATTTGGAACTTTACCAACATCAGCTTAAATGTGGCCAAAAGCGACGTCATTGTGGAAGACATTCATTTTTCGGACAGCCTCCTCTCTCTCAGCTATTACCTGAAGGAGTCGGAGCGGGACGCCGGGGAACCCAAGGGGACCCCTACATAAGGAGCACGCTGTGAAACGAATTTTTGCCATTCTTTTGATTTTGGCCCTGGCTTTGGCCCTGCCGGCCTCGGCAGCCGGCGGCAGCGCCAGCGACCCCCTGATCTCCCAAAGCTACGCAGACAACACCTACGCCCCCAGCGTGGTGGATTCTGCCATTGCCGCTGCGGAGACGGCGTTTGGCCAATTGGAGGAGAACCTATCCGCCCGGTTGGAGGCCTTGGACCTGGCCTCAGCGGGAGATGGTTACCGGTTTGCCGACCCCTATACCACGGTGTCCCTGTCTGCCGGGACCTCTGTAGTGATGCCTCTGGGCTCCAGCTTTATTTTGTGCACCGGCTCCGCCTCGGTGTCCTTCTCCAGCGGGACTGTTGTGGATATCTCCACCGGCAGTACGGTCGCTTCCGGCACAGCACTGGACGCCTACTCCCGGTATTTTGTGGCCGAGGACACCATCGCCCATTTCTCCGCCACCTCCGCTACGGTGGAGGCCATGGTAGACGGGCTCTATCTTCTAACTGATGGCTCGGGCGTCGATTCCCCCTTCACCGATTTGGATCCAGACCACTGGGCGGCGGACTACATCCTGCGGCTCTATGACCTGGGGCTGATCAACGGCATGAGCGCCACCACCTATGAGCCAGACGGTCCCATGACCCGGGGCATGTTTGTCACCGTTCTGGGCCGGCTCTATGGCATTGACCCCACGGACTATACGGAGAATGCCTATTCTGACGTGCGGGACGACTCCTATTACACGCCCTACATCGTCTGGGCCACGGAGGCCCAGCTGGTAAATGGCTATGGCGGGGGGATTTTCCAGCCGGATCAGCCGGTAAGCCGCCAGGAGATCGCCACCATCCTGCTGCGCTATGCCAATTACACCGGTGCCACGCTCTCCACCGCTGTGGAGCCTGTCACCTTCGTGGACGAGGACACCATTGCCTCTTGGGCACTGGAGGCTGTGCAGGCCTGCCAGCGGGCTGGTATCCTCCAGGGCCGGCCGGGGAACGTCTTTGACCCGGCAAACAGCGCCCAACGGGCGGAGGTGGCCGCCGTCATCTGCCGGTTCATCGACCAGCTGTAACCGGAGCAAACACCAATACGCATTGCGGGGACCCAAAACCCGGGTCCCCGCATTTTTTGTACATTGTTTTCATATATAGTTCTTGTAAAAAGTTCGTAAATTCTTTTTATTTTTCAAAATCCAGCTTTTAAATCGTCTAAAAAGTTTCTGTTTTTCGCATTTTCCCTATAGACAACGGGGCTCGGACTGTAGTATGCTTATCCTAGGAAGTTCCCCTGGGGAAAGGTGGATGCGCCTATGCGTACATGTTTCCAGAGTCCGCAATCCGAACAATATACTGCCAATACGCCGGCCTGCAAAGGCGCCTGGTACTGCTGTCTGTACCGGGCCTTTGTGGGCCGGCTTTTCATATAATCTAGCGGCCTTCACAGGCCCGCTCTTAAGTCAACCAGAAAGGTGGGTCATACCATGCAGAAAACCTATGTCTTGGACACCAACGTCCTCATCCAGGCGCCCTACGCCCTCCAATCCTTCGAGGATAATCGCATTGTCTTGCCCCTGGCGGTATTGGAGGAACTAGACGGCCTGAAAAACGCTGAGGGCGACCGGGGCGCCAACGCCCGCCAGGCCATCCGCTATCTGGAGGGCCTGCGCACAGCCGGCAACCTGATCCAGGGGGTACCCCTGCCCGGCGGTGGAAGCCTGCGGCTGGAGGTGAACTGTGTGGAGGAGAAACTGCCGGAGGCCTTTCCCGCCTATAAAAGCGACAACCGGATCTTAAAGGTCTGCCTGGGCGTCCAGCAGCGGCAACCCCCGGTGATCCTGGTGACCAAGGATATCGTGGTGCGCATCAAAGCCCAAATGTTGGGCATCGAGGCGCAGGACTTCACCACGGAACAGGCCCCGGTCAGCGATCAGCAGTACACCGGCCGCTGCCAGGCCTTTATATCCGAGGATAAATTCAACGATTTTAAGAAGAAAAACCTGGCGCCGGAGGATCTGTATCAGGTGGATGCCGCCGGCAACAAGTGCCCTGTAGAGCTGGTGCCCAACCAGTTTGTCATTCTCCAGGCGGACCAATCCCACAAAAAGACCCAGCTGGGCCGGTTTGACGGCAGCCGCATCGTGCCGCTGGTCTATAAAAAGAAAAAGCCCTATGGGGTCACGGCCCCGGAACGTTGGCCAGACCTTTCTCCAAGAGGCCCTGATGACCAGCGCCCAAGAGGCGCCTTTGGTAATTGTCAAAGGCATGGCAGGCACAGCCAAGACCTTTTATTCCCTGGCCGTGGGGCTGCACGCCATGATGGAGCAGGAGGAACCGGCGTACCGGCGGATCTTGATCAGCCGGCCCAACGTCCAGTTTGATGATGACATCGGTTACCTGCCCGGGGACGAGGCGGAGAAGATCGCCCCCCTGCTCCGCCCCGCCATTGATAACCTGGAGCTCTTGGTGGACCAAAACGAAGAGGAGCGGTACAAAAGCGAGGGCAACCTAGCAGACAAGGTCCAGGAGCTATTTGACCGGGGCATCGTCAGCGCCCAGACCCTCAACTTCATCCGAGGCCGTTCTGTGACCAAGACCTACCTCATCATTGACGAGGCCCAAAACCTCACCCCCAAACAGGCCAAGGGCATCATCACCCGGGCCGGCATGGGGACAAAAATCATTCTGCTGGGGGATCCTCAACAAATCGATAACCCCCTTTTAGACGAACGGACCAACGGCCTCAGCTACGCCGCCGAAAAGATGAAGGGCAGCCCCCTATGCTACCAGGTCACCCTATCGGCAGAGGAATGCGAACGCTCTGCCCTGGCCATGGACGCCGTACAGCGGATGTAAACGATTTTTCCGCTCCCAGACAAGACTTTTGTCCGGGAGCGGTTTTCTTTTTGGGCAGGCTGCCGGTAGATTTTTTGGAAAATACCCTTTAAAAAATTCCCCATTGTGGTACA
>CAZXRD010000071.1:2092-8791 GCA_964642465.1 uncultured Oscillospiraceae bacterium | reverse complement strand
CTTTGCCGTCCCCGTAATAGATGTGCAAACAGCCCCGTTCCATGCCTTCGCCTCCCAGTCTTTTTTTATCATCATACATGGTTTGCCGCCGTTTGCAAGTATTTTCTGGGGGAAAATCGTCCATCCTATTAGCGCACAGGGGAAAATGCGAAAAATTCCCCGATTTGCCTAGCGCAAATCGTCGTTTTATGTCTTTCCTTTTGTCCGCCCTTCGTGTATAATAGTGGAAAACTTTAGCTTATTGAGATTGGACGGGGTTTTACATGGCAAATGAACTGCCCATCGGCGCCACGGAGACGCCGAAAAATTTTATACACGCCTTTATTGACGAGGACATCGCCCCCGGGGGACAGTATGCCGGTTTGCAGGTGCATACCCGCTTTCCGCCGGAGCCCAACGGCTATCTGCACATCGGCCATGCCAAGGCCATCTTCATCGACTTTGGCACTGCGGAAAAGTACGGCGGCCTGTGCAACCTGCGTATGGACGACACCAACCCCACAAAAGAGGATGTGGAGTATGTGGAGGCCATCCAGGAGGATATTCACTGGCTGGGCTACAACTGGGGCGACCGGTTCTACTATGCCTCGGACTATTTTGAGGCCATGTACAACTACGCTGTGGAGCTAATCCAAAAAGGATTGGCCTACGTGTGCCAGCTGACCCCAGAGGAATTTAAAGAATACCGGGGGGATGTAAACACCCCCGCCCGCTCCCCCTACCGGGACCGGCCTATGGAAGAGAGCCTGGATCTGTTCCAGCGGATGCGGGCCGGGGAATTCCCCAACGGGGCTATGACCCTGCGGGCCAAGATCGACCTGGCCTCTGGCAACTTCAACATGCGGGACCCGGTGATCTACCGGATCAACCACATGGCCCACCACCGCACCGGCAAAACCTGGTGCATTTACCCCATGTACGACTTTGCCCACCCTATTGAGGACGCCATAGAGGGCATCACTCATAGCCTCTGCTCCCTGGAGTTTGAGGACCACCGGCCCCTCTACGACTGGGTGGTGAGCCACATCACCCTGCCCCATCACAAGCCCCGGCAGATCGAGTTTGCCCGCCTGGGCATCAACTACACCGTTATGAGCAAGCGCAAGCTGCGCCAGCTGGTGGAAGAGGGCCGGGTCTCCGGCTGGGATGATCCCCGGATGCCCACCTTGTGCGGCCTGCGCCGCCGGGGGTACACCCCCGCCTCCATCCGCAATTTCTCCGAGCGCAACGGCGTAAGTAAGGCCGCCTCCACCGTGGGGTACGCCTTTTTGGAGCACTGCCTGCGGGAAGATCTCAACGAGACCACCCAGCGGCGCATGGCGGTACTGCGCCCGGTGAAGCTGGTGATCACCAACTACCCGGCGGGGCAAAGCGAGACCTTTGAAGTAGAAAATAACCCCAACCGGCCGGAGGACGGCATGCGGACCGTCACCTTCTCCCGGGAGCTGTATGTGGAGGCGGAGGACTTTCTGCCTGAACCGGTGCCCAAGTACAAACGGCTCTACCCCGGCGGCCCGGAGTGCCGCCTAAAAGGCGCCTATGTGATCCGCTGCACCGGCTATGAGGCGGATGCCGCCGGCAACGTCACCCAAATCCTCGCCGAATATGACCCGAACAGCCGGGGCGGCGACCCTGCAGACGGGCGGAAGATCAAAGGCGCCACCATCCACTGGGTGGATGCCGCCACAGCGGTGGACGCCGAGGTACGCCTCTACGACAACCTGTTTACAGACCCGGATCCTGACGCCGGGGACAAGAATTTCCTGGACTGCTTAAACCCCAACTCCCTGGAGGTGCTCACCGGGGCGAAAGTAGAGGCCAGCCTGGCCGGGGCCACAGCCCCTGCGGCCTTCCAGTTCATGCGTCTGGGCTATTTCTGCGTGGACAACCAGGACTCTACGCCGGAACACCTGGTGTTCAACCGGTCCGTATCCCTGAAAGACGGGTTTAAAAAATAGAGAGATACCCAAATGGCTGGCAAGCTATAAGACTTGTCAATATCGCCTAACAAAAACATGGCGGGATAGTGCAATATACGCACCATCCCGCCCTGTTTCTGTAAAGGGAAATCCCTTTGCTCTAATTGCCTGGCCAGCGCCCCTGTTTTAAGAACATGGCCAGGACCCACGCCGCCCCAATCAGGATGCTGAGGCTGTGCCCCTCCCCCAAAAGGGCCCAGGCCCCCAGCCCAATCAGGGCCAGCAGGCAGAGCACGCTCAAAAACCAGCAGATTTTTTCCGCAATCCCCAGTTCCAGCCGGGCGGCCAGGGCCATATACAGGGCCCGGCCCCCGTCCAGGCCCTGTATGGGCAGCAGATTGAATATGGCAAAAACCAAGCTGATGCCCGCCGTGAGGTAGAGGAAGGAACTGTCCAGCCACCGCCCCCCTAGAGCGGCCAGCAGGGCCCACAACAAACTGGCCAGCGGCCCGGCCAAGGCGGCCACGGCTTCCCGCCCATAGGAGCGCAGGCCGGACTTGACAATGACCCCGCCGGTGGCCTGCAGCTGCAGGGCCCGGATGTGGCCGCCGGCTGCCCAAATGGCGATCAGATGGCCCAGCTCGTGGACAAAGGCCGCCAAAACCGTGGCCAGGCACAGGTCCACATCTCCGAAAAGATACAGTGCCGTCAACAATAGGACCAGACTGGCCCCCAAATACACCTTGCCAATACGCATAGGCTCACCCGTAGACACCCAGGTAATACCCCGGATTTAAACTGATGCCGTCCTTGCTGATGGAAAAATGAAGGTGGGGCCCCGTGGAAATACCCGTATCCCCCACGGCGGCAATTACCTGCCCCTTTGTCACCGTATCCCCGCTCTGTACATAGACCTGGCTGCAGTGGGCATATTGGGTCTGGATCCCGCCGGCATGTTCTATAATGACATAGAGGCCCAGGCTGGCGCTGTCCCCGGTGGCCAGCACGGTACCCTCGGCAAACGCCAGAATGTCCGTACCCAGGTCTGCCCCGATATCCAGGCCGTAGTGGAACTTGATGACCTCGTCAATGGGGTGCTCCCGGTAGCCGAAATAGGAGGTGACCGTGCCGCTTACCGGCTGGGTGTAATCCAGGCCCAAATCCGGCTTTTCCGCCGTGGCGTCTGCCGGTATGGTATAGCCTATAAAAGCGGCTTGACTCTCCTGGAATGCGGCTACCATAGCGGCATCCGGGTCTGGCGTCGCCTCCGCCGGCTCCTCTTCCGCCGGCTCCTCCACCTGCCCTTCCGCCTGTTCCTGCTGGCCGGCAAAGGCCCAGGCCCCCTCTACAAAGGACGTGATGGCCAGGCTATCCGGTAGATTTTTCGTCTGGGCATTGACCTGGATATCCCCCTCCGGCTGGGTGCCAAAGGCCAAGATGGAAAGCCCCTCTAAAAAGCTGTCCATCCCCCCGCCGCCGGCGATCCCGGCGCCCATGGCGGAAAACGCCGCCTTATAGTCTATGGTCTTATCCAGCAGCGGCAGTGCCCCTTGGCGCAACCCCTCCATTGCCGAGGGAAAAAGGAGCTTCAATAAAAACACGCCCACAAATACAGACATAGCCACCACCAGCCGCACAGCCGTTTTTCCCCAACGGGGTGTTTTTTTGCTGCGGCGGTGGCGCATTCTGGTCTGGCTGTAGGTCTTCTGCATGACTGTCCCCCCTTGCGGCTCGTCTACTAGTTAACCTATGGCCAGTTGGGACAAATTATGCCTGCCCTGACGGCCCAGGAGGAGACAAGAAAAAGCATGCGCAGCAGGAATGATCTTGTCTTTTATTGCTTTGCAAGCATGGAACTGCTATACTATAAATAATAAAAACACAAGTGGGGAGGGTGTATCCACAGATGGAGATTCGGGTGCTTCGCTATTTTTTAACCGTTGTACGGGAGGAGAACATTACCAAGGCGGCAGAGGTGCTGCACATCACCCAGCCCACGTTAAGCCGCCAGATTGCGCAAATGGAGGAGGAGCTGGGTGTAAAGCTCTTGGACCGCAGCACCCGGAAAATCGTCCTCACCAATGAGGGTTTGCTCCTCCGCCGCCGGGCTGAGGAAATTTTGGAGCTGGTAGACAAGGCGGAGCGGGAGCTGGTCCAACAAGATGAGTCCTTAGAGGGCACCATCTCCGTAGGCTGTGGGGACCTGGCTGCGGTACAGCTTCTCCCGCCGCTGTTCCAGGCGTTTCAGCAGCGGCACCCGGCGGTCACCTTTGATCTCTACACAGCTACGGCCGACCACATCAAAGACCGGATGGACCGGGGGCTCACTGATTTGGGTTTGCTTCTGGAGCCGGTGAATATGGAAAAATACGATTTCATCCGCCTCAATCAACGGGAACAGTGGGTGGTCGCCATGCGCCCAGATAACCCCCTCGCTGCGTTGGATGGCATCAAACCCGCAGATCTACAAGATGTCCCGTTAATCCTTCCCCAGCGATTGGCCATCCGCAGTGAGCTAGCCGCCTGGTTTGGCAACCTTTATCCCGATCTGCAGGTCCGTTTCACCTGCAATCTGTCCTCTACCAGCGCCATTATGGTACATAACCGGCTGGCCTGCGCTGTACTGATTTATGGGTCTCTCGCTTTCTGGGATTCGGAAAAACTGGTCTGCCGCCCCTTGGACCCGCCGTTAACCGCCACCAGCGTACTGGCCTGGAAGCGGCAGCAGCCCTTCGGCCTGGCAGCGGAAAAATTTATACAATATGCCAAGGAGGCTCTGCGCACAGGCCCCCACGGGAATACAGCAAAAGAATAGAGGAGGTTTTTTGCATGGAATACCGGAAACTCCCCCACGGGACAGAGGAGATCAGCATCATCGGCATGGGCACCAGTTCCATCGGCGCCGCTGGCGAGGCGGAAGCCCAGGCCACCATGGAATTGGCATTGGAGCATGGCGTCAATTACTTCGACCTGGCCTCGGCAGACGCCGTTCCCTTCCCCGCCTTTGGCCGGGCCATTGCCGGCCAGCGGGACAAGGTCTATTTCCAAATCCACTTTGGCGCCAACTACGAGACCGGCGAATACGGCTGGACCACGGATCTGGAGACCATCAAACGGTCAGCGGCTTGGCAGCTGGACGCTTTGCAAACCGACTACATCGACTTTGGCTTTCTCCACTGCATGGATGAGGCCAGCGACCTGCACACCGTACAGACCAACGGGGTGTTAGACCTGATCCTGGATCTGAAAAAACAGGGCGTGGTCCGGCACATCGGCATGTCCTCCCACACGCCCCAGGTGGCCCAGATGGCCCTGGATATGGGGATCCTGGATATACTCATGTTCAGCATCAACCCCGCTTACGACTACCAGCAGGAGGCCGAGTTTGCCATTGGAGATGTGGCCGAGCGGCTTGCCCTGTACCGCCGGTGCCAGGCGGAAGGGGTCGGCATCTCTGTGATGAAGGCCTTCTCCGGCGGCCAGCTGTTGGACGCCAAAACTTCCCCCTTTGGCGCCGCTTTAACCCAATACCAGTGCATCCAGTATGCCCTGGATAAACCCGGCGTTTTGACCGTGCTGCCCGGCGTGGGCAATCGGCAGGAGCTAAAACAGATCCTGGGCTTTTTGGCCTCTGCCCCCGAAGAGCGGGATTATGCGGTTTTGGGCAGTTTTACCCCCCAGGCGGCCGAGGGGGTCTGCGTGTACTGCAATCACTGCCAGCCCTGCCCCATGGGCTTGAATATCGGCCTGATCAACAAGTACTACGACCTGGCCCAGGCCGGGGACGTTTTGGCCCGGGAGCACTATCAAGCCCTGGAAAAGCACGCCGGGGACTGTGTCCAATGCGGCCACTGTGACCGGCGCTGCCCCTTCCATGTAGCCCAGTCCCAGCGCATGACAGAGATCGCCGCCTATTTTGGCGCCTAGTCTGGGCCGCATACGCCTCAGGACAAAAGAAAGTACAAAAATTTGCAGGAACCCGGCAATATGTTTTCCCATATTGCCGGGTTTTTTGCGATTTTTCGTCTGTCATACGGAAAAACGCATAGACTTTCCACATGTATTGTGCTATCTTGTAAACATAAGGAAATCATGGAGGCGGCCGCCTCCATGTCTGGCCCGGGCCAGACGAAAAGAAGGGAGGATTTCTTATGAAAAAGTTATCCAAACGTTTTAGTGGCCTATTTTTGGCTCTTGTTATGATTTTAGCTATGCTCCCCACAGGGGCGTTGGCTGCGGGAGATGCCATTGCGGAAGTCAATGGGACGCCCTACACGGCAGAGCAATTTGCCGAGGCCATCGCCGCTGCGAAAAACGGCGGCACTGTGAAGTTGCTGGATGACTATACATTGGACTTGGGTACCAGCAGGCTGGATCTCTCCGAATATGATATCACCTTTGACTTAAACGGAAAAACGTTAACCCTAAATAGCCAGGGAACTGACAACGGTAGGCAGATAGCCGTCTATGCCAGCAACGCCGACCTCACCATAACAAACGGCACCTTGGCGGGCTCATCCTATGGCCACCTGATCTATGCCACCAACGGCAGTACGCTAACCATGTCGGATCTCACCATAAATTACACCGGCCTAGGTAGCTCTTGCATGGCCATTTCCGGCTCGGCCGATGCCACTTATGAAGGTGTGGCCATCAATGCTACGGATGCGGGCTGTGTGGAGACGATGGACACCGCTACATTTACCGACTGTACATTTACGGTTACAACAGAAAATTCTGGATTCTCCTATACCGCTGTAGCGGTTTCCTTCGGCGGCAC
>CAZXRD010000071.1:0-1992 GCA_964642465.1 uncultured Oscillospiraceae bacterium | reverse complement strand
GGCGGCACCATTGACGTAAAAGGCGGCAGCTTTACAGGGTCCACCGCCGTCATGCGGGCTGATACAAGTTCGAGCGCCCAAGCGGATTCCGTGATTACTGCATCGGATGGCACATTCGACGGTGCAATTCAAACTGGTGGCAGTTCTGCGCAATATAAAAATACAATTCAACTCACTGGCGGCAGCTACACAGATAACCCCAGCGCCTATATGCCGGCAGATTACATTGTTTCAGGCGATAGTGGGAACTACGAAGTGCATATCGATCCTACAAAAGTTGTAGAGGTCATCCCTTCAGGGCAGACATCCGGCAGCCGCTACCCCTCCCTGGAGGCCGCCGTAGCGGCCGCATCCCCATATAGCACATTGCGGCTGCTGGACACCGTGGAGGTGAATAGCAACCTTACTATCGGTACCGGTAGTTTAACCATTGACTTAAACGGACATGATCTAACCGGTAACAGTACCCTGACCATTCCAAATGCTTATTATCTTACCATTCAAGGGGAAGGCACGGTTGCCTGCAATATTGATAACACCGCCGGATCAATTTACAATTTGAAGTTGAATGGCGGCTCCTATACCGGTACCATTACCGGCCCCGTAGCCGCTGACAACATTGGCGCAAAATTCAGCGAAACCACTTATAACAACGGCAACTTAAATATCATCTATGAGGGCCACGAGCTGGTGCAAAACGGGGAATGGTATGCATTTCAGGCTATCACCTATACCATTGTCCTGCATCTGCAAGGCGGCGCCCCGGCAGGGGACTATTTGGAAAACCTCTCCCTTCCCTATGCGTCTACTGTGGACAGCATTACCCTCTCTTATACATATACGGGAAGCGGTATCGAAGTGCCTGAGGTGGATGGCACCAGCATCGTAGAAATTATTCGTCCGGATTACGAATTTGGTGGCTGGTACTACAATGAAGCGTGTACAGGATCCAGTGCCGTCACTGCAACAAACGGATCACTTACTGTATATCGGCTTACATCAAACGCTGATCCTGACACCCATGTTCTGGATTTATACGCCAAGTGGACAGAGGGTGTAGCCGCCATTGGCGATCGGGGATATACTTCTTTGTCAACCGCTTTGCGGCACGCCAACAGCGGCGAAAATAAAACCGTAACCCTTTTGGCAGATACGGTAGCTCTGGGCAACAACACCATCGGCGCCGATGTCACCTTAGTGGTGCCGGATGGCAAAACACTGACCATTGCCACCGCAAATTATGCCACGCTGCTGGGCAGCCAGGGCACCATTTGGGTAGAAGCCGGCGGCGCTATCCAGGTGGATGGCACCACGATGATTGGCGACGCTGATGCCAATATCCGACTCACCGACGGCCATATAGACCTTACGGTTGGCGGAACCGCACTGGACTATACCCTGAACCTCTCCTTGGTGGGCGCAGAGGCGGAGGTCCCCGCCGACCAGCGCTGGGCACTGCAGCTTAGTGTGGGGAGCGCTACTATTCCCATGAACGTGACCTTGGATGACCAGTCCTCCCTGACTGTAAACGGCAGCGGCACGACAGCAGGGGCCACCAGCGGTTTCCACGTGGCCAAGGGTTCTACACTCACCAATAACGGCATTATCACGGTAAATACCTTCATGACCATTGCCTCCACCGGCAAGGTGGAGGGTTCTGGTACGATTCTGGTAGCGTCCAACGGTACTCTGGAGATTTGGGACTCCGACAGCGAGAATTCCACCGGCAGTCTGGCCAACAATGTAACAAACAGTGGCACGCTGGTCTACGACGGTGAAATAGCCGACAGTCTTACCGGCACTATCACCCTGACCGCCGGCGGTAAAGTCTACAGCCAGGCAGATATCTCCAACTCGCTCAGATATGCTGAGGCCGTAACAGATGATATGGAATATGACGGAGTAACCTACAGCCAGGCCTGGCAGTACGCTGCGCCGCCTATCACCTACTACACCGTATCTATCCAGGATATGACGAACGGCACTGTGACC
>CAZXRD010000070.1:4328-8898 GCA_964642465.1 uncultured Oscillospiraceae bacterium | reverse complement strand
ACTGGGATAGAGACAAACAGGCCATCCCTGCCACCTCTGACAAATACGGAAACTACTGCAACTCGATTGCTAAGAACATACTGGGCAATCAGGAAGATGCCGAAGAATGTGTCAACGATACCTACTTAAACGCATGGAACGCCATGCCGCCTCACAGGCCAAGCATTTTGTCTACATTTCTCGGGAAAATTACAAGAAACATATCGTTTAACCGGTATAAATACAACACCGCCGACAAACGGGGTGGTGGAGAAATGCCTGCAGTTCTGGAGGAACTTTCGGACTTGGTATCTGGCAAGGATGATGTTGAACAGGCATTTGACCAAAAGGAACTCACAAAAGCCATTGATACATTTCTGGATCGTCTTTCACCAAAGAAAAGAAGCATCTTTATCAGCCGATACTGGTACACAGATAGCATTTCAGAAATTGCCGCCCGGCACAACATGAATAATGGAGCAGTATCCATGACCCTTAACCGCATCCGCCTAAAACTACACAACTACCTTTTGGAAAGGGGCTTTGAACTATGACGAACGAAAAACTGTATGAAGTCCTCGGCGATATCAATGAGAAGCATATCCACGAGGCAAGGGCATATCATAAAGCAAAGAAACCCAGCTGGATAAAATGGGGAACTATCGCAGCTTGTTTGTGCTTGATGATATCATTAACTGCCTTTGCTGTTGATACAATGCAATATAATGCGGCGGTCGATTATCTGCATTCCCTCGGGGTTCCTGTTGAAGATTTGAGCGACTACTCCCGCAAAGAAATAAAAGAAGCAGCAAAAACGATTGACGCCGGAGAAAGCAATCCCTTGACCGAAGAAATCCTTAACCTATTGCCAGGTAACGAAGAGCAAATGGAAGTGCCGACACAAGTAACATCTGAACAGATCAGAGAATTAGAGCCAGTCATGACAAGAGAGGAAGTCCTTTCCCTTTTGGGCAATACGCAAGATATTGGTTCTGGCATCTATATTTATGTTTATGAAGTAGACGGAGAATATTGGTTGCGCATTCCATTTGCAAGGGATGATGCGCAGTTAGGCGTTACGGGCGAGGATTTATTAAAGGCATTGACCCCGATTTCTGGGGAGATAGATTCTAATGGAACCGTTGCATTTAATGGACAGCTATTCAACAAATCTAACTTGACTGAAGAAACGCTTGAATGGCTTGACTGGTATAATGCTTTATCGCCAGAGGAACAACTTGCCGTCAGCTCCATTCCTGCCGATCTATATACCGATGCCGGTGCGGGAACACTGGATTCAGACACAGAAGAATAACCATGTTTGACACCCAAAAGGGCAGCCGAAAAAGTCGACTGCCCTTTTTCCATGCCTATGGACGGAGAGGAATTCCCATAAGCTGTCCAAATTTCCGTTAAAGGGAGTCCGGCACAGACGAAAGCGCCCCCGGACAAACCGGGGGCGCTTTCGTCTATGTTAGGAGGGTTATGATACAACCGTATAAATCGAATATCTAGGCCCCGTCTCCGTTACCGCCAGGGAGACGGTCTCCTCCACCGGCAGGTCGGGATCCAGGTTCAGCATGGGGCGGATGCCCACGCTGTCGTTGTTGGCATAGGTGTAACTGACGGCGCCATAGGCGCACATCACCCGCACCATAAATTTGTATTGCAGGCTGGGGGTTCGTAAGAAGTACCACCAGCTAAACCGGGGGTCAAAAACGTGCTCCGAGTCCAGCGGCGACCCCTCATGAGGCGGGTTCCAGCTGCGGCCATACTTGGCCATGCTCTCCGGGGAGGGCTTTACAAAATGCACCACCGTAGGGTCGTAGCACAGGGGCAAAGGCGCCCCCTCGGCAAAGCCGGACTCATCCCCCTTGACAATCTCTGTGCGGCTGGGGAGAAACACCTTGGCCGGCACATGGATGAGCTGGCCCCGGTTCCGGCCCTTCCGCTCCAGAACCGGCACCTGGGTCTCCAAAATCCCCTGCCGGAAAGTCGGGGAAAACCCCGAGAGAAAGCCCGGTGCCTCAGCATAGGGGAACTCTCCATACCGCAGATTGGTGTCCAGCGGCGGCTCATCTTTGTCATGGCTCGGCTGGTACCAGTCCGTCCCTTCCGCATTGAGCCACTGGTGGATGTTGCTCATGGCATAGTTGTTGTTGCCGTAATCGGAGACAATCTCCCAGATCCTGCGGCTCACATCCCGCTTTTCCCCGGCGTCAAAACAGCCCACACAGGGGATGGTGTCCGCCAGCATGGTGATCCCGGGGTAGCCGGGCTGGTTTTTGGACGCCACCCGGAACACCAGGGGGTTCTGGCTGTCCCGTACCCGGGCGCCAATAGGCAGATCTCTCAGTACCATACAGTGTCCTCCCTAACCCCGGCGGCAAACCGGGCCGTTGTGGGGCTCCCGCCCCAGGGAGACCCGGATGCAGTCGATGTCCTCATGGTGGGCCACACAGTACTGGCAGAACCCGTGGTTGGGGCAGGTGCGGGCCTGGCAGGGGCAGCGGGGATTGCACTTTGCCTCCTCCGGCATGATGGTATATACTTCTTCCAAGCCCGGCATATCCGGGAACTTGACAAAATGCTCAATACGCATAGAGACGTTGACCTCCTTCGGCCGGTTTGCCCGGCCCAAAGGCCTTTAGCCTCTGGGCGGTTTAGAGAAAGCCAGCCACTCTGTGGCCTCTTTCAACACGGCCCTGTATTTTTCCTGATCCAGGCCCTTGCGGATGTCCACATTGCCCTTGATCTCCACTTCGTGCTCGCTGCGGCCGGTCTCTGTCATATGGCAGTGGATGAACTCCTCCGGGGGATAGGTCATCTTCAGACGGCCATCGGGCTCCACAGAGAGGGTGCCCCGCATACCGCAGACAGAGCACTGGACGTCGTTTGCCATCTCGCCCAGATCCATCAGGGTGTTGTGGCAAACCGGGCAGTGGCCGGCCCGGCCGATGTATTGCATATCGTCTAGGTGTTTGCCGCAGTTTTCCGCTACATTGCGGCCGCATTCCAGGATCCGCTGGGTTTTGTCCTCATCCAGCTCCATACCGGTGTTGTAGTTGAACAGCAGCAGATCCACGATCTTCATGCCCAATGTGATCGCCAGGCAGCTCAAAATCGGCAGGCCATAGTTGGTCCAGTCGCTGCCGCCGTGGGCGATGAAGGCACAGGGCCGCTCTTTGAACCAGCGCACATCCTGGCCGGGCTTGCCCTCGGCAATCTGCTTTTCATGGGCATGGCGCCGGAAGGTGATGTCGTGGGAGGGGCCCATGCGGTCGTACAGCAGTTTAATATCGCTGGGAGGAGACTTCTCAAAGCAGGGGGAGACCACAATTAGGCCGTCGCACGCTTTGATCTGCTCATCAACCCACGGGATGTCGTCTTTAAACACACATCCGCCAGGGCCACCTTGGAATAGGTCCATATGGCACTTGTTGCAGCCAATACAGGTTTTGATTTCGAGATCCCGGGTGTTGATGATCTCTACCTCGGCACCCGCCGCAACAGCGCCCTTCAGTGCGGTCTTGGCAATAAACTCGCTCACGCCTTTGGGACGGCCTGTGATAATGGCAAGTACTTTCATGTAGATACTCCTTCTCCGTATATATTCAGTTGAAAACTGCCTCAAAAGCACAGGGATGTGCTTTCTTTGGTGAAATCTGCGTCCGGCTTCTCCAAAATAAAGGTGGAGATGAACTCTCTGCCGGGGATGATAAAGGGATACTTTTCATAGGTGGCCCAGGGGGGCGGTGTCAACGCCGGCAGGTTGTGCAAAATGCCGTTCTGCCAGCTGCGCCCGTCTTCAAACCACAGCTCTGTCACCCGGTCCCACTGCATATGGAACAGGTCGTCGTGCTGGGCAAAGTCGTCCGCCTGGGGCAGGGTCTGCCCGGTGCTGTAGGCCTTGTGGCTGAAATACCGGGTAAGCCCCGGGGTCTTGGCCATCTCCGGGGCGTGGACGTTTAAGTACCAGTCCTCCCCTTCTGTTTTGCTGACCCCATCCGGGTACCGGAAGGCGATCAGCCAGCGCAGGATGGTGTGCTCGTCAAAGGACCAGCCGGCCCCGAAGAAGTCCTCCGTCGGCTCGGCGGGCACGTTGATGAAAATGGCGTCCATGTTTCCAGGGGCGCCCACCTGCTTGGTCATGGCCAAAAGGCCCCGCTCCCCCCGCTTGTAGTCCTTATCCAGCCGCCAGCTCTCGTGGACCCGGTAGTTAAAATATCCGAAATCCTCGGCCCCGGCCGGGGCCTTGACACAGCGGTACAGCAGGTAGCGGACCAGCCAAGGGGTGGAGGTCAGGACCTCCGGCACGTGGTAGCGCCGAAACCAGCGCTCCAGTGCCGGGAAGTCGTTTTCCTCTTTTAAGTTGTGGATAATCACCAGTTTGGACATTTCCATGGCGAACGTCTCCTTTAAGTTCTGCGCTTAGTGGATCTTCTTCCGCATGATGTCCAGCAGCACGGCGATGATGATAACCAAGCCCTGGGCAATCTGCTGCCAGTAGGCGTTGATACCCAGCATATCCATGCCGTTTTTCATGGTGGCGATAACCAAGGTGCCGAACACAGCGCCGATAACGGTGCCG
>CAZXRD010000070.1:0-4228 GCA_964642465.1 uncultured Oscillospiraceae bacterium | reverse complement strand
GCCGGCGATGCAGTCCAGCTCATAGCCGGTACCGGTGTTCAGCTGGCCGGCCCGGATCCGGGCGGTGAGGACCACGCCGGAGAGGGCGGCGCAGGCGCCGCAGTACACATAGGCCAACCACTGGGTGGTTTTCACGCTGATGCCGGAGATCTTTGCGGCCTGCTTGTTGCCGCCGATAGCGGCCATAGACCGGCCCAGAACCGTCTGGGTCAGGATGTACCAGGTAATGACCACAATCACGATGGCGATGTAGATAGGCAGATAGATGCCCAAAAAGCTGCCGGCGCCGATTTCCACAAAGGACTCGTTGAGCTGGTTCACCGGGTAGCCGCCGGAGATAACCAGGCCGGTACCGGTGACGATCATCTTGGTGCCCATGGAGGCGATGAAGGACTGGAAGCCCAGCACAGAAACCAAGAATCCGTTGAAAGCGCCTACGGCCATGCCCACGATCAGGCCAACAATCACGGCCAGAACCGGGTTGCCGCTGCCTTGGGCGATCATAGCCGCCACATAGCCGGAGAGCATCATATTGGAGCCAACGGACATGTCCATGGCACCTGCCATCAGCACAGTGAAAACGCCCATGCCGGTGATCATGTAGAAGGATGCAAACCGGAATAAATTCAAAAAGTTTCTCAGGGACAAGAAATTTTCTGCCGCAATGGTCAGGATGATGAGCATCAGGATCCAGATGAGCGCAGCGCCGATGGTCTCATTGGTAAGGATTCTGCGCACCCGGCTGCCTGCCGAAAGTTTGGTTTTTTCCATAACATTTCCTTCCTTTACCTAAAATCACACCAGGCCCGCTGCGTAGCGGAGCACCAGTTCTTGATTGGCTTCTTTCGCATCCAGGATGCCGGACACTTCCCCTTCGTGCATGACCACGATCCGGTCACTCATGCCCAGGATCTCCGGCAGTTCCGAAGAGATCATAATGATGCTGCAGCCCTGTTTCACCAGGCGCATCATTTCCTTATAGATCTCGTACTTGGAACCCACGTCGATGCCCCGGGTGGGCTCATCCAGGATGATAATCCGAGGGTTGGGCAGCAGCCACCGGGCCAGGAGCATCTTCTGCTGGTTACCGCCGGAGAGCTCTCCGGCCAGCTGTTTCAGGCCAGTGGTCTTCACACCGAACTTGACGATCTGTTCCTTGGCCACCTCCCGGCATTTCCGCTGCCTGATCTTGCCGATGGCGTTGGTGTAGTTCCGCCAGGAAAGCACCATAATGTTATTAAACACGTTGGTGCGGAGCATACAGCCGGTGTTCCGCCGGTCCTCCGTCAGGAAGGCCATCTTATTTTTAATCGCCGCCCTGGACGACCGGATCTCCACCTTTTTCCCGTCGATAAAAATGTCGCCCGCTGTCTTTTTCCGGACGCCGAAAATGGCCTCCATGGTCTCGGTACGGCCGGCGCCCATCAGGCCGGCAAAACCCAGGATTTCGCCTCGGCGCACATCGAAGCTCACGTTATGGAAGAATTTCTCCCCGGAGAGGCCCTCGACCCGCATGACCTCTTCCCCAATCTCCACCTCTTCTTTGGGGTAGATGTTGGTGATCTCCCGGCCCACCATCATGGTGACCAGTTCGTCGCTATTGGTCTTGGCCACATCCCTGGTGCCTACATACTTTCCGTCCCGCATCACGGTGACTTCATCACAGATTTGAAAGATCTCATCCAACTTGTGGGAAATATAAATGAAGGTGATCCCCTCTTCTTTCAGTTCCCGGATGGTCTCAAACAAGTTTTGGCACTCTGCCTCGGTAATGGCAGAGGTGGGTTCGTCCATGATAATCAGCTTGGAATCATTGGCCAGGGCTTTGGCAATCTCCAAAAGCTGCTTCTGGGCCATGGACAAAGTGCGCACCTTTGTAGTGGGTTTGATGCTGGTGATATGTAATTTATCCAGCCACTTTTGGGCATTCCGGTTCATCTGCCGCCGGTGGATTTTAAAGCCGCCGGCCGAATTGGGAATTTTGCCGCAGTAGATGTTCTCCGCCGCCGACAGAGTCTCAATCGGGTTGAGCTCCTGATAGATCATGGAGATGCCCTGTTGCAGCACGCTGTGGATGGATGCATTGTTCAAAGGCTTGCCGTCGAAGGTGATCTGCCCCTCGTCCGCCTTGTACAGGCCCACCAGAATCTTCATCAGGGTGGACTTGCCGGCGCCGTTTTCCCCCATGAGAGCGTGGACGGTACCCTGTTTTACATCCAGGGTCATGTCGTCCAACGCCACCACACCGGGAAAGCGCTTGGTAACATGCTCCATTTTTAATAAGCTATTTGAATCCATCCTATGGATACCTCCCGCATGTGCGTTTTCCTTATACATCTACGCCCAGGTAGACTTCCGGCGTATAGGATTCCTGTATCTCTATCTTTGTGCCGTCCGGATCTTTAATGAAGCAGATCCGGTTGCCGCTGGGCTTCTTTGTTAGGGGATATTTCCAGGTATAATCAATAATAAACTCCACATTTTTTGCCTTTAAATGTTCCACGAGTTTATCAAAATCTTCATCCTTGGTGTACAGGCACAGGTGCTTTGTCCCCAGATACCTGTCCTGATCCTCTTCCTGCTCGTGTCCTTTTTTCTCAAACAGTTCAATGTACCCATTTCCCGCTTTGAGCCAGCCGATGACCTGTTTGTCCCCATTGGGCATGGTGGTCTCTTCGCAGTAAATGCACTTGAAACCGAACATCTCGTCCCACCACTGAATGGCACGGTCGATGTCGCTGACGAAAAATCCCACGTGGTGGATATTCGCCTTTACCGGGCAATCGCTCATGTTTACCCTCCTCTTTCTTGCGCCTGTCTGTCCCCCGCAGGCTTGCTGCGGGGGACAGATATCTATGTAGGGTCTCTTTTATCGGTTAGCCTTCTGTACCAAACTCTTCAGCCAGTCTGGTCTCCAGCTCTAACAGCTCCTGGAACCGGGGGGAATCAGCGGTAACGGCAAACAGCTCGCACATGATTTCCTCTTCGAAGGTCTCGCCGTTCAGGATGGCATCGGCGGTGTACACGCCTTCATAGCCGAAGTTGTAACCGGTGAGGTACACGGTCATGTCAATGAGGCCTTCCTGCAAAGCCGTCAGGCCCTGTACCATGCCGCCCTGGCCGATAATCAGCACATCGTCCAGATCCAGGCCGGAGTCCTGCCAAGCCTGGCCGGCGCCAATGGCGGACTGGTCATTGTATGCGAAGATGCAGTCGATATCCAGGCCTCTGGAAATCCAGTTCTCGGTGAGGCGCATGGCGTCAGCGGTAGAGGTGCCGGGGAACTGAGCGTCCAGGATCTGGATGCCAGGATACTGGGCCAGAACTTCCTCGGTAGCGGCACGGATATCATTGAACTGCTGCATGCCCAGGTCGCCCAGGATAAAGACGCAGTTGAACTCTTCGCCCATCTGCTCCACAGCGTACTCGGCCTTCAGCGTGCCCATGTCGGCGTCGCTGGCGCCAACCAGTGCGTCATAGTGGGACTCGATGGGGGCGGAAGCTACAACTACCATGGGAACGCCAGCTTCTTCACAGGCTGCGCTGGAAGCGCCGGAACCGGAGACGTCGAAGGGCTTGAACACGATGGCGTCGCAGCCGTCGGTGATCATGTTCTCCACCTGGGATGCCTGCAGGGCATTGTCGGTCTGGGAGTCGCAAATGATGTACTCATAGCCCAGCTCATTGCAAGCCGCCTGGAAACCGGCGGAGAGGCCGGCGGCGAAGTCGGTGTTCAGGTTGTCGCAGGAGAAGCCAAATTTCCGGGGTTCATCTGCGGGGGTCTCCTCTTCCCCGTCATCGGGGCTGGGGGAATTGGTGTCGTCCACATCTGCGCTGGGAGAGTTGTTGCTGGCGTCGTCGCCGTCGTCGCCGCCGCCACCGCAGCCGACGAAGAGGACCGCCATCATACACAGGGCCAGTAACAATGCGATGATCTTTTTCATTTTGCTCTTCCTTTCTTTCAAATTTTGTTCGTTTTATTTCAACAGCTTGCGCTGCCAAAACACAAAACCTTTAGTCCGGTAACCGATCAATGGAGAGAAGCGGCCGCTGCACAGAGCTGTCGTAGACCTGGGCCTCCTCCTGGCCGGAGAGAACCCGCAGGGCCCCTTTGGCCAGGGCCTCCATCTCCTTTTCCCCCGGCAGGACATACACCGGCGCCAGATAGGACACCCGCTCTGCAACGGCAGCGGTAAACGTCTTGGAATAGGCGATGCCGCCGGTCAAA
>CAZXRD010000069.1:0-8943 GCA_964642465.1 uncultured Oscillospiraceae bacterium | reverse complement strand
GAAGCAGCGGCTTCTTTTTCTAATGGGGAAAGGACAGATTCCCACAGGCCGCCAAGCGGCCCTCGGAATGACAGGCGGAACGTGGGAGACGGGGGAAACGGATTCCCACGGCGGCCCTACAGGACCGCCTCGGAATGACAAAGCCTGGTAGTGTACCAGGGCCAAACAGACCATACGGGCTCCATTCTTTCTTTGTCATTGCAAGGAGGGGCATAGCCCCGACGTGGCAATCCGTTTTTCTCGCCCTCCGAACCCTCATCCCCTTTTGTCATTGCGAGGAGGGGCGCAGCCCCGACGTGGCAATCCGTTTCCCTCGTCTTCCTTCGTGTGCAATGACAAGAGGGAGAAGTGCGGTGGTTTTCCCTGCGGCTTGCATGCTCCTCCAAGCCCTGTCATTCCGAGCAGAGGCCCCGGGCGTTTGCCCGGGACCCCTGCGTGGGAATCCGCCTCTTTCGTCCGCTATCCCCTTTCAATACAAAGGCGGCTGCAATTTGCAGCCGCCTTTGCTCACGAAAATACAATCTACCTACGCCTAGGCCATATGCGCTTTATCCGGCAGGGCAATGTCCTTTTCCATCACCCACAGCTTTGCCCGCACGCCGGTCGTCTCCCCCACCTTTTCAAAACCGAACCGCTGATAAAAGGCAATGGCGTGCTGGTGTTTCTCGGAGACCTGCAGCCCCAAACGCTGCCGCCCCAGCTTCCGATAGTGGGAGACCGCATGGCCCAAAAGCTGCACCGCCAGGTTCTGGCCCCGAAATTCCGGGTACATATAGTAAAAGGCAATCCAGCCCAGCTGCTGCGCTTCCCCGTGGTGGATGTCCAGCTCAATGATGCCAGCCGGCTTCTCCCCCAGGTACGCCGCTTCCACAGACTCGGGATCCTCTGCCGACCGGGCCCGGGCAATATCCAGGTACCCGTCATCAAAGCCCACCAAGTCGCCATAGAGATTCATCCAGGCCTCTCGGTAAGCGTCTAGATACTGCTGGCCCCCTTGTTCCAAATCCATGGGCTGGAAAAAGAGGCTGGTCTCGTCTGTGCCCCGGTGGTTCTTCCACCAGGTCTGCCGGGCCAACGTGCTCTCCTGGGCCACATGGCTGTTGTCCCCCATGTAGTCCAGGGTGAGTTGGCCCTGATTATAGTATAAAAGGCTCACCGCCGTGTTGTCGCAGTGGTGGATCTTGGCAATGTCTTTTCCTGTGGTGTGGGTCACATAGGCCATAAGGGCCCGAATAGCGGCCCCATGGCTGACAATGGCAATCACCTGCCCGTCGTGGCGGCTGGCAATATCCGTAACAGCGCCAAAGATGCGGGCCTGCAGCTGGGCAAAGGGCTCGCCCCCCTCCGCCTTCCACTGCTCCGGATCGCTGTTGAAGTTGGCCAGCTGCTCCGGATAAGACCGGGCCAAATCGCCCCAGGTCCGGTTCTCCCACACGCCCATATTGACCTCCCGCAGCCGGGGGTCCGTGTGCAAGGGCAGGTGGTGACTGCGGCAGATGCCCCCCAGGGCCGTCTCCATGGTGCGGACCATATCGCTGGAATAGACCGCATCAATATGTACATCGTGGAACCGCCGCTCCAGGGCCATAATCTGCCGGTGGCCCCGCCCGGTCACCAGGCTGTCATAGCGGCCCTGGCTACGCCGGTACAAATTGCCCTCCGCCTCTGCATGGCGGATGAGATAAATCGTCGTCATATGTCTTCCTACCTCTAATATGTTTTTACGCTGCCGGTCAATTCCCTGGGGGAAGTAAGACCCCGGCTGGCCAAATAGGTCTCCAGACCTTTTGCCACCTCCACAGGGGCCATGGGATTGGCAAAACAGGCGGTGCCTACGGAGACCATATCCGCCCCGGCCATCAGCATCTCTGCGGCATCCTCCCATTTGGCAATGCCCCCCATGCCCAAAATGGGCAGACGGATGGCCTGGCGCACCTGCCAAACCATGCGGATGGCCACCGGCAGCACCGCCGGCCCGGACAGGCCCCCCGTATTGTTGTGCAAAATCGGCCGGCCGGTTTGAATGTCGATCCGCATCCCCAAAAGGGTGTTAATCAGGGACACAGCGTCAGCCCCGGCCCCCTCCACCGCTTTAGCGATCTCCGTCACATCCGTCACATTGGGGGAGAGCTTCACCATCACCGGCACGGTGGCATGGCGCTTCACCGCCCGAGTCACTTCTGCCGCCGCCGTACAGGAGGTGCCAAAGGCAATGCCCCCCTCCTTCACATTGGGGCAGGAGATGTTTACTTCAATTATGTCAACTTCTGCTTGGGAGAGCAGCTCCGCCATCTCCCCATATTCCTCCACGGTATTGCCGGAGATGTTGGCAATCACCCGTACATTTTGGGTTTTTAGAAACGGCAGCTCATTTTGAATAAAGGCCTCCACTCCTGGGTTCTGCAGACCAACGCTGTTGAGGATACCGCTGGGCGTTTCGGCAATTCTAGGCGGCGGATTTCCCTCTCTTTTATGACGGGTCAATCCCTTTACACAGATACCGCCCAATTGCTCTAAGGGGTAGTAAGCGCTGTACTCCCGGCCAAAACCAAAAGTGCCGGAGGCCACAGTTACCGGGTTTTTAAAGGACACTCCGGCAAAATTCACGGACATATCCACCTGATTACGCATCCCAAACCACCTCTTCCGCCCAAAATACCGGGCCATCCTTACATACATGGCCGTAGCCAATCCCGTCAGGTTTTTTCACTTTACAGGCGCAGACCAGGCAGGCGCCGATGCCGCAGCCCATCCGCTCCTCCAGAGAGACCTGACAGGGGATGTTTTTCCCCATGCACAGCCCCGCTACGGCCCGAAGCATGGGCTTTGGCCCGCAGGAAAGAACCAGGGCATCCGGCTTTTCCGCCAGCAGACGGGCAAGCACGTCGGACACCAGCCCATGTTCTCCATAAGAGCCGTCATCTGTTGTTATGTAAACATTGTCGCAGACCTGGCGGAAGTCGTCTTCCAGGATTACCTGGTCTTTGGAACGGAAGCCCAGCACCGCCGTCTTCTCGCTGAAAGCGGCCATAGCGGCATAGAGCAGCGGCGGCACGCCGATGCCGCCCCCAACTAAAATCACAGGCCCCCGGTGGGACAGATCAAATCCTCGGCCCAACGGCCCCAGCATATCCAGGACATCTCCCGGCCGGCGGCCCGCCAAATACCGGGTACCCGCCCCCTTTTCTTCCAATACCAAGGTATAAATACTGCCCACCTGCTTACAAATGCTGATGGGCCGGCGGAGCAAGGTGTCTGCACCACAGCGGATATGGACAAATTGCCCCGGCGCCGCAGGCGCCGCCGCTGGGCCCATGTCTACCTCCAGAGCCCAAGCACCGGGGCGCAGCTGCTGATTTTTGATCACTTTTCCCTCTGGCATAAGCAAAAGCCTCCACTTTGAAATGGGCTGCCCCAAACTGGGACAGCCCTTTGTATACATTTTATTTATGCATTCGGGGTACGTTCCACCGACAGGATGGTACCGGTGATCTCGTAATATTGGGTTTTTACAATATAGCTGCGGCCGGTGCGGATCTCCTGGTTCCCCACACCAGTGGAGAGATCATTCAAGTCCGCCTGCAGTTCTATGGTAAAGAGGATCGTCCCATATACCCGGTCCGTTTCATAGGTGACCGGTGCATTTTCCATGGAAGTGACCTCCACCTCTTCAAATACAGCGGAGACGACCCGGCCATCCACCAGCTCATTGCTGGCCACCAATTGGGCCGGTACGTTTTTCATAATATCCTCATACATCTCTTGGGGCTGGGGGGATACCAATACCTCCAAGGTCAGCGTCCCATTGGTCTCTACCACGTCTTCATTGGGAGAGAGGAATTGATACACCGCAAAGGCAATTAAAGCCACTACGATGAGAATGATCACCACGTCAACGGCGTTAAACTTGTGTTTCTGCTTTTCCATAAGATACACCTTTCTCGCTAGATTTGACTCGCTTTGAATGTTATTGTATAATAAATCCGCCTATTACACAAGTGTTACTTGGGAAAATTCTTTCGGGAGACAGTTATGAAGATTTTGACGCTGATCAGCGGCGGTGACGTAGGGGGAGCCAAAACACACGTCCTCTCCCTGCTGGCGGATTTGACAAAAACAGAGCACCAGGTATTGATGGTCTGCTTCCGGGCGGGAGAATTTTCCCAAGAAGCTGCGGAGCTGGGCATCCCTGTTCAGGTGGTCTCCGGCGGTTTTCCCGCCACCATGAGAGCCCTGCGCACTCTAATTCGGGAACAAAATTTTGATATTGTCCACTGTCACGGCTCTCGGGCCAATGTGATGGGTGTATTATTAAAACCCTTTTTGAAAAAAAGGGGGACGCCTCTGGTGACCACGGTACACAGCGATTACCGATTGGACTACATGGGGCGGCCTTTGGCACGGCTCACCTTTGGCACGCTAAACACCTATGCCCTGCGCCGGATTCGTTACCACATCGGCGTCTCTGACGCCATGGCGGAATTGTTGATCTCCCGGCATTTCTCGCCGTATACCACCTTTTCTATCTACAACGGCGTGGATTTTGACCAGCCCCTGCCCCAGGTGGATCGGGCCGCCTATTGGCAATCTTTTGGCATCGATATGCCCCAAGACGCCGTGGTGGTGGGCATTGCCGCCCGTTTAAGCCCGGTAAAGGACATTGCCACCTTAATTCGGGGGTTTGCCGCTGCCCTGCCCCAGGCGCCCATGCTGCGCCTGGCCATTGCCGGGGACGGGGAGCAGCGGGAGATGCTCCAACAGCTGGCCACCCAGCTGGGGGTGGAGGATAAGGTCTATTTTCTCGGTTGGCTAGCGGATACGGCGTCCTTTTATGCCGCCATTGACATCAACACCCTCACTTCCCTGTCCGAGACCTTTCCCTATGCCATTACAGAGGGGGCCCGCTTTGCCCGGGCGACTGTCAGCTCCAATGTGGGCGGCATTTCTAAATTGATCTATCACAAGGTAAGCGGCCTGCTTTTCACGCCGGGGGACGCCCAAGCCCTGGGCCAACATCTGGCGACCCTAGCTGGGGACGCCGCTCTGCGGAACCAGTATGGCCAGGCCCTCTATAAAAAGGCCCGGGCGGACTTCTCCCGCAAGGCCTCTTTGGAAACCCAGCTGCAGATTTACGAAACCGTCCTCCGGCGGGAGGCCAGACGCCGAGAGCACCGGAAACGGGACAAGATCACCCTTTGCGGTGCCTATGGTCTGCGCAACGCCGGAGATGAGGCGATTTTGGAAGCGATTTTGTCCGAAATCCGGGACGTGGACCCGGATATCCCCGTCTGCGTTTTATCCCGCATACCGAAAGAGGCCAGGCTCCACCACCGGGTGCAGACTTGTTATACCTTTAATGTTTTGAGCTTCATGCGCCATGTCGCTGGCAGCCGGATTTATATCAATGGCGGCGGCACGCTGATTCAGGATATTACAAGCAACCGTTCTCTGCTCTTTTATCTAAGCACCATTCGCATTGCCAAACGGCTAGGCGCCAAGGTGTTTATGTACGGCTGCGGCGTAGGCCCTATTCTTCGGGAAAAAAACCAGAGACGGGTAGGAAAAGTCTTAAACCGCTGTGTAGACGCCATCACCCTGCGGGAGGATCATTCTCTGACAGAACTGACAAACTTAGGCGTAAACCCGGCAAAGATCTTCCTAAGCGCAGATCCGGCACTCATCCTACCAGCAGCCCCGGAGGAAGAGATCGACAGCATCTTTTTATCCCATGGCATCCCCCTGGACGGTTCTTATATGAGCATCACCGTGCGCCCATGGCCCGGATTTACACAAAAAATCGGCTTTTTCGCTCAGGCGGCGGACTATGCCTACAAGACATACGGCCTCACCCCCGTTTTTATTCCCATTGTCCCCGCTTCTGATCTAAAAGCCCTGGGCCAGGTCTGCGAGCAGATGTCTGCCCCTTATTATGTGCTGCATGACCTAAATAGTTCTGCGGCCATCATCGGCTGTTTTTCCCGCATGTCCGTCATTCTCTCTATGCGGTTACACAGCCTAGTCTTTGCCGCATCCCAGGACAAGCCGCTGATTGGCATCGCCTATGATCCCAAGGTCCAGGCGGTGATGTCCTATATCGGCCAACCGCTGGTGGAGCAGTTGGACGCTCTGAACGCCGATTCCCTGCCCCGTCTGATTGACGAGGCAATGGCCGGCCATTTTCACACCGAGGAAAACGCCCATTGCCATCAAGAGCTTTTGCCTTTGGAGCACAAGAATCGGGAAGTGTTAGCCGATTTATTGCGCCAGGGTTAAGCCCCTGGCACAAAATTTTTTAATATATATGGAGGAACTTGTTTGATTACCGTATCCAATCTGAGCCTGCAGTACGGCGGGCAAAAACTATTTGACCGAGTTGATTTGCAATTTACAGACGGCAATTGCTATGGCATCATTGGCGCCAACGGCGCCGGTAAGTCCACTTTTTTAAAAATCCTCTCCGGCGAGATTGAGCCCTCCAGCGGCACCGTGGATATTCAGCCCAACGTGCGTATGTCCGTCCTCAAGCAAAACCAGAGCCTATACGACGCCTACACCGTTATGGACACGGTGATCATGGGCAATATGGAGCTCTACACCTGCGGCAAGGAAAAAGACGCCTTGTATGAAAAAGAGGATTTTTCTGATGAAGACGGCCTGCGGGCCGCCGAGCTAGAGGAGCGGTTTGCCGAGTTGGGCGGCTGGGAGGCGGAGTCAGATGCCTCCCGTATCCTCCAGGGCCTGGGCATCCCCGTGGCGCTGCACCAGACGCTGATGCAGGATATGGACGGCCGGGCCAAGGTAAAGGTGCTCCTGGCCCAGGCCCTGTTTGGCCAGCCGGATATCGTCCTTTTGGACGAACCCACCAACAACCTGGACGTGGAATCCATCGCCTGGCTGGAGGATTTCCTGTTGGACTATGCCGGCACCGTCCTGGTGGTCTCCCACGACCGGTACTTCCTCAACACCGTCTGCACCCACATCGTAGACATCGATTACGGCAAGATCCGCATGTATGTGGGCAACTACGATTTCTGGTACGACTCCAGCCAGCTGATCCAGCGGCTGATGAAAGAACAAAACCGCAAGGCGGAAGAAAAGGCCAAGGAGCTAAAAGAATTTATCGCCCGGTTCTCCGCCAATAAATCCAAGTCCCGCCAGGCCACCTCCCGGCGGAAGCTCTTGGAAAAGCTGGACATCACCGAGTTGCCCGCCTCCTCCCGCCGGTATCCCTGGGTGGGCTTTAAGGCAGAGCGGGAGGCCGGCAAGGACCGGCTTTTTGTCACAGAGGTCAGCAAGACCATAGACGGCGTCAAGGTCCTCAATAAGGTGAGCTTCATCATGGGCAAAGAGGACAAGATCGCCTTTTTGGGGGAAAACGAGCTGGCCGTCACCACCATGTTCAAGATTTTGGCCGGGGAATTAGAGCCGGACGAGGGCAGCATCAAGTGGGGTGTCTCCACCACCCAGGCCTATTTCCCCAAGGACAACAGCGCCTATTTCGACGGCTGCGAAGACAATCTCATTGACTGGATGCGCCAGTTCTCCCAAGACAAGCGGGAGAGCTATATCCGCACCTTTTTGGGGCGGATGCTCTTTTCCGGGGACGAGGTGTATAAACCGGTAAGCGTCCTCTCCGGCGGGGAAAAGGTGCGGTGCATGCTGTCCAAGATGATGCTCTCCGGGGCCAATGTGCTCCTCTTTGACCAGCCCACCAACCACTTAGACTTGGAGAGCATCGCCGCTTTGAACAACGGCATGTCCGACTTTAAGGGAAACATCATCTTTGCCACCCATGACCACCAGCTGATCCAGACCGTGGCCAACCGGATCATCTGTTTCACGGAAGACGGCATCATCGACCGGGTAGGCACCTATGATGAGTACCTAGAAGCCATGCGGGCGGCCAAAGAGGCCTAAAGCATAGGACTGGGAAACACTGCCGCCGCACTGGCGGCCCGGTACAAAGGAGGTCGGTCCCCATATACAATCCCCAATTGGACACCTTTCTCAGCGTAGCCGAAGCGGGTAGCTTTAACAAAGCGGCGGAAAAGCTGTACATCTCTCCGCCGGCAGTGATCAAGCAGATCAACCTGTTGGAGGAGAGCTTGGGTCTGCAGCTTTTTGTCCGCACCCACCGGGGCCTTGTGCTCACCCAGGCGGGCAAATCCCTTTACCAGGACGCCAAGTACATCATCCAGTACTGCAAGGACTCGATAACCCGGGCGAAAAACGCCATGCAGGAGACGGAGAGCGTCATCCGCATCGGCACCTCCCCCATGACCCCGGCCCAAGTGCTGGTCGACCTATGGCCCCGTGTACAAGCCCACTGCCCCAACATCAAGTTTCAACTGGTCCCCTTTGAAAACACCCCGGAAAACGCCCGGGAGATCTTAGGCAACCTGGGTCAGAACATCGATGTGGTGGCGGGTATCTTCGACGGGACCATGCTGAACCTGCGCCGCTGCGCCGGACTGGAGCTCTCCCGAGAGCCCGTCTGCTGCGCCGTGTCCATCCATCACCGCCTGGCCCAAAAGGAGCGGCTCACGGTGCAGGACCTATATGGGGAAACACTTATGCTCATACGCCGGGATTGGAGCCACTATGTGGACATGCTGCGGGACGATCTCTGGAAAAACCACCCCCAGATCCACATCGAGGATTTTGATTTCTACGACGTGTCGGTGTTCAACCACTGTGAAAACAACAACTGTGTGCTAATGGCCATTGAAAACTGGCGCTATGTCCACCCCCTATTAAAGGTGCTTCCCGTGGACTGGAGCTACCCCCTCCCCTTTGGCCTGCTCCACGCTCCCACCCCCTCTCCTACCGTGCAGCGGTTTTTATCGGCAGTGGAACAGGCCACGGCTTAGAGGCAAATGCCACCTGTTAACCCAAACGTAAATACTCCATAACGAATCGAGACTTCCATGGAAGTCTCGATTT
>CAZXRD010000068.1:0-9129 GCA_964642465.1 uncultured Oscillospiraceae bacterium | reverse complement strand
TTGGCAATGATCAGGCCCTTCACCACACCCACTAAAATGGCATAGGCCAGGGGGATCAGCATAGAAAGCAGTGTGATCACCGGGTCATTCGACCCATTCATGATAAGGCAGCAGAGCACATTGGTGCTGGTGACGATGCCCGCCACGGATAGGTCCAGGCCGCCGGAGATGATGGCAAAGGCCTGGCCAATGGCCACCATGGCCAGGAAAGGAATATTCCGCATTAGGTTTTGGATCTGTAGAAAGCTCAGCATGTTGGGGGACAGGATCACGGAGACGACATACAACAGGATCACCGCAATCCATACCCCTGGGATATGGATTTTCTTCTTTCTGGACACTGGTCCCATCACCTTTCCATCTAGTCTGTTCGACGGCAAGTCCGCAGATCTTGCTACCCAGCCTTACAGAAATGCTTTATAGGGCACGTTTGGCTCGTTGGTAAAGGCATCGGAGAAGCCTCTGGGGTACATGTATTCCAAATCGTCCTTATTGTCGGGATAGACGAACTTGCCGCCCACCCGCCAGATAAAGGGCTTGAACCCGTAGTGGAGCCGGTTTTTCTTCATTTCATAGATCATGAGGATCTCTTTGGGATCCACGTCAAAGGTCGGCCATACGTCATAATGGACGGGGATAATCACTTTGCAGTTTAAATTTTCGGCCATCCGCAGCACGTCGTTGGCCGTGATCTTATCGGTAACGCCCACCGGGTTTTCCCCATAAGCGGCAATGGCCACATCGATGTCGTACTGTTTGCCATGTACACCGTAGTAGTTGGAAAAATGGGAGTCTCCGCTGTGGTAGAAGGTACCGCCGGGCGTCTTGATCACATAGTTTACAGCCCGCTCGTCCATATCCCCGGGGAAGCGGCCGGCGATGCTGCCCTCCGGCGGGGCGGTAATCAGGGCGGTACGGTCAAAGGCGTCCACCACGTGGAGCTCAATGTCCTTGATTTGGATCACATCTCCCGGCTTGACGGTGATGATCCGATCCTCCGGCACGCCCCAGGAGACCCACTTCCGCCGGGAGTACTCCGGGCCGATAAAGGGCACATCCGGGAACTTCTGCAGCACCGCCGCCGTAGAGTACTTGTCCATATGGTCGTTGTGGTCGTGGGTGCAGATAAAGGCGTCGATCTGGTCAATCTCAAAGGGGTCGATCACATGGGGGATGTTGCGGGGGTTCATATGCATCTGGTTGCTTCCGTTCATCCGGCCCAGTTGGAAGTTGGGGCCCGCCATATTCTTCGGTACATTATAGTGGGTGGTCCGGGAGATGCCGCACCACATATCCACGCTGATGTTGGTATTGCCCTCAGACTTGATCCAAATGCCGGTGCAGCCCAGCCACCAGCAGGCGAAGGTACCCGGCTCCACCTTGGTATCGTTGATGTCCTCAATGAGCCATCTCCCCCACTCTGGGAAGCAGTCGTTTAGCCAATCCTGTTTGGTAATCTGGGTTACGTTTTTATCCGTCATATTCTTTCCTCCCGTAGCCGGAGCCCGGCTGATTTTCCGTATGTTCTTCCTTGCTGTATGTGGATGCGGCTTTGCCGCAACTACACCGTTTTCGCCAGGGCCAGTAGCGCCTCTACACAGGCCGTGTCCGTCACCAGCGTTTTGATATATCCGCTGCGCAGGGCCCCTAAGGCGGCTCTGGCAAAGTCTGCGCCATAACAGATGGCAGCAATCGGCTTGGATTTCAGCGCCTCTACGTCGGCGCTGACAATGGAGTGATTCAGGGGGGTATCCAAGTACTGGCCGTGGATATCAAAGGCCCGGCCGAACAGGCACCCCACAGCCCCCATGTTTACCAATTCTTCATAGGTCTCGTTTTCAATGAACCCTTTCCAAATATGCTCGGTATTGTCATGGACAATGCGGGGCAAAGTGGTAAGGATCAAATTGGCCTGCTTGGCCATCTCCAACGTCCGGCGGATGGAGGAGACCTGGAGCAGTTCACACCGGGCGGCCTGATTGAAAAACACCAGCGGCGCATCTAGGAAATAGGCCCTGCCCTGATACTTGTCTGCAAACTGCCGGACCACATCCTGGGCGCTGAGACGGCTGGCGGCGTTTCTAGACTCCGCACCCATAAGCTGCACCACAGATACCCGCTTTTCAGGATCCGGCGTCAGTTCCTGGGCCACATAGCTGAGCATGGAGCCCCGGGTAGTCCCTACAATGCTGTTGTCAAAAATGCGCTCGTCCAGCCAGCGGGCAAAATACCGGCAGATGCTCTCTTTAAACTCCAGCTCCGGCACCCCCGCCGAGTTGATCACAATGGCCTCAACGGGAAATGTGTGCTCCAGTTTGCTCTCATGATAGTGGCTGCGCCCCGGGGCAAAATGCACCTTGATGGTCACCACATTTTCATTTTGGGCCTGTTTCAGCATGCGGGAAACAGTAGACCGGGAGATGTACAGCCGCTTGGAAATCTCCTCTTGGGACATGCAGTCCAAATAGTACATGGCCGCAACATCCCGCAGCATATTCTGCGGCGTATAGGGTTCCTTTCTTGCCGATGCGCTCATAGGTGCCTCTCCTTCTCGATCTGCCTGTTTGCTGGATTTAGAATAAATGCACATAAATCCGTCCCGTTTGCAGTTAGACTCTAGCACAAAATTTTATCTGTTTCAATAATCTTTTGACACTTTGCACAATTGTGCAATTTTTACCGGTGAGGATTTTTGTCGTATTATATAATCCGTTTCTATGCATATGTGCATTCTGCATAGAAACGCCATATTATTTTAAAGATGCACAGACCAAAAAACACCATCCATTTGGGATGCTTCTGATCAAAAGATTCGCTCTCTCCCACATATGCCACAGCCGCCCCGGATAATCCAGGGCGGCTGCGCTGCGTTTTTGCATGTCGAAATCATTTTCTTGCAAATTATGTAAAAAGCAAAAAAGAGTGGGGAGCTAAAGCTCCCCACTCTTTTTTTACAGGCGTTTTACCGATACAACCGAACCACAGCCTCCACGCAGCCCAGCAGCTCCGCCTCGTCCCCGTCAATGGGGGCATAGGCGTCGTTTTCCGGCAGCAGCCACACATGGCCCTTCTCCCGGTGCAGGCGCTTACAAGTGGCCTCCTCCCCCAGGAGGGCGACCACAATGGACCCATTTTCCGCTGTAGAACTGCGGCGCACCACCACCAGGTCCCCGTCCAAGATCCCGGCGCCCACCATGGAATCGCCACGGATTTGCAGGGCGAAATGCTCCTGCCCCTCTCCCATATCAAAGGGGAGCATCCCCTGGATATTTTCCACCGCCAAGATGGGGGCGCCGGCGGTCACCGTCCCCAAAATCGGCACCTTGCCCGGCACCGACGCTGCGCCAGTGAGGGAGATGGCCCGGGTCTTTCCCGCCTCCCGCTGGATGTAACCCGCCGCCTCTAGAGTGTTCAGGTGCAGCTGCACTGTGGAAGGGGATTTCAAATGGACCGCCTGGCAAATCTCCCGTACCGAGGGGGGAAAACCCTTTTTGGCGATGGTCTCTGCTATGTAGTCGTATATCTGCTTTTGTTTTGCGGTAAGCATATGGCCTTACCCTTTCTCTTCGCCGTCTCCAAATACCTCTGTGTACCGCTTCATAGCCTTTTCAATAATCTGGATGGCCACACGCAGGTCCTTGACCTCAGACACCGCCGTCTCCTTCTGCTCTAACATTTTATAGACAGAGAAAAAGTGGGACATCTCGTCGTTGATATGGCTGGGCAGGGCAAAAATGCTGCGGTAACCGTTATACATGGGGTCCCCAAAAGGCACGGCAATGATCTTTTCATCCAAAAAGCCGCTGTCCATCATCATGATCACGCCGATGGGATAGCACCGCACCAGGGACATGGGGTGGATGGGCTCTGAACAGAGAACCAACACATCCAGCGGGTCGTTGTCCTCCGCATAGGTCCGGGGAATAAACCCGTAGTTTGAGGGGTAGTGGGTGGAGGTATACAGTACCCGGTCCAAAAAGATCAGGCCGGTCTCTTTATCCATTTCGTACTTGTTTTTGCTCCCCTTGGGGATCTCAATCACAGCAATAAAGTCTTGGGGGGTAATGCGTTCCGGGGCAATGTCATGCCAGATATTCATGTGGACCTCCTCTGCGGCGCCGCTGGCGGCCGAAGGCCGCCGGCGGAGAAACCCGCTTTTTTTCAGCGTACCATAGATGGAGGCAAATGTCAAAACACTCTTTCTCTTTACACCATCAACTTGCAGACCAGCTCTGCATAGGCCGCCGGGTCCTCCAGAGGCAGGTCGGCAATTAAGACCGCCTGCTGGTACAGCAGCTGGGCATAGTCTTTCGCCCGGTCTTTATCCTCCGCATAGGCTTTTTGCAGGGCCTGGAACGCCGGGTGATCCCCGTTGAGCTCCAAAACCCGCTCCGCCTTCACCTTTCCCCCGGTATCTGGCACGCTCTGGAAATACTTCTCCATTTCCAAAGTCACCGGCCCTTTGGTGGTCAGGCACACCGGATGGCTTTTCAGCTTGTGGGAGAGGGTCGTCTCCACCACCCGGCCGTCTAAGCTGTCGGTGACAAACTGGAGCAGATCCTTGTTCTCCTCCGCCTTCTCCTGGGTGGCTTTTTCCTCCGCCTCACTTTCCAGGCCCAAATCCTCTTCATTGACCGAGCGCAGGGCCTTCCCCTCCGCCACGGTGCCCAGCATGGCCATGACAAACTCATCCACATTGTCTGTCAGATATAAGATGTCGTAGCCTTTGGCCTGGATAGGCTCTAGCTGGGGCAGGCTGGCAATGCGCTGGATGCTGGAGCCGCAGGCATAATAGGCGTACTTCTGCTCCTCCGGCATAGCCGCCGCATAGTCGGCCAGGGAGATCAGCTTATCTTCCTTTGCAGAGTGGAACAGCAACAGATCGGAGAGCATCTCCTTGTGGGCGCCAAAATCGCTGACGATGCCGTACTTCAGCTGCAGGCCAAAGGCCTTGTAAAAGGTCTCGTATTTCTCCCGATCCTGGTCCATCAGCCGCTTCAGCTCGTTTTTGATTTTCTTTTCCAGGCTGGTGGCGATCACCTTCAGCTGGCGATCGTGCTGCAGAATCTCCCGGGAGATGTTTAAAGACAGGTCCTGGGAATCCACCACGCCCCGGACAAAGCGGAAATGCTCCGGCAACAGGTCGGCGCAGTTTTCCATAATCATGACGCCGCTAGTATAGAGCTGCAGGCCTGCCCGGTAGTCTTTGGTGTAATAGTCATAGGGGGCCTGGGCCGGGATGAACAGCATGGCCTTATAGCTCACGGTGCCCTCGGCGCTGACCCGGATCACCGCCACCGGATCCTGGGTATCAAAATACTTCTCTTTATAAAAAGCCATGCAGTCGGCATCGGAAACTTCCGATTTGCTCCGCTGCCAGATGGGCACCTGGGAATTCACCGTCTCCCCATCCAGGCGGATGGGCCAGCGGACGTAGTCAGAGTATTTTTTAATCAGCTGGCGCAGGCGGGCGGGCTCTAAAAACTCGCTGTACTGCTCCTCCTCTGTGTCCGGCTTAATGGACATAATGATGTCCGTACCCACGGCATCCCGCTGGCACTCTGTCAGGGTATACCCGTCGGCCCCGGTGGACTCCCACTTGGCCCCGGTCTCTGCCCCGTACGCTTTGGAGAGCACCGTGACCTTGTCCGCCACCATAAAGGCGGAGTAAAAACCCACGCCAAACTGGCCGATGATGTCCACCTCGTCGGCGGCTTTCTCGTCCAGCTCCTGCTTAAACTGCAGAGAACCGCTTTTGGCGATGACGCCCAGGTTCTTGTCCATCTCCTCCTGGGTCATGCCGATGCCGTTGTCCGACACGGTGAGGGTGCGGGCCTCCTTATCCACGGTAACAGTGATCTGGAAATCCTCCCGGTTCAGCCCCACCTGGTCATCTGTTAGGGACAGGTAGCACAGCTTGTCAATGGCGTCACTGGCATTGGAGATGATCTCCCGCAGAAAGATCTCCTTATGGGTGTAGATGGAGTGGATCATCAGGTCCAGCAGCCGCTTGGACTCCGCTTTAAACTGTTTTTTTGCCATTTTTATTTACCTCCTCTTGCAAAACAGACCTCCCTATTCCTTGGAACGGGGAGGTCTAGATCTCTCCTATTCTGCTGTGGCGCTCTGGGTCTTGGCCTGCTCGGCAGATGCGCCACCCTCCCCTTTGGGCCGGTGGCTCCGCCGGCGGCGGGAACGCCGCCGGGGCTTGGCAGACTTTTCCTCTTCCCCCTTGGCCTCAGAGGCATCGGGGGCAGGCTTGGCCTGCTGTTGCTGCTGTTTCGGCGGGCGGCTATGGGCCGGCCTAGCCGATTTGGGCGCCGGCTGGCTCTCTCCAGTGCCGGTCTGGGCCGGGGCAGCTGGCTTTGCCGCCGGTTTTGGCCGGCTCCGCCGGCGGCTGGCGGGACTGGCCTCCTGGGGTTCTTCCCCAGCTTCCGCTCGGCGTTTGGCCTCCGCCTCCGCCAGGGCACGCAGCTCCGCCCGGTGGGATTTGCCGGTCTGGAGCATAGTCACCTCCGAGGCGGGGAACACCCGCACGGTGGTCTCCCGGGTATCCTCCATACGGACCCGCACGGTCTGTCGGAGGATGTTGGCCTCCACCACGGTGCCCTTGCCTTCCGGCGTATCCACATAGGCGTCCAGTTTGGGCACGCCCTTCACCAATTGCTCATAGGCCTCCTGCTCGTATTTCAGGCAGCACATCAGCCGCCCGCAGGTGCCGGAGATCTTTACCGGGTTTAAAGACAGGGCCTGGGTCTTGGCCATCTTAATGGACACCGGCTGGAAATCGTCTAAAAACGTGGAGCAGCAGAAGGGCTTGCCGCAGATGCCCAGGCCCCCCAGCATTTTTGCCTCGTCCCGGACGCCGATCTGGCGCAGCTCGATCCGGGCCCGGAGCACCGATGCCAAATCCTTCACCAGATCCCGGAAGTCCACCCGGCCTTCCGAGGTGAAAAAGAACAGCACCTTATTCCCCTCGAAATTGTACTCTACATCCACCAGTTTCATGTCCAGGCCGTGCTCGGCAATTTTCTTCTGGCAGATTTGGAAAGCCCGGCGCTCTTTTTCCTTGTTGTTCTCTACCGTTTTCCTGTCCGCTTCCGTGGCCACACGGATCACCGGCCGCAGAGGCGGGATGACCCGGTCGTCCGGCACGCCGTGGTTCCCCTCGGCACATAGGCCGTACTCCAGGCCCTTGGCCGTCTCCACGATGATGTGGTCCCCGGTCTGGGCCACAACGCCCTTGGGGTCAAAGTAATAGACTTTCCCCTTGTCCCGGAACCGCACGCTGATTACTTCTATCAAATTGATTCCTCATTTCTCCTTAAACGTGAAAAGGTTCCGCCGCCAGGCGCCCAATGATATGGCCCATGCCCACATTGGCGTCCAAGCTGCGCTCTAAGTCGTCCATGAGACGGGCGGCGTCGTACAGCCGCTTCTGCCCCGCTGCCTTCCCTTTGCCCAGGGCTGCAAGCAGCAGGTTCTTCGTCTCGTACAGAAAAATGCCCATCGTCTGCCGGTCCGTTTTTTCCAGGCCGATGGCCAGCTCCAGCAAGCCAAGCTGGTCCCCCTGCTCCAAAAGCGCTACATAGCGCTCTGCCAAGGCCTGGTTTTCTGCCCGGCCCTCCATATAGGCCAGGGCCTGTCCAATAATGCCCTGGGCATAGGCGGCAGCCGCCTGCACCTCCGGGTCTGCCGGCCGGCCGTAGTGCTGGGCGAGCCACTGGAGCACTTCCTCTGTCTCCAGCGGGGTCATGGCCAATTCCACACAACGGGAGCGGATGGTGGGCAGCAGATCCCCCGGACTCTCCGTCAGGAGCAGGAAGGCCCCGTAGGGGGGCGGCTCCTCTATGAGTTTCAACAGGGCGTTCTGGGCGGCGGGGCCCATGGTACCGGCGTGGCGCAGGATGTATACCTTGGCCGCCGCCTCGTTTGGCAGGACAAAGGCGTCCTGCCGCATGGTGCGGATCTGCTCTACGGTGATCTCCCGCTTATCCGGCAGCCGGTCTATGGTGATGATATCCGGATGGATACCCCGGCGGGCCTTTCTGCAATGTATACAGTTGCCGCAGGGGGGCTTGTCTCCGGAACAAACCATGGCGCAGGCCAATTCCTGGGCCAGGGTATAGCGGCCGGACCCCTCCGGCCCGCTGATGATGTATGCCGGAAACAATTTCGTCTGGGATAACCGGGCCTTTAGCGCCTCGTTGCCCAACAGCTGCGCAAATTCCATGTGGCCATCCCCCATCTGCAACTGCTTACCTATAAATAGACATATTATATTATACTAAAAGTTTGAAAATATGCAAGTCCTGCTTCCCATTCGGCTACGCAAACAAGAGGATTGCAAGTTCTCTGATTTTGTACTATACTCTAGAAAAACCAGCGAAGAGGTGTACCTATATGATCAAATGGAAAAAAGACATGCGAGCGGAAGTCCGGCATCAGGTGCGGGATGGCGCAGGGTATTTGGAGCTGCACCATGTATTTGAGCCGGAGGAACTGGAAAACAAGGCGACCATGTTTGCCACCTTTACCTTTGACCCCGGCGACTCCATCGGCCCCCACCCCCACCCCAACGACGGGGAGGTCTATTATATTTTGGAGGGCGAGCTCACCGTCACGGAAAACGGCGGCATGCCCGTGGTGCTCCGGGCCGGAGATGCGGCCTATCTGCCCCAGGGGGAGAGCCACATGGTGGAGAATCGCAGCCACAAGCCCGCTGTGATGTTGGCCATCATTTTGCCCTAAAGTCTGTTTTTACAACTTTCCAGGTGAATTATACCAAAACCGCCCGATTTTTTCGGGCGGTTTTCTCCATTTATTTTTGCATTTGGAAAAAGGGAAATTGGGGTCGGACGGCGTATAAAACAATAGAAGGATTTTTGGACGAAAGGAGGGTGCATATGGCGTCTATCCGGGAACAACGGGAAGAGCTGGAAACGGTCCTGCTGGGGCCGAAGGCCATGCTGGCCAAAAACTCCGCCGGGCGGCTGCACCCCTGTGCGCCTTGCGACGTCCGCACCTGCTTTCAGCGGGATATCGACCGCATCACCTACAGCAAGTCCTTCCGCCGGCTGAAGCACAAGACCCAGGTGTTCCTCCAGCCGGAGGGGGACCACTACCGCA
>CAZXRD010000067.1:0-9267 GCA_964642465.1 uncultured Oscillospiraceae bacterium | reverse complement strand
CAGGGCCAGCTCCCAAATTTTCAATTTCATTTTCATAAAAAACACCGTCCATCTATGTATTTGCACACAGTATGGACGGTATTTTCTGTTTTTATACCCGGGGTCTTGTGAGAAATACGTCCCGGTAGTCCTGCCGCAGGACTGCATAGGCTTCCTTTGCCGCCGCCTTTTCCGGAAATAGGCCAAAGACCGCTGCGCCTGTACCGGTCATGCTGGCCCCTGCCGCACCATGTTGCAGCAACAGCTCCTTGATGCGGAAAACCTCTTGGAATCGAGGGGGCAGCACTTCCTCAAAGACATTGCAAAGCCGGCAGGCCAGCCCCAAAAGGTCCCCGTCTTGCAGCGCCTGCACGGCGCCGTCTGTATCCGGCCGCCGGGTCACCTGGCCGCTGTCAATCTGGGCAAACAGTTTCGGCGTGGAGATGGAAAAGGCGGGTTTGGCAATGACGATGGCGCAGTCCGGCATGGGCGGCAGCGGAGAAAGCCGCTCCCCCCGGCCGGTGGCCAATGCCGTGCCGCCGGAGATACAATAGGGCACGTCGGACCCCAGCTGCCCGGCCAAATCCCGCAGGCGGGACGGCGAAAGGCCGGTCCGGTACATCCGGTTTAGGGCTCGGAGCACCGCCGCTGCATCTGCGCTGCCGCCGGCCATACCAGCCCCCACGGGAATCTGCTTGCGGATGTGGATGGCAATGCCGTCTGCAATCCCTGTTGTCTTTAAAAACAGCTGGGCCGCTTGGACGGCGATGTTCCGCCCGTCCTGGGGCAGATAGCCCAGGTTGGTCTTAATGGTCACCTGGCCCGGAGGCCCCTCCTGCTTGATGTGCAAGGCGTCGAACAGGGCCACATCCTGCATAATCATCCGCATCTCATGGTACCCATCCGGCCGCTTATCCAGCACATCCAGGGTGAGATTCAGTTTGGCATACGCCTTTGCCCGTATATCCATGCTTTAGGCCCCGAAGAGCATGCCCATCAGCTGGGTGCCCGCTTCGATAAAGGGGCCCTGTAGACCGTTGGCCTCGCTATAGGCCAGGCCGGAACCCGGAGCCTGCTCCCGGCTGTCGTATAAGATAAAGGGCACCGGGTCCCCATCGTGTCCCCGGGTGCTGGTGAGGGTCTTGTGGTCGCTGAGGATCAACATCCGATAATCCCAGCCCTTTCCCGCCAGCTTTTCCGTCAGGGGGCCGATGACCCGGCTATCCAGCCGGCGGATCGCCTCCAACTTGCCGGGGGTATCCCCATCATGGGTACATTCGTCCGGCGCTTCCACGTGGACAGCCACAAAATCGTGTGAAGTGAGATAGCTTACCGCCGTCTCTGTTTTTCCCTCGTAATTGGTGTCCAGCTCCCCGGTTGCACCGGGGACAGAAATGGCCTCCAGCCCTGTTAGAATGGCAATTCCATGGCACAGGGGCACGGCGCTGATGACGCCGCCGGTATGGCCATACGTCTCTGGAAAGTTTTGAAGCTTTACAGCTGTCCCCTGGGCCCAGAGCCAAATACCGTTGGCCGGGAGCTTGCCCTCCGCCCGGCGGGCCTGGTTGATGGGGTGCTGATCCAGAAATTCATAGGACAGCTCCATCAAATTTTTCAGAGTTTCAGCGTTCTTGCAGCCGGTGGGCAGCAGCGGGCCGATCACCTCCCCCAGATGGTCGTGGGGCGGGATGGTCACCAAGCCCTGGGTCTCCCCCTGCTTCTGCACGGCGATGTGCCGGAAAGAGGCGCTGGGGTGCACCTCCAGGCCAGCGGCCTGGGCAGCAGCATGAAACTTAGGATCCTGGAACAAAGCCTCCACCAGTTGGATGGATACATCCCCCTCGATGGAGCCGGCGCTGTGGGATAAAATCCGCTTTTCCGCAAAGGGTTTGTCCCCATCCTCATAGGCCACCATATTGCAGCGGTAGGCCACATCCCCCGGGGAGAGGGCGATGCCCTGGGCCGCCGCCTCCAGAGGCGCCCGGCCCGTATAAGCCTGCCTGGGATCACAGCCAAAAATGGACAAAATCGCCGTGTCGCTTCCGGGGGGCAGCCCCTCCGGCACGTTCCGCACGCTGCCCAACATCCCCCGTTGGGCCAATCTGTCCATGTGGGGAATCTCTGCATATTCCAGGGGCGTTTTGCCCCCTAGCTCCGGCACGGGATTGTCCGCCATACCGTCGCCAATAACCAATATGTATTTCATGTATCCACCTCTCTTTTCTGCAAGGTATGACCCCAAGGGCCAAGTGCAATGCGATTTTAAATTTTATAGGTTAAAGCAACATAAAATTGCTTATTTTAATTTGGAAATGAAGTTTTCCATCCGGGTCAACGCTTCGGAGATATTGGAGACAGAAGAGGCATAGCTCAGGCGGACAAACCCTTCGCCCCCTTGGCCGAAGGCCGGGCCGGGGATAACCGCCACTTTTTCCTTTAATAAGAACTGCTCACAAAAATCCTCCGAACTGAGGCCCGTGCTCTGGATGCTGGGGAATACATAGAAAGCGCCCCGGGGCTCAAAACACTCCAGGCCGATGCTCCGCAGCCCGTCCACCAGGTAGCGGCGGCGATAGTCGTAGTCCTTGCGCATCATTTCAATGTCCTCGTCCCCATTGCGCATGGCCTCAATGGCCGCATACTGGCTCATGGTGGGTGCGGACATAATGCCGTACTGGTGGATCTTGCACATCTGGCTGATGATCTCCTGGGGGCCACAGACATAGCCCATGCGCCAGCCGGTCATGGCATGGCTCTTAGAAAAGCCGTTGATCACAATAGTCCTATCATACATATCCGGCAGGTTGGCGATGGAGCAGTGCTCCTCACCGTAGGTGAGCTCGGCATAGATCTCGTCGGAAATCACCATAATATTGGTGTCCCGCAAAACCTCTGCAATGGCCTCTAAATCCCGCCGCTCCATGATGCCGCCGGTGGGGTTGCCGGGATAGGGCAGCACCAGGGCTTTTGTCCGGGGGGTGATGGCCGCTTTTAACTGCTCCGGGGTCAGGCGGAACTCGTTTTCCACCTTGGTCTCCACCATCACCGGCACACCGCTGGCCATGGTCACCAGCGGCCCGTAGCACACAAAGGAGGGCACCGGGATAATCACCTCGTCCCCGGGGTTCACCAGGGCACGGATGGCCAGATCCAGCCCCTCGCTGCCGCCAACGGTGACCAGAATCTGCCCGTCATGGCGGTAGTGCAGGTCAAAGCGGCGGCGGAGATAGGCGGAGATCTCCCGCCGCAGCTCCGTCAGGCCGCTGTTGGATGTATATTTGGTAAAGCCCTTTTCCAGGGAGTAAATGCCCGCATCCCGGATATGCCAGGGGGTGACGAAGTCCGGCTCCCCAATGCCCAGGGATATGGCGTCTTTCATGTCATCCAGAATGTCAAAAAATTTCCGAATGCCCGATGGCTGGATGGACTGCACCCTGGATGACAGAATCTGTTCATAGTTCATCATACAAACATCAACCTCTCCTCTTGTTCTGGCTGCTGGAAGAACATCCTGTGTTTCTCTTTATATTTTTTCAGGATGAAATGGGTGGCGGTAGAGGTAACACCCTCCAGCGGCGCCAATTTTGCAAAGACAAATTCCGCAATCTCTTTCAGGGACTTTTCCGTGATGAACACTGCAAAATCAAAGGCGCCAGACATGAGGTAGAGGCTCTCTACTTCGTCATATTGGTAAATGCGCTCAGCGATCCGGTCAAACCCGTCGCCCCGCTGGGGGGAGATCTTGACTTCAATCAGGGCGGTGACCCGCTCATCGCCGGCCCGATCCCAGTCGATGACCCCGCTGTAGCCCACAATGATCTTGTCCGCTTCGCACTTTTTGATTGTCTCAACCACCTCGGCTTCATCCCTGCCCAGCATGGTGGCTATCTGCTGGGGAGTCAGGCTGCAATCTTTTTCCAGAAGCTTCAATATCTCCAGCATTATAAAATCCCCCTTTACACGCAGCCGGACGGATTGCCCGGCGCAGAAAAATCGTATATCTGGATTATTATACTACAGGAAAATCGTTTTGGAAATAGATTTTTTCTTGTGCCCCAAGGGATTTGTACAAAAATTGCGGCATGCATAAATTTTTTGCATAGGGGCATATTAACGCTGTACTCGCAACTTATAAGATTTGGAGGAAACTGCGATGATAATTGACAGAATAGCTCTTATCCTGGCGATTATAGGCGGCATCAACTGGGGGAGCATTGGTATCTTCCGGTTTGACATTGTAGCCTATCTGTTCGGCGGGCAGAGTGCGACGATAAGCCGAGTCATCTATACTTTGGTTGGTCTCGCCGCCATATGGTGTATCTCCCTGCTCTTCCGGGACCGGGATACCGCCGGAGACAACGTATAAGGCCATAGAAAACCTACCTTCTTTCCGGCCAGCGGCCGCCTGTCCAAAAGACAGGCGGCCGCTGATTTGCTTTTGCAAATGATTAAAGTTCCCCTTTTTGGGCTATGCTCTTTCTGCCCTGCAGCTTTGCCTTGCAGTCTGGCGTATATGGTGGTAAAATGCTGAAAAGCGCCTGGCATACATCTGGGAAAAGGAGGAAGCCGATGAAAAAACGATGGATTGTGACCATACTGGTTGCCTGCCTGCTCCTGGCCTGTCTGGCCCCTGGCGCCGTCGCTTCCCCTACGGTGTATTTCACCGCCATCAATGATTTTTTGCTGCCCCTTTCCACGTCCACCATGCCGGTGTACACCGGCGGGGCGATTTACGTGCCCTATACCGTGTTTTGCAACAGCGATTTGCAGGTCTACTACTCCTACAATGCCGGCACCCAGGTGGCGGGCATGCTCTACGGATCTACGCAAATTTATTTTGACTTGGCCCAAGGCCTTACATATGACATCTATGGCAACCAATACGCTTCTGTCGCCATTTTCCGCAATTCCACCGTCTATGTACCGGCCCAGTTCCTCTGCCGCTTGTTCGGCTTTTCCTATGCCTACATCGGTACGGACATCGCCCCGATTATCCGCATTAAAAATGGCAACTGTATCCTCACCGACGCAGCCTTCCGGGAAGCGGCTGCCTCCTCTATGCAGGACCGGTACGACCAATACATTCGGGACATCACCCCTGCCACGCCAGAGCCCACCCCTTCCCAGAATGTGGACCCCAGCCCTTCCCCCTCTGTGACCTATCCCAACGTGCCGGTATATCTGCTCTTCGCCTCGCTGCCGGCAGAGCCGGATTCGGTGCTGGACGCCTTGGACACCTATGCCTGCAAGGCCGCCTTCTTCCTCACAGCGGATGAGATCGCTGAAAACGGGGACCTGGTGCGGCAGCTTTTGGGCCAGGGGCACTCGATTGGCCTGCTCTGCAACGGTGACAGCCTGGACACAGACTATGCCAAAGGCAGCCTGATGCTGCGGACCGTAGCCAAACAGACCAGTCTGCTGGTCATGGGGGCTGGTATAGATGAACAGGCGGCGGCAGATTTGGGGCTCGTCCTCTGCCACAGCGGGGAACTGCTGGGCAGCGATCTATATAGCCAGGCCCGCAACATCATTGCAGACGCCTCCAGCTCCAGCCCCGCCATTTTGCCCATCTCTGGGGCAGCACTAGAGGAAGACCAGCTGGATTCCCTACTGCGTTATCTTTACGCCGGAAATTACAGCGTAACAAATATCACAGAAACCGTCTTTTCTTAATAAAATAAACCATAGAAAAGAAAGATGCGAAAATAAGGAGACCCGATTATGGATGAAAAGATCATGGCCGTCGTTTTGGCGGCCGGAAAAGGAACCCGCCTGCGTACCGAAGGCGTGGATACGCCCAAAGTTCTGCGCAAGGCGCTGGGGCGCCCGCTGCTGGCCTACGTGCTGGACGCCATTTCCTTCATTGAGAAAGAGAACACCACCCTTGTGGTTGGCTATAAAAAAGAAGCGGTTATGGCAGCTTTCCCCGGTTACCGATTCGCCGAACAGGCGGAGCAGCTGGGCACCGGCCACGCCGTCTTGGCTGCCAAACAATACCTGGCGGATTTTGACGGGCCGGTTTTGGTCTGCTGCGGGGATATGCCGCTGATCCGCCGCTCCACTTACGAGGCCCTGGTCCAGGCCCATCTGTCCAGCGGAAACGCCTGCACCATCCTCACCGGCACCAGCTCGGAACCGCTGCCCTATGGCCGGGTATTGCGGGATGAAAACGGGGACTTTGTCCGCATGGTGGAAGAGCGGGACGCCACCCCGGAACAGCTGCAGATCCGGGAGCTGAACAGCGGGGTCTATGTCTTTGAATCCGTCTACCTGCTGCGGGCCCTGAGCCAGCTGCGCAGCGACAACGCCCAGGGGGAGTATTATCTCACCGACGTGCCGGCCATTTTAAGCCAGTGGGGCCTGCCTGTGGGCATCTGCTGCCGGGATCTGGGCACGGAAATCATCGGGGTCAACACCATAGAACAGCTGCAGCAGGTGGAAAGCATTTTGAAAGGCGGAAATTGATATGGATATTGTGGTATTGGCCGGCGGCCTCAGCCAGGAGCGGGAGGTCTCCCTCTCCTCCGGCGCTTTGATCTGCCGGGCCCTGCGCAACCGGGGCCACCGGGCCGTGCTGGTGGACCTGTTTTTTGGCTATGACAAACCCTACACGGACCCGGCGGAGATTTTTGCCGCCCCCTATGTATGGGAGGAGCCCTCTATTGACCGCCAGGCCCCGGATATTGACGCCATCCGCAAAAGCCGCAACCAGGACAACGACGACGCCATTGGAGCCAATGTAGTGGAGATCTGCCGGGCGGCGGACATTGTGTTCATGGCCCTCCACGGGGACCTGGGGGAAAACGGCAAGCTCCAGGCCCTGTTTGACATCCACGGCATCCGCTACACCGGCACCGGCTATTTGGGCAGCGCCCTGGCCATGCACAAGGGCGTGGCCAAGGAACTCTTCGCCGCCAATCACATTCCCACACCGGCGGGCATCACCCTGGATAAAGCCCAACCCCGGGACACCGCTCACCCCCTCCCCTGCGTGGTAAAACCCGCCTCCGGCGGGTCCTCTGTGGGCACCTCCATCGCCCATACCGAGGCGGAGTACCAGGCCGCCTTGGACCTGGCCTTTCAGTATGAGGACATGGTCATCGTAGAGCAGTACATAAAGGGCCGGGAGTTTGATGTGGGCGTTTTGGACGGCAAGGCGCTGCCGGTCATCGAAATCATCCCCAAAAACGGGTTTTACAACTACGAAAACAAATACCAAAGCGGCATGACGGAGGAAGTCTGCCCCGCCCATATCCCGGTGGAGACGGCGGAGGCCCTGCAGGATCTGGCCCAGCGGGTGTTCCGAGCCCTGCGCATGGAGGTCTATAGCCGCATGGACTTTATCCAAGACGAGCAGACGGGCCAGATCTACTGTCTGGAGGGCAACACCTTGCCGGGCATGACCCCCCTCAGCCTGCTGCCCCAGGAGGCGGCAGCGGTGGGCATCTCCTATGAGGAGCTCTGCGAGACCATCATTCGCCTGTCTATGGAGAAATATCAATGAAACCTGTACTGGTCAAAGACGTGATCCAAGCGGTAAACGGCACCTTGGTGGGCCCCGCCCTGCCGCCGGACGCCGTGATTACCAACATCACCACCGACAGCCGGACGGTCACCCCCGGCAGCCTGTTTATCGCCATCCGAGGCCAGCGCAGCGACGGCCACGACTACGTGGCCAGCGCCATGGAAAAGGGCGCCGTCTGCTGCATGAGCTGGACCGGGGCGCCCGGCGTGCCGATCATCCAGGTGCGCTCTGTGGCGGACGCCATCCAGGACCTGGCCGCCTGGTACCGCTCTATTCTCCCGGTGAAAGTCGTCGGCATCACCGGCTCCGTGGGCAAAACCACCACCAAGGAGATGGTGGCCAGCGTGCTGGCCCAGAAATACCGGGTCTTAAAGACCCAGGGGAATTTAAACAACGAGCTGGGCGTGCCCCTCACCCTGTTCCGCCTGGAGCCGGAGCACCAGGTGGCCGTGGTGGAAATGGGCATCAGCGATTTTGGGGAGATGACCCGCCTGGCCCGGATGGCCCGGCCGGACATGGCCGTGATGACGGTGATCGGCTCCTCCCATCTGGAATTCCTCCACGACCGGGCCGGCGTCCTGCGGGCCAAGGGGGAGATTTTCTCCTTCCTGCCCAAAGACGGATTGGCCGTTTTAAATGGGGACGACGACCTGCTGGCCGCCTATGACCCGGGGGTGCGGTGCATCCGCTTCGGCCACGGGGAAAATTGCGATTTCCGGGCGGTGGACCAGCATATCCAGGGTCTTTCCGGCACCGCTTGCCGCATTGTCTACGATGGCGGGGAGATCCCCGTGACCATTCCCGCTTACGGGCAGCACATGGTCATGGCCGCCCTGCCGGCGGCCGCTATTGGGATTGAACTTGGGCTCAGCCCCCAGGAGATCGCCCAGGGCATCGCCGCCTACCAGCCGGTGGGCCGCCGGTGCAACGTGACGGACACCGGCTATATCACCCTGATCGACGACTGTTACAACGCCAACCCGGACTCTGTCCGCTCCGCCATCGCCTCCCTGGCCGCCCTGCCCGGCCGGCATGTGGCCATTTTAGGGGACATGAAAGAGCTGGGCCCGGATTCCCCCCATTTGCACCAGGCCATCGGTTTGGCCTGCCGCCAGGCTGGAGTGACCCTGATCGCCTGCGGTGCGCTGGCCGCAGACTACGCCGCCGGCTACGGTTCCGGGGCGTTGTATTTTGCCCCCAAGGCGGCGCTTTTATCGGAACTTCCCTCCCTGATTCACCCTGGGGATCAAGTTCTGGTCAAAGCCTCCCACTCCATGGCCTTTGAGGAGATCTCGGAGGCGCTTTTAAAGCTGGGAAAATAAAAAAAGAAGGAAAGAAACCGGATTGCCACGCAAAAGGGGCCCGCCATTAGGCGGGCCCCTTTTGCTCGCAATGACACGGGGGATGTGAGGGACGGGGGAAACGGATTCCCACGGGCCGCAAAGCGGCCCTCGGAATGACAGAGCTGGATGGTGTACCAGGGCCAAATAGGCCGCACAGGCTCCGTTCTCCCTTGTCATTGCGAGGAGGGGCACAGCCCCGACGTGGCAATCCGCATCCCTCGTCTCCTCCCGTTCTCCCGTGCGTGGCAATCTGTTTTCCCCGCCTCTTTTTTGCCCTATTTTCGGTTAACGCACTTGTACAAACTTCGGAAACTATGGTAGAATCATAACAAAGCAAAATCGCCCTGGGGTTTGTAAGGGGCAATTGGCAAGACCTCCTGCTGCAACAAAGGAGGTTGTTATGCAAAAAACTAGAGGATG
>CAZXRD010000066.1:0-9468 GCA_964642465.1 uncultured Oscillospiraceae bacterium | reverse complement strand
GCCCCAGTTTGACGATATCACCATGCTGGCGCTGCAGCGCCGGAAATAGGAGGAGCAATATGACCCTAGTCATTGATAGCTGTGTCCGGGGAGATGATTCTGCCACCCGGCGCTATTATCAGGCCTATTTGAAGGCCAATGGAATTGTGCCTGCGGAGGTTTTGAATCTGGAGGCCATGGACCTTCGGCCCTTGAATCGGCAGCGGTTGGCCCAGCGAGACACCCTGTGCCGAGAAAAGGCCTATGACCATGCCATATTCCGCCTGGCCAGGCAGTTCCAAGCGGCCTCGGAAATTGTTATTGCCGCACCCTTTTGGGACCTATCTTTTCCCGCCGTTCTAAAGGTATATCTGGAGCAAATCATGGTCAGCGGCATTACTTTTGGGTATGATACAAACGGCCGCTACCACGGATACTGCCAGGCAAAGCGGCTGCTCTACTTTTCCACCTGCGGCGGCTACGTGGGAGCGGGGAACCAGGGGCTCTCCTATATACAGGCTTTAGCAGAGATGCTAGGCATCCCCAGTGTGCAGGCCTATATCCTAGAGGGGCTAGATACGGACCCTGACAAACGGGAAGCCGTTTTGGCACAGGGGATTGCAGCGTTTTCAAAGAAGTCGGAGATGGTATAATGATTACATTTTTTTGCGCTATTGTTTTGCTTTTGGTTGGATATTTCCTCTATGGCAAGCTAACGGAAAAGGTTTTCCGTCCGGATGATCGGCCCACACCGGCGACAGACCACCCGGATGGGGTGGACTATGTGCCCATGAAGACCTGGCGTGTCTTTCTCATTCAGCTCTTAAATATTGCCGGTACAGGCCCGATTTTTGGTGCGTTGATGGGGGCCGTGTTTGGGCCTGTTGTGTTTCTTTGGATCGTGTTTGGCTCCATTCTTGGCGGCGCCGTGCATGACTACATGAGCGGCATGATCTCAGTGCGGATGAATGGTGCGTCCATCTCGGAAATCGTAGGCAAATATCTGAGGAAAACTGCAAAGCAAGTGATGCGGTTTTTTTCTGTCGTCCTGTTGATTCTGGTGGGGGCGGTATTCACCACCAGCCCGGCGGCCCTGATCGCCCGGCTGACGCCGGATTGGATGAATACTACCTTTTGGGTCGTAGTCATCCTGGCCTATTATCTCTTGGCGACATTGCTGCCCATTGATAAGGTGATTGGAAAGCTGTACCCCGTCTTTGGCGTATTGCTTTTCACAATGGCGGTGAGCATCATTGTGAGTTTAATCGCCGGCGGCTATACCTTGCCAGAATTGGTGTTAGAGAATCAAAACCCTGTAGGACAGCCAGTTTGGCCGTTTATGTTCATCACCGTGGCCTGCGGGGCCGTGTCCGGGTTCCACGCCACTCAGTCGCCGATGATGGCCCGCTGCCTAAAGACGGAAAAGGATGGGCGCAAGGTCTTTTGTGGCGCCATGATTGCAGAAAGCGTGATCGCCCTGGTATGGGCGGCGGCAGGCGTAGCGTTTTATGGGGCCACTGGCGGTCTGCAAAATGCTTTGACCAGCCTGGGGCAGTCCGGCACAGTCTATGACATTTCCGTATCTTTAATGGGGACCTTTGGCGGTGCGCTGGCGATTATGGGCGTAGTGGTTTGTCCCATCTCGTCGGGGGATACGGCGTTCCGCAGTGCCAGGCTCACCATTGCCGACTGGTTCCACATCGACCAATCCAACTTTGCCAAGCGGTTGGCCATTACAATCCCGCTGTTAGCGGTGGGGGCGGTGCTGACCCAGTTGAACTTTGATGTAATCTGGCGCTACTTCTCCTGGAGCAACCAGACGCTGGCTATGATGACGCTGTGGGCGGCCGCTATGTATCTGGCCCGCAACAACCGGCGTTGGTGGCATTCCCTGATTTGTGCGCTGCCAGCCACTTTTATGTCCGGCGTATCCTGTACATATATTCTGATGGCTGAGGAGGGGTTCCGTATTTCAGCGGGCATTGCCTATCCGATTGGCCTGGCCTTTGCCGCAGCTTGCGCTCTGGTCTATGTACTCCGGGGAAAAAAGCATGCGGGCGCAGACCTGATCCAGCAATAAGATGAAGAAACTGTGAGGCATATCATGCAGCAAACTACAAAAAGAAAACTTTCCGCACTTTTCCTGGCAATATTTCTCTGTCTGTCCCTATTTTCCGGGTGCCAGTCGGAACAGGGGCCGGCGCCATCTCCGTCGGCCAGCCAGCTCTCTGCAGAGGAGGGGGATATCGTCATACTCTTTACCAATGATGTCCATTGCGCTGTCGATACAGGCATCGGTTATGCAGGGCTGGCGGCTTATCGAGATTGGATTGCAGAACAGACCCCCTATGTGACGCTGGTGGATTGCGGAGACGCCATTCAAGGGGATGCCATTGGCACCTTGTCCCAGGGAACATACTTGGTAGACATTATGAACCAAGTTGGGTATGATTTTGCTGTACTGGGCAATCACGAATTTGACTACGGTATGGAGCAGCTTTCCGCCCTGTTGGAGCAGGCGGATGCACAGTATTTGGGCTGCAACATCCGGTATACTGGCACAGGGACAAACGCCTTGTCTGCTGTAGAGCCCTATGCGATGGTCAGCTACGGAGAGGTAGAGGTGGCCTTTTTAGGGATTTCAACGCCGGAGAGCATTGTAAAATCCACGCCAGCCTACTTTATGGACGAGAACGGGGATTTTGTCTATGATTTTTATGGCAGCAGCGGAGAGGCCCTGTATACGCAGGTCCAGGACACGGTGGATGCCTGCCGGGAAGCTGGCGCCGACTATGTGGTGGCGCTGGCGCACCTGGGGGATGATGAAGGCTCTGCCCCCTTCCGCTCTACAGATTTGATTGCCAATACGACAGGCATTGACGCCGTTTTGGACGGACATTCCCATAGCGTAATCTCTTGCGATGTGGTGGAAAATTTGGATGGGGAGAACGTATTGCTCTCCTCTACAGGGACAGGGCTGAATCATATTGGCCAGCTGGTTATCACGGCAGATGGCAGCCTTTATGTGGGCTTGGTGAGCAGCTATCCCAAAGTCAATGCCGAGATCCAGGCCTATATCCAGGAAATCCAAGCCCAATATCAGACCCTGCTGGATACGGTAGTGGCCGAGGGAGAGGTGGACCTGCTCACTGCCCAGGGGGGCATTCGCCTGATTCGCAATCGGGAGACCAACTTAGGAGACTTCTGCGCCGATGCCTACCGGGCCATTTCTGGGGCCGATATTGCCTTTGTCAACGGCGGCGGCATCCGGGCGGATATAGCGGCAGGGGAGATCACCTATGGGGACATCCTTGCTGTCCATCCCTATGGCAACACACTTTGCGTAGCAGAGGTTACCGGTCAGGAGATTTTAGATGCCTTGGAGATGGCCAGCCGCTTTACGATGGCGGAAGCCGGGGATGGGGAGAACGCTGTGGGCGAAAGCGGCGCCTTCCTCCAGGTCTCCGGTTTGCGGTATACCATTGATACATCCATCCCATCTACGGTGGAAGTGGATGAGACGGGCATGTTTGTCAGCTGCGGGGCAAACCGGCGGGTCACAAATGTGGAAGTCTTACAGGCGGACGGCAGCTATGCGGCAATAGATCCAGTGGGCACCTATACCTTAGCGTCCCACAATTATATGATCCGTGATGGCGGCGATGGGCTCAACATGTTCATGGATATAATGCACTGCTGATAGAGGAAGGCATGCTGGACTACCAGATTTTGATCACCTATATCCAAGACGATTTAGGCGGCGTGATCGGGGAGACCTATCAAGCAGCCCAGGGCCGCATCCAAGTGATATAAAGAAACAGGCGCTGAAGAAATTTCTTCAGCGCCTGTCTGCGCAATTGGATTATTCGGACTGGGGCGGCAAATCCCGCTCTAAATCAATCAGGCCCTCTAACGGCTTCATGTATTTTTCATCCATATGGACCACAAAAGCGTCCGGATCAATCTCGATCCCGAGGGCCCGCATTCGTTTGATACTCCAGATATACAACAGATCCAAGGCGGGAATCAGCTCTTCACCTGCAGGGGTGAGAACATATTCCACCTTTAAGGGAATCGTGTTGTATTGGATACGCTCCACCAAGCCATCATCCATGAGCTCTTTCAACTGCTCACTGAGCACTTTTTCCGAGATAGGCAAGGTTTTCCGTGTTTCGTTGAAACGAATGAACCCATAATTGGAGATATGATGCAGGATCGTCATCTTCCATTTGCCAAAAATACATTTGCGCACATAGTGGTACGGATTCATGGGTTCCACAGCAAAATCGCCTCCAAACAAGAGAAACTTAACATTGCTAAATGAATTTTAGCACATTTCAGGGAAATTTCCAAGGGATTCTTTGCGTTTTTTTGATTACTAAACAGTAAGTTAGTAACAATATTGTATGTATTGCACAAGATTTTGCCTTGACATATTATAGTTGCAGGTATTTATACACATGGTTTTATGACCATGTTTGTTAAAAAAATAATTAGTAGGAGGAACAGGAAACATGGTAGCAGTAGAAAAATCTTTTGTACAGAATATGTTCAGCGTCAGCGGGAAAGTGGCGCTCGTCACCGGCGCTACCGGGGCTCTGGGTTCTGTCTTGTCCAAGGCCTACGGGTATGCCGGCGCCAAGGTCTTTATGACCGGCCGCAATGAGAAAAAGCTGCAGGCCCTGCAGGACGAGTTCAAGGCGGAAGGCATTGACTGCGCTTACTATGTAGCTGACCCTGCCGAAGAGGAGCAGGTGGACAAGATGGTCAAGGCCTGTGTTGCCCAGTATGGTGAGGTCAATATCCTGGCCATTACCCATGGTTATAACAAGGTCCAGCCCATGCTGGAGCAGTCCGTTGCCGATTGGCAGTACATCATGGATGCTGACTGCAAATCTGTGTACATCGTCTGCAAGTATGTGGCACAGCAGATGGTAGATCAGGGCAAGGGCGGCAAGATTGTGGTTGTTACCTCCCAGCGGTCCAAGCGGGGCATGGCCGGTTACACTGGTTACTGCACCTCTAAGGGCGGCGCCGACCTGATGGTCTCCTCCATGGCTTGCGAGCTGTCTGCACAGTACGGCATCAACGTCAACTCCATTTGCCCCACCGTATTCCGCAGCGATCTGACCGAGTGGATGTTCGATCCTGAGTCCGCTGTATACCAGAACTTCCTGAAGCGGGAGCCCATTGGCCGTCTGGCTGAGCCCTCTGATTTCGTGGGTTACACGCTGTTCCTGTCCTCTGACGCCTCTAACTTCATTACCGGCGCCAACTGCGACTGCTCCGGCGGTTACCTGACCTGCTAATCCCAGAAGGGAAGTCGAAGGCATGAAAACAATTAAAAATATTCTCATTGCCGGCGGCGGCATGATGGGCAAGAATATTGCCTTTGTCATGTCCAAATGCCCAGACTACCAGATCGTGGTCTATGACCTCTATCCGGTGGATGTGGACGCCGGTATCCGGGCAAACTGCAAGCAGCTGATGGACAAGGGTATCGTGTCCGAAGCAGAAATGGCAGAGCGCCTGTCCCGCATCTCCTTTACCCAGGAGCTGGACTGCGACGGGGTCCGTGCTGCCGATCTGGTGATCGAGGCCGTGTTTGAGGATATGCAGGTAAAGCAGGATACGTTTGCCAAGCTGGAAGCGATCTGCCGGCCGGACACCATTTTCTGCACCAACACCTCTGTCATGAGCCCTTCGGAGATCAGCGCTAAGCTGCAGCACCGGGAGCGGTTCTGCGGTACCCATTTCTGGAACCCCGGCCACTTGATCCCCTTGGTAGAAGTGGTCAAGACCGACGCCACCACCGACGAAGTGGCGGATACAGTGATGGATGTGCTGGCCAAGGTGGGCAAAGAGCCCTGCCTGTGTAAAAAAGACGTGCCCGGCTTCATCGCAAACCGGATGCAGCATGCCCTGTGGCGGGAAGCCATCTCCATTGTGGAGCACGGCATTGCCGATGCGGAGACAGTGGACAAGGCCATTAAAAATTCCTTCGGGCTCCGTCTGCCCCAGTTGGCAGCCCTGGAGAACTCCGATATGGTCGGTACCCAGCTCACCTATAACATCCATTCCTATGTGCTGCAGTACCTGGAGGATTCCCATGAGCCGTCGCCGCTGCTAAAGCAGATGCTGGATGCGGGCAAGCTGGGCTTTAAGAGCGGGGAGGGCTTTAAAAAGTGGACCCCGGAACAGATCCAGGCCTGCAACGATGATCTGAATACTTATTTGATCCGTATGCTGTACGGGAAATAAACAAGCTGACCCATAAATTTTTATAAAACCATTTTGAAAGAAATTTGGAGGTAAAGTTAAAAATGGGCAAGAAAGTATTTGTTGACCTGACACATCCCTTCTCCGCTGAGATTCCGCGCTGGCCGTATTTTGACAAGCCGGAAATCGTCAATGCACACACCATGGCAAAGGGTGGCGTTCTGACTTCCAGAATCACCTGCACCATGCACACCGGCACCCACTGTGACGCTCCCCGTCACGTTATGGAGTATGAGTTCGACGGCCGTCGTGCTCGTTACACCCATGAGATGCCTGTTGACGCCTACACCGGCGATGCAATCTGCCTGCAGGTCGATATCGAGCCCTGGGGCCTGATCACCGACAAACATCTGGACGCTGCCTGCGCCAAAGCCGGCATCAAACCGGAAGAGCTGGAAGGCATGGTCCTCTGCCTGGATACCGGTATGCACAAGCTGTTTGACGACTCCAAGGCCTATTATCACTATGCCAGCGGCACCGGTGTTGAAGCTGGTAAGTGGTTTGTAAAGCACAAGGTAAAATGCGTCGCTATGGACGGCCAGGCTCTGGACCACCCGCTGCACACCGCTATGGGCAACAACGGTATGACCCGTATGAACCTGCTGGGCGCTACCGGCAAACCCATCACCGAGGAGTACAAAGAGCTCTTTGGCGAGGAAGCCTATGCCAAGTTTGACAAGTTTGAGTATATCCGCATCTTCGGCCAGAAGGCTTATGATGAGCTGTACGGCGACCTGGAGAACATCGGCTGCTGGGGCACCTGGGAGCCCTGCCACAAGACCATGCTGGGCCATGGCATTGTTGGTGTTGAGAACCTGGGCGGCGACCTGGCCAAGGTCAGCGGCAAGCGCTTTAAGTTCTACTGCTTCCCGCTGCGTTGGTACATGGGCGACGGTTGCATGGCCCGCTGCGTAGCTGAGATCGACGAGGACGATCTGAACGATGTACCGGAGCGCCAGTACACCTACGGCGGCACCGGCTATGGTACCGACGCTGAGGGCGGCGCCAGCGGCCTGGAGTACATGCAGAAGCTGTTCAGCCGCAACAAATAATCTGCAAGCAACAAGTTGTGGGGGCGCTGATCTTGCGCCCCCATATTCAAAATCTTACGATAGAGAGGTAATACCCAGATGGCAGATCTGAAGAACAAACGCATTATTACCGTAGCTACCACTGGCGCTTGGCCCACCAAGGAAAATACCCCCAACGTGCCTTTGGAGCCCCACGAGATCGCTGAAGAGATCTACAACTGCTGGAAAGAGGGCGCAGCTGTCGCCCATATCCACTGCCGGGACGATCAGGGCAAGGCGGCCATGGTCTTTGAAAAGTTTGAAGAGGTTGTCACGCTGATGCGCACCAAGTATGCGGATTGTGACATCATCCTGAACATCACCACCTCTGGCGGCGTGAATTTAAAGGAAGAGGATCGCCTGCGTCCCTTCTATGAGTTGAAGCCGGAAATGGCCTCCTTTGACTGCGGCAGCATGAACTGGCAGCACAATGCTATTTTTGACAACCATCCCTTCTTCCTGGAGAAGCTGGGCAAAATGATGCAGGAAGTCAATGTGAAGCCGGAGATTGAGGTCTTTGACCCTGGTATGATCTATAACGCCCAGTACTATGTGAAAAAGGGTGTGCTGAAGGCGCCGCTGCACTTCCAGTTCTGCATGGGCGTGGCTGGCGGTATCAAGGCGACCACTAAAAACTTAGTGTTTATGCATGATATCATGGAGGAAGTGGCCCCCGGTTCCACCTGGAGCGCTTTTGGCGTAGGCGCAGGCGCCATGGAGATTATGTATGCAGCCATTGCTATGGGCGGCAATATCCGTGTGGGTATGGAGGACAACGTGCTGTATAAGAAGGGCGTTGTTGCCGACAGCAACATGCAGTTTGTGGCTCGTGCAAGACGGGTCATTGAGGAGTTCAACTGCGAAGTTGCTACCCCTGCTGAGACCAGAGAGATCCTGGGCCTGCCCCCCCAAGAAATAAAAACCGTATAAAAAAGAAGGCTTGTGTGGAGATTTCCATACAGGCCTTCTTTTTATAAAAACTTTTCAGTATTACGGAAAAATCGGTATTGTACTTGCCGCAAGAACATGCTAAAATGCACTTTGTTAGCTTGCAAAAAGTGAGGGATAAAGTTTTGTTTCAGCAATCCATGCGGACGGTAGAACCTGGTTTGATCTATGCCGCCTATGAAAACCGTGCGCCGGAGGAAAAGGCGGCACTTTGCATTGTACACGGCGTGGGAGAACGGATCCTGCGTTATGGGGAGTTTGCAGATACATTGGCCCAGCGGGGCTATAGTGTGTTTGGCGGCGACCTCCAGGGCCATGGGGTTTCCCCAGGGCCACGGGGCCATGTGGGCAGCCGGGAGACGGTTTGTAAACAGATTGATGACATGGTAAACCATGCGCTGACAGAGATGCGGGGCAAGCCGGTATTTCTGTTCGGACACTCTATGGGTGGCCTTTTGGTGCTCTATTACCGCCATGTGCGGCCGGATTCGCCGCTAGCGGGTTATGTTACATCTTCCCCCTGGTTGGGGCTGACGAAAAAATACTCCATGTGCGAGCGCCAGGCCTTTGCCAAAATTGCCGATGCAGATGAGACGGCTGTATTTAAACCGGAGCTGCACCAAGATTTCCTCTTTCACAAAGAGGAAGGGCGCCATGTTTATAAAGATGATACCTTGCACACATTGATCTCTTATCGCAATGTAGTAGAACGGCTGGAGGATATTGACCTTGTTTTTGCCAGTGCCGATGTGGACAAGGGAGATCTGTATATTATGGCCGGAGAAGAGGACCCCATCTGTGTCTGTAGCGTGATTGCCCACTATGCCGAACTTTGTGGGGACAAGGCCACGATGCGGGCCTGGCCCGGCATGCGCCACGAGCCATGGAATGAGCCGGAGCGGGCACAAGTCCTTGGCGAGATGATGGACTGGATGGATAACGAGATAGCCGAAAAAGCGGTCAGTTAAGGTGTGATTGTATAGCAAAACCGGAAGGGGATCCTTCCGGTTTTTTGTTTCTGTCTAGGCATCTTCGTTGGGGTTGGCATGGAGCATGGCAAAAACGCCGCTTTTCACGGCCTTAATCAACGGGCGGAAATATAGAAGCAAGACGCCGATGCAGCAAAATAGAGCTGGTAAAATGGCTTCCTGTTCCATCCAATAGCACTGGAAAATCAGCAAGGCCATGCTTA
>CAZXRD010000065.1:0-9636 GCA_964642465.1 uncultured Oscillospiraceae bacterium | reverse complement strand
ATACCCGTGGTGCTCTTTGTCATTTTTATGTTGATTGCGCCAGGGTTTGGGTTCCATAGCATCTATATTATCCTGAGCCAGAGCATGATCCCCATGGCCATTGGCTTTGGCATGTGTTTTCTCCAGACGGCGGGGATGATGGAGCTGTCTGCCGGCGCCCAGATCACGGTGATTGGCGTGGTTGGCGCCCGCCTGGCGCAAGTGTTGGGCTGGCCCGGCCTGGTGTTCGGTTGCCTGATTATGGGGCTAGTCATGGGACTTGTGATGGGGACGACTTACTCGGCCCTGCGGATTCCCTCTATGGTTATTTCCCTGGGCATGGCCCTGATTTTAGAGGTCGTTGCCAAGTGGATTGCCGGCAGTACCGGCAATGTGACCCTGGACCGTGCAATCGGTGTTTTGGGCAAGGCGCCCTATAACTTCCTCATTGTCTTGGCTGCCGGCGTGATTTTTATGATTATCTTTTACCGGACGGCTTTTGGCCACCATGTAAAGGCAATCGGAAATAATGAGCTGGTGGCAAAGAGCCTGGGTGTGAAACCGGCAAAGGTGAAGTTCCTCTGCTATACCGTGGCGGGTTTCTTCTTTGGCATCACCGGCATTTTGCAGGTGTGCTATTCCGATGCCATTGCCGTGTCCCTGTCCCTGGGCAGCCTCAATATGGTCTTTAAACCGATGATGGGCGTTTTGATCGGCCTGGAGCTCAACCGGATCTATGACAACCTGTTTATCAACATCCTGGTGGGTGAACTGTCCATGGCCATTATTTTCAACGGCCTTATGGCGGCAGGCTTCCCCACAACAGTGCAGGATTTTGTCACCGGTTTCTTCCTCATTGTGGTGATGCTGATCTCCGCCAACCGTGTGCGGGTGACGGATGCCGTCCGCCGGATGAAGCTGCGGCGGCAGGCTGCGGCAAAGGGATAAAGGCAATTAAATATTCATAATTCATAGCAAAAGCCGGTGCGCAGATGCGTGCCGGCTTTTTTCTTTCCCCAAGCATATTCGTTTTGCACAGCGCATAGGTTGGAGTAAGATGACACGCAGCAAAGGGGGAACTTGGGATGCAGGGCGAATGGAAAAACGCCGCCGGGACAGGAACGCTGACGGCCAAGGAAGAGGGACTGCTGACCATATTTACAGCGAGTTGCCCAGCGCCGGGGCCGGGCGTATACCGCCTCTATGTGACTAGCGGCGGCCGGGAGGTTTCTCTGGGGGTTATGCTTCCGGAAGGGGAGCGGTTGACCTTTCAGCGGAAATTCACCAAAAATGGCCTTGCCGCTATAGGGGTGGAGGAGATTACAGCCTGGGAGGCCCGGGATCAGAGCATCCCCATTCCGGCACCGACGGAGTCGTCAGCAGGGGCGGCACCGGCGCCTAAACCGCCACCGGCGGAGGATGACCCCACATCGGCGGAATTGGCGGCGCTGGATTGGGTCCCCTGCCAAGATGTGTGCGGCGTTTTTGCCGATGAGGATTTGCAGGAGACCTGCAAGAATGTGAAAAATGCATTGGTGTGCCAAAAAGATCCGGACACATTGTATCTGGCCATCCCGGCAGATGGCAACGCCCCATTTCCCATGATGCCCATCTTTTGCTTTGGGCAGGGCGTGCATATCCACGGGCGTTACCACATTGTCTTCAAGTTAAAAGACGGGCAGCTCATAGCATAAAAAGGGGCCCCGGCAGCACGGCTGCCGGGGCCTTTGCAGGCTAAAACACGTATTGGACCAGTGCCATATACAGCAGGGTTCCGCCAAAAATACTCAAAAGATCGTTGTGCTTCCATATGTGCAGCAGAGCCACCACAATTACGGCAATGGCCTGGGGGATGCCATAGGGATAGGTGAGCACAGGCGTCTCCCGCAGGCAGTAGACGATGAGCATGGCAATGATGGCGGGGGGCAAAACCTTGCCAAGGTATAAAACGGTTTTCGGCGGATGGCCGCCCCGGCCGAAAACCGCAAAGGGAATGAGCCGGGTGGCAAAGGTCACCAGAGCCATGACGGCAATGGCCAAAAGCGCTTGGGTGGTGGTCATGGCTGCGCCTCCTCTCCCTTATCTGCGAAGATGGGCTCCAGCCGCTGGCGGAATACCAACAGGAGCACCACAATAAGCGCCAGGGCCGGGAGCAGCATGCTCTCTGCGCCAATGAGCAAAAGGAAGCCCAAGGTGGCGGCAATGCCGATGAGGGCAGGGGCGTGGGAGGGAGATTTTTCCCACTGACCGATGAAAATGACCACAAACAATGCCGTCATGGCAAAATCAATGCCCTCGGTGTTGATGTGCAAAACCGAGGCGAGAAGCCCGCCCAAAATCGAGCCGGCAATCCAGTAGCTGTGGTCTAAGATGGCAATATAAAAGTAGTAGTCCTGGCGATTGACGTCAGGAGGTACATCCAGACCGGCCAGCAGGGCATAGGTCTCGTCTGTCAGGGAGAAAATCATATAGAGCTTTCGCTTGCCCATGTCTTTGAATTTTTCCAGCATGGACAAGCCATACACCAAGTGCCGGAAGTTGATGAGCAGGGTCATAAGGGCTACCTGGGCCAGAGGGGCGGCCTCTGCCAATAGATCCACGCCCAGATACTGGCCGCTGCCGGCATAAATGGTCAGGCTCATCAGCCCCGACCAGAGGAAGTTATAGCCTATGGCGTCCATCATAAAGCCAAAGGCCATGCCAATGGATAGATAGCCCATGAGCACAGGCAGCGTAGCCCGGAAGGCGGCGGCAAAAGTCTTGTTTTTGATAGGGACCATCTCCCAGCGCATAAAAATACCCCGAACCCGAAAACGGCAAGGGGCGACAAATATTGTATCAAAATTTACAGCAAAGTCAAGCGGGGGAACAGTCAAAAAAACCTGCCCGCCAGATACGCCTGGCAAGCAGGTAAATACGCAGATTAAAGCTGGAAATCCGACTCCGTAAGCCCAGCGGTAGAGAGCTTTTTCGGATGGGCCGGCTTCCGCTTCAGAGGGTCGTATGTAAATTTGCGGCAATGGTGGCTCAGGGGCATGACGCCCTGTTTGATGCAGGCTACATGGGTTTCACTGATCTGCTGGCCGTGTCGGCAGTAACTGCAGCTGGGTTCCATATCTTCTCGAAACAGCATAGGCCCCCTCCTTTGTTTTTGCTGCCTCTATTATACTTGTTTTTCTTGTCTTTTTCCAGCCTTTTTTGCAATTAGACAGGCCAAGAGCAAGATGGCGGCTGCAATGCCCGCTGCCTTTAGGGCGCCGAGCAGGCTGCCCAGCGGCGTGATGGTTTCTGCATTGTATGCACAGGCGCCATGACGGGCAGCGCCCCGGAAAACAGGCTGCAGCCGGCAAAGATGAGCAGTGCAGAAAAGAGGCCGTGAACCAGCTTGCCGAGGATCAGGGGCCTGGCGCTGAGCCCCGCAGGAGAGAGAATGGATATGGCCTGGCAGTGTACCGAGAGGCCGGACCAGCCTAAAATAAAGCCGGCGGCGCACAGAGCGCCTATACTGGGCGTCCCCTGCAGAGCGGTGATGCCGGAACTGATTTCCAAAAGCCCGGCCGTCAGGCCGGCGGCCACATCCTGCCCCAGCCCCAGGGAGACGAGCCCTTCTGTGGCCAGGGCCAGAATGCCGGCGGACTGGAGGAGCTGAATCGCCACGGAGAAAAAAACAACAAAGGCGCAAATGCTGTGGACAGAGGAAAAGGCGCTTTTGATGGACTCCACCAGGGCGATGGATAGAGGCTGCGCCTTAGACGTTTGGATAGAGGGGGGGACAGCAGGCCCTTTGGGTTTTCCCCGGCATAAGAGCAAGCCGGTGAGGATGGCCGCCACCACATGGGCGGCGTAGAGCCAGAGGCCTAAAATCGTACTGCCAAAGACCCCGGCCCCGGCAGCCCCGACAACAAAAGCCGGGCCGGAGTTGTTGCAAAACCGCAGGAGCCGGTTTGCCTCTTCTTCGGTGCAGCTGCCGTTTTCATACAAGCTGGCCACCGCTTTGGCGCCCAGGGGATAGCCTCCCACTAGGCCCAGGACCAAGGCCGTCGCCCCGCTGCCGCTTACGCCGAACAGGGGGCGCATCAGCGGGGAGAGATATTGGCCCATGTACCCCGCCAGGCCCAGGGCGATGCACAGGGAGGCGAGGACAAAAAAGGGGAACAGGGAGGGGATAATCACCTGAAAGCAGGTGAGCAGGCCGTCCCGTGCAGCCTCTGCAGCGGCCTGGGGAAAGGCGATTAGCCCCGCCATCAGCAGCGCCACAAATAGGGCGGCGCCCAGTTTTTTTACCTGTCTAAATCGCATATATATCCCCCTATCTAGCAGTCGGCCACTTTGTCCGGGGGGCTTGGTACATGTTTATGCGCCAATGGCCGGGTTTAGGAATTGCCTTGCAAAAGGGCGCATACACATAGGTGAGGTGGTATGACGGTGGGAAAAGAGCCAGGTTTTTTTCAAAAAATCACGGGAGAACTGGATGCCGCATCCCAAATTGTCTGGGGGCAGCCTCGGATTACCATTACCGGCACCGGCGAACTGCTGCTGGAGGGACATAAGGGAATATTGGAATACAGCGAGGAGCAGATCAGCGTCAATGGCGCCGGAACCATCATCAAAATCCGGGGCAGCGGGCTGACCATTGGCGCCATGACCCGGCGGGAATTGCTGATCCAGGGACAGATTATTTCTGTAGAGTTTGTGTTTTAAACAGGAGATGAAACCATGCAGAAGGCCTTTAATTTTTTACGGGGTAGTGTCCAAGTGGAGGCGGAGGGCCTCTCCGCCTCCCGATTTGCCAATCTCTGTGCCGCCAATGGAATTGCCTTTTGGGATCTCACGGTATCCCAGGGGAAGGTTGTGGCAAACCTAAGCAGGAGGAGCTATAAGACGCTGGCGGATATGGCAGAGCAGCGGGGCTTTGTATTGGCGTGCCGGCGGGAACGGGGTGTGCCCAAGGCCCTGGCCCGGCTGCGCAAGCGCATGGTGCTGGTGGTGGCGCTGCTTTTGTGTATGTTGGGTCTTTGGGCGTCCTCTCTGTTCATTTGGGAAATACAAGTGGTTGGCAATGAAACGGTATCCTCGGGAGAAATTTTGGCTGCCCTGCAGGCCCAGGGAGTTGGAATTGGAACCTTTAGCCTGACCATTTCCCCGGCAAAGGTGCGTAACCACGTGCTGCTGGAGGTGGAGGAGCTGGCCTGGATGACGATCCAGGTGCAGGGCACCCGGGCCCTGGTGGTGGTGCAGGAGCGAACAGAAAAACCGGACATGGTGGCGGAGTCTGTCCCGGCAAAGCTGGTCGCCACAAAGACGGGCATGGTAGAGACTCTGCGGGTCTATGAGGGCCAAGCGGTGGTGCAAGAGGGGGAGATTGTCTTTGCCGGCCAGGAGCTGGTGACCGGGGCTTTAGACAGCCTATCCTCCGGCCGGCGGTACGTCCACGCCCTGGGAGAGATCTATGCCCGGACCTGGTACAATTTGCAGGCCGCCATGCCGCTGGAAAGCATGGAAAAACAGTATACGGGGGAAGTCTATACCCGGCGCACCCTGGTGGTTGGAAACCAGCGGATTTTCCTGTCCGGAGACCCTAGTCATGGGCTTGACCTATATGATAAAATAACAGAAGAAAATTGGCTCACTTTACCGGGAGGGTCCGTGCTGCCCATCTGCATAGAGACGGAGACCTATCAGGTCTATGAAATGGTGCCGTCGGAGATGGACACAGCACAGGCGGAGGCCATGCTCCAGGCGGAGCTGCTTGGCCGCCTGCAGGATATCATTGGCGAGGGGACCATTACGACGGCAGACTATGTGACGGCTGTGGAAAACGGCGTGATTACCGTAACGCTTCAGGCGGAGTGCCGGGAGGATATCGCCGGCACAGTGGCCCTTACAAATGAGGAAATGGTAGAGACAGGAGAGGAAAACCAAACATGATAGAGCGTATCATCAATGTGGACCGGATGGAGAATATCATCAATGTCTTCGGTTCCTTTGACGAAAATTTGCGGATTATTGAAAATGAACTGGGCGTCTCTGTAACCGACCGGGACGCCGAATTGAAGATTTCCGGCGATGTGGAAAAGGTGATGCAGGCGGAGCGGGCCATCAACGGCCTGATCAGCCTGGCGGGCAAAGGGGAAAACATCGACACCCAGACCGTGCACTATATCCTGAAGCTGGTGGAAGAGGGCCGGGACGCCCAGATCAGCGAACTGGGGAAAGATGTGATTTGCATTATGGCCAAGGGCCGTCCGGTGAAGGCAAAGACCGTTGGCCAGCGGAAATATGTGGAGTCCATCCTCACCAATACGGTGACGCTGGGCATCGGCCCGGCGGGCACCGGCAAGACTTATCTGGCGGTGGCGGCGGCTGTGGCCGCCTTTCGGGACAAGCAGGTCAACCGGATTATCCTCACCCGCCCGGCGGTGGAGGCGGGGGAGCGCCTGGGCTTTCTCCCCGGCGACTTGCAGAGCAAAGTGGACCCCTATCTCCGGCCGCTGTATGACGCCCTCTTTGACATGCTGGGGGCGGAGACCTACCAGAAATATCTGGAGCGGGGCAATATCGAGGTGGCGCCGCTGGCCTACATGCGGGGCCGCACCTTGGATGACAGCTTCATTATTTTAGACGAGGCCCAGAACACCTCCCGGGAACAGATGAAAATGTTCCTCACCCGTTTGGGCTTTGGCTCCAAAATCGTCATCACCGGCGATGTGACCCAGATCGACCTGCCGGACGGTAAGCCCTCCGGTTTGAAAGAGGCCCTGCGTGTCCTGCGGGATGTGGAGGGTGTGGGCATCTGTGCGCTCACCAATGACGATGTGGTGCGCCACATCATGGTCCAGCGGATTGTGGAGGCCTATGAGCGGTATGAAAATGCCAAAAATGCCGGAAAGGGGCGGAAATAATGGCCAAACGCCACTATATCCCCGTTACGGCGGACGTGCCAGGAGCGGCCAGCGAGGGAAACTGCGCCCTGATCCGGAAGGTCATCCGCACAGCCCTGGCGGCGGAGGGGGTGGACTTCCCCTGCGAGGTAGATGTGCTGCTCACCAATGACGCCGGCATTCAGGTGATCAATCGGGACATGCGCCATTTGGACAAGCCCACAGACGTGCTCAGTTTTCCCGAGTTTGTGCTCCGCCCCGGGGTGCTGCCTGATACGGATGCGGCCGACCCGGGCACCGGCCTGGTGCCCCTGGGGGACATGGTGATCTCCATGGAGCGTGTGGCGGCCCAAGCTAAAGAATATGGCCATTCGGGTCGCCGGGAGCTCAGCTATCTGGTGGTCCACTCCGTGCTGCATCTTTTAGGCTATGACCACCTGGACGAGGGGCCGGAAAAGGCCCAAATGCGAGCTCGGGAAGAGGCCATTTTGGCGGAGCTGGGCCTTGCCTTCTAGCGCACATTGCAAAAAAGCTGATTTTTTGGACAAGCTAATAGGGCAGGCTTTGCGCCGGAACCACAACGACAAAAAATGAGGTGTGAAAAATGCGCAAATGGATCGCAATTTTTTTGGCATGCTTATTTGTATTAGGACTTGCCGCATGTGGAGACGAAAATCCGGAGCAGACCAGCGAGCCGCAGCCGACGCAGGATGTGACCTCGTCCCCCAGTCCGTCTACGCCAAGCCCCTCGCCCTCTCCAGCTGCCTCTTCCAGCCCGTCCCCTAGTATGGATGTGCCCAGCCCGGCGCCTGAAGCGGTGGGGCAGGAGGACCTGTTCCAGAACTTGGCCGGGGACAGCGTGCTGGCCCTGATCCTGATGGAGCCCACCGAGGCGGAGCTGGCCATGGTGGAGGACTATGACACCTTGTACTGGCCCCAGGAATACGGGGAGACTTTTTTAATCCTGCCTAAGCACAGCGGCAGCGAACTGATTTTGCAGCGGATTCTTTACGACCCGGAGACCGGGGAAGAGACCGGTACGGAGGAGATCTACCGCAGCCAATCCGGGGCCGATATTGTGGCCCTGCTGATGCAGGAGGACATCCCGGAGGGCTACCCAACGCTGCGCATCTTGGTCAACGCCGGCGACCAGAAAGGCGCCTATGACATGCAGTACTATGGCCGGGGCGACGGACGCCGGGACTTCTATATTCTGGCGGACAGCGACCTGTAGCAAAAAAGCGGCGAATGGCTCAATGCCGCATCTTCGGAGAAAGTTGAGGATAAATCTATGTCAAACATCACAAAAACGGCTATGATCACCATAGCCGGCCGGCCCAATGTGGGCAAGTCCACCCTGACCAACGCCCTGGTGGGGGAGAAGGTCTCCATTGTCACCAGCAAGCCTCAGACCACCCGAAACCGCATCTGCGGCGTGGTGAATCGAGGGGATACCCAGCTGGTGCTGATGGACACGCCGGGGTTTCACCGGGCTCGGACCAAACTGGGGGACTATATGGTAAAAGTCGTCAAAGACAGCGTGGCCTCTGTGGACGCTGTGGCCCTGCTGGTGGAGCCCATTGACAACATCGGCCCCCAGGAGACAGAGCTCATCGCCCGAATTCGGGAGAGTGGTGCGCCGGCCATTCTGGTGATCAACAAGATCGACGAGGTGAAAAAGGAAGAGCTGCTGGCGGTGATGGCCCGGTACGCCGCTGCCTACGACTTTGCCAGCATCCTGCCCATTTCTGCCAAGTACGGCGATGGGCTGGAAGAGCTGCTGGACGCCTTTTGCGCTTTTGCCCAGCCCGGGCCCCAGCTGTTCCCGGACGATATGTTCACAGACCAGCCGGAGCGGCAGATCGTGGCGGAGCTGGTCCGGGAAAAGCTGCTCCTCTGCCTCCAGCGGGAGGTGCCCCACGGCACGGCGGTGGAGGTTACCAAGTTCTCCGAGCGGGAGGATGGGATCATCGATCTGGATGTGACCATTTACTGTGAAAAGGCCAGCCATAAGGGCATTATCATCGGGAAACAGGGGGCCATGTTGAAAAAGATCGGGGAGATGGCCCGCCGGGATATCGAGGCCTTTTTAGGCACCAAGGTCTTTTTGCAGACCTGGGTCAAGGTGAAGGAAAACTGGCGGGACAGCCAGAGCCTGATCCGCAATTTTGGCTACCGGTCGGAGGAGTAATCCAAACCCATAACGATTTAGACCCCTGGAAAGGGGATGGCGGCGTCTGTTGATTTTAGGCGCCGCCGGTTTTCTATAGAAATGCTTTGCTTTGTAAAACCGGCTGCCCCTTTTCCGGCACTATCCTATGTAAGCCGTTGAAGGGAGGCCGCTGTATGGGGCGTATTTCTTTTTTCCAGTTCCTCCACCTCTGCCTTTTGTGGGATGCGGAGGGATACGCCCCACCCAGGGCGGTCTGGAAAAACATAGGGGGGTTGCTACATGCATATCGAGGGAGAAAAACTGCTGGACCTGATCCAACGAAGCAAAGCGGGAGATCTGGAAGCCCAGGAGGCGCTGGTGCAGGCGGCGCAGAACCGGGTTTACTACCACTGCAAGAAAATGCTGAAAAATGAGGCGGACGCCCAGGACGCCACCCAGGATGTGCTTATCGCCATGCTCACCGGCCTAGATAAGCTGCGGGAGCCTGCGGCTTTTTGGGGCTGGGTAAACGGCATTACCGCCAACCGGTGCAAGCACCTGCTGTCGACGCCGAACAAGACGTGGCAGATCCCGGAGGACGAAGATGGCAACTCCATGCTGGAC
>CAZXRD010000064.1:0-10174 GCA_964642465.1 uncultured Oscillospiraceae bacterium | reverse complement strand
TTAAAAGCAGTCGGAAGCAAGGCGGCGGCCTTAAGGCCGCCGCCTTGCTTTTTTGGGGGATAGGACGTATGCAAAGGATTGGGAAGATTTTGCGGTCTCGTTTTTTTCTGGCGGCGCTGTGTATCCTGCTGGAATTTGTCCAGCTCTTAGCCGTGTTTATACTGCTCTATGAGATCTTTTTGCCCATTACGATTCTGGGCTGGATCTTTTATGTTGGGGTTTTGCTGTATCTGATGAACCGGGATGACATCCCGGAATTTAAGATCCCCTGGCTGATCATTCTGTGCTTCTTGCCGGTGATCGGCGCTTTTGTCTATATGCTTCTGTCCAGCAACCAGACCAGTGAAAAAACCTACCGGCGCTATGACCAGGCGGCCCTGGACCTCGCCCCTTATCAAGGGCAGAACATGGCCGTGCACCAGCTGAAGACAATGGACGCCGATGCCTACTTGCAGGCGAGCTATCTATACACCGTGGCCAAAATGCCCTGTTACGCCCATACGGAGGTCACCTATTTTCCCAGCGGGGAGCGCTTTTACGAGGCGCTGCTTTCTGACCTGGGGGCGGCAGAGCATTTTATTTTTATGGAGTACTTTATTGTCCAGGCGGGGCAGATGTGGGATACCATCCACGGCATTTTAAAGGAAAAGGCGGCCCAGGGGGTGGAGGTCTGCTTCCTCTACGACGATTTTGGGTGTATGACCACCTTGCCGGAGAAATATGACCGGCAGCTGGAGGCGGAGGGGATACACTGTGTGCCCGCCAATAAGTTTGCGCCTATTTTATCCCACATCCATAACAATCGGGACCACCGGAAGATCACGGTGATTGATGGGCGCATTGGCTACACAGGGGGCATCAACCTGGCGGACGAGTATATCAATGCCATCTGCAAATATGGCCATTGGAAGGACACCGCCGTCCGCCTGGAAGGGGACGGCGTGAAAAGCCTGCTGCTGCTTTTTCTCACCAACTGGAACAGCCAGGCCAGCCCATACCTCCCCGGCGCCCCCTATGTGTCAGCCTGTGCGCCCCGGGCGGCGCAGGGGTTTGTAATCCCCTTTGGGGATGGCCCGGAGCCCATTTATAAGACCCGGATCGGGAAAAACGTGTATTTAAACATGATCAACGCTGCCAAGACCTATCTCTATATCACCACACCCTATCTGATCTGCGATCAGGAACTGACAAATGCCCTGCGGAATGCTGCAAAAAAGGGGGTAGATGTACGGATCATCACCCCCCATATACCGGATAAGAAGGCCATCTTTCTTATGACCCGGTCCAACTATCCGGCCTTGCTGCAAGACGGGGTCAAAATCTACGAGTATACGCCTGGTTTCATCCATGGGAAAAACTTCGTGTGCGACGATCAATTTGCTGTCTGCGGCACCATCAACTTGGATTACCGCTCTCTGGTCCACCACTTTGAGTGTGGCGTGTGGATGTATAAGACGGCCTGTATCCAGGATATGAAGAGAGACTTTTTAGCCACGGCAGCCCAGTCGCAAGCCCTTGCCCCCGGGGATGGCCTGGGGCCGGGGCAGCGGTTTTTGGCCCAAATGATGAAAGTTTTTTCTCCCCTGTTGTAGTCCACCGTTTTTCACAATTCGGAAACCTTTCTGAATCCAAACGGATACATTTTCCTGTTAGGATACAGGTACAACCTAAGAGAAAGGACGGAGGGCCATGAAAGAACTGGAAAAAGCTTTGGCCGGCCTACCCTATGACAGCCGGAGCAAGGAGATTGCCGATTACCAACTGCAGGTGAAAAAGGCCTGTTATACACTGGATCAGTTGCCGCCGGACGATCCCCGGCGCCAGGAGATCTTGGCCAACCTGGTAAGCGGGTATAACCCCTATGTGTTTATTGAGTCCGGGTTCCGCTGTGTGTTTGGAAAGAACATCCACTTCCAAGGTATGGCGATGCTCCACTACAACTGCACACTACTGGACTCGGATACCATCACCATTGGCGACGGGACGCTGATCGGCCCCGGCTGCCAGATCCTCTGTACCAACCACGCCATTGATGCTGAGGAGCGGTTGATGGGGGTGTTTCACAACCAGCCAGTGACCATAGGCGACCGGGTGTGGATCGGCGCAGGCGCCATCCTTTTGCCTGGCGTGACTATTGGAGACGAGGCTGTTATTGGCGCCGGCTCGGTGGTGACCATGGATATCCCGGCCCGAACCGTGGCCGTAGGGAACCCCTGTAAAATTGTGCGCAGCATCACTGCCCAGGACAAGACGCTGCGGAAATGGGCCTGATGGCCAAAAGACGTGACAAGTATAAGACGGTATCTAAGGAGGTAGGATACATGAAAATTGCAAATCCAAAAGTGACGCTGGCTGATGAAGCGAGAAACGGCGTAAAAGAAGAGGTGCGCAGCGGCTTTTTAGACTGGCTGTTCCAATTTTCCGTGACGGGGGACGATGGAGAGCTGTACGCCTTAGGGGGGTCCATCCTGTCCCTGGCGCAAGAGAAATTGGACTTGGTCTCCATCAACTGGACCAAGGGCAAGGGAAGCGTGCGCCAGCTGCCCAGCTCCATCTATAAGCTGGCGGTCTACCCGGACGTCCAGCTCCGGCGGATGATCCGCAACCCCCAGGGGACGCTGCGGATTGCAAAAGAGGACCATCAGGTGGTGGTCACCTGCGGCGAAGCATACAAGGTGACCTGCTGCGAGGACAACAGCTGGCATCTGCAGATCGACACCGGCGACGGGGCCTATCGGGCGGACCTGTATCACCGGCCCCATGGCTATCCCCTGTGGTATGGGCGGGAAGAGCCCTCCTACCTGACGCAGCACTCTGTGACCTATGGGTATAACTGGGCCGGGGATGTGACAGGGGACATTTGGATCCAGGGCCGCAAGGTGCATGTCACCGGCCGGGGCATCCGGGAGCGGTATGTGGCCGTGGACTCCTCCGCCGCCGAGCTGGGCGGCTGGGAAGACTGGGGCTGGTTTGCCTTTGACCAACTCCACTCCTCCCTGTACGATATGCGCCTGGGCATGAAGGATTTTGCGGTATATGATTTGGAGGCAAACAAATACTACCCAGAAGGGGAGCTGACCATTACCCACGAAGATTGGGCCTTCTACCGGGAGCTGGATGGGTTTATCCCCACGGTTTACCAGGTGCAGATCCAAGTAGAGGACGGCCTGTACCAGGTGCGGGCCCATGTGTGCAACGCCCATACCTGGGGCGTGACCTTCCAGGTGCCGGATAACCCGGTGGCCACGCTGATTTTTGACCAAGTGGAAGGTAGTTTTACCTATAAAGACGGCCGGGTCAAACCCCTGACCGGCGGCCGGGGGACTATGTCCATCCGCCAGTGGCACGCCTATCCCAATATCCTGCCCCGGGAACTTTACAGCGACGAGGTGCGCAGCGGGGAAAAATTTGCAACTTTGTAGCGGATATATCGGTTTGCCAGGCCCGGATGCTTACATCCGGGCCTGGTATCGCTATGTTTTATAGAAAAATGAAATGACAGAAACAAAATTTTAACGTTTCGGCGCTATCTATGGTACAATAAGAAAAATAGCAGGGGAGAGATTTCATATGTTTCGAATTCTCTTAGTGGAAGATGACCGGGAACTGAATAAGACCGTGTGTACCTATTTGGAACAGAACGGCTATGAAACGGTGGGCTGCCTCAGTGCAGGCGAGGCCTATGACGCCATGTATGGGGGAACGCTGTTCGATCTGATTATTTCCGATATCATGATGCCGGGGGTGGATGGGTTTGAGTTTGCCCGGACGGTGCGGGAGCTGAACCAGGAGATCCCCATTTTGTTCATGACCGCTCGGGATGACTTCACCGCCAAACAGCGGGGGTTTAAAGCGGGGATTGACGACTATATGGTCAAGCCCGTGGATCTAGATGAACTGCTCCTGCGGATCCAGGCCCTCCTGCGCCGGGCCAAAATCGCTACCAGCAAGAAACTGACGGTGGGGGATCTCACCATGGATGCAGAGGAGCACACCGCCTACCTGAAAGACGAAGAGATTCCCTTGACGGTGCGGGAGTTTAATCTGCTGTATAAACTGCTGTCCTATCCCAAAAAGACCTTTACCCGCAGCCAGCTCATGGATGAGTTCTGGGACAGCGCCACCTCCTCCGGGCCCCGGACGGTGGATGTGTATATGGCCAAGTTGCGGGACAAATTCTCCGATTGCCAGGATTTTGAGATCGTGACGGTCCACGGCCTGGGGTATAAGGCGGTTATCAAATGAAAGAGGACAAAAAAACTTTGCGGCAGCAGCGGTGGCTGTTTGCGCTGCGGCGGTACGTGGGCTTTTTCCTGCTGATGGCCTTTGTCATCAGCTGCTGCATGCTTTTGTTCTTGAACATGATGAGCCGCATCAGTGGCTTAGAACTCACAAAGATCTATATTGAGAGTGCTGCGAAGATCACCTTTCTCAATGTGCTGCTGCTCAGCCTGCTGTGTACCGTGGTGGACGGGATCCGCCGCCGGCTGATGATAGACCGGCCAGTAAAGAAGATTGTAAGTGCAGCGGGACGGATGATGCAGGGGGATTTCTCCGTACGTATCCCCCAGCTCTCCGGTGCGGAGCGGGCCAATGGATTTGGAGAGATTGCCGATTGCTTCAACCAGATGGCGGGGGAGCTGTCCGGCATGGAGACCCTGCGGACGGATTTTATTGCCAATGTGTCCCATGAGCTGAAAACGCCTCTGGCGGTGATCCAAAACTACGGCACCATGCTCCAGCAGCCGGGCCTAAACGAGGAAAAACGGCAGGAGTATGCCAAGGCCATCACCGATGCCGCCCGTCGGCTGGCCAGCCTGATTACAAACATCCTAAAGTTAAACAAACTGGAAAACCAGCAGATCTATCCAAAGGTGGAGACCTACGACTTGGGCGAGCAGTTGTGCCAATGCCTGCTCACCTTTGAAAATACATGGGAAGCAAAGAATCTGGAGATTGAAACAGATGTGGAAGAGGGCGTCCTGGTGGATATGGACGCCGAGCTTTTGTCCCTGGTGTGGAACAACTTGTTTTCCAACGCCGTCAAATTTACAGAGCCCGGCGGGACGATTGGGCTTAAGCTTTATACCCAGGGGGCAGACGCCGTGGTCCAGGTCTCGGACACCGGCTGCGGCATCCCACCGGAAGTGGGAAAACATATTTTTGAAAAATTTTATCAGGGGGACAGCTCTCACGCCACCCAGGGCAATGGCCTGGGCCTGGCCCTTGTGAAGCGGGTGATGGACATCGTAGGCGGGGACATCTCGGTTAGCAGCGAGGTGGGGAAGGGCAGCGTGTTTACCGTGAAATTGAGGAGGCAGCAACGTGGAGCGGTGGAAGCAAATCCTGCATAAACTGTTGTTTCCCGGGCCGGTGGTGGTGTTTGTCAGCGTGCCGGTAGCCGCCGGGCTTTTGGTGTATACGTTCTTAGTGGCGGGGGAAAATAACCCCATCGCTTATATCGCCTATGTGTTTTCCGCCTATGCCCTGGTTATCCTATGTACGAGCATTTCCCAGCTGGTGCGGCGGGGTAACCAGAAAATCAAGCAAAACCCGTATGTCAGCCGCTATTTTGGGGATATTCCTTTTAAAACCCGGGTCTCTCTGCAGGTGTCCCTGGCCATCAACTTGGTGTATGCGGGGATCAATATCGTCTCCGGGATCTACTACGGCTCTGCCTGGTTTGCGTCTTTGGCGGCCTATTACATTCTGCTATCCGCCATGCGCATCATGTTGGCCCGGTATGCCAACCGGCAGGGATTTGGAGAGGATCAAATCGCCGAATGGCGGCGGTACCGGTTGTGCGGCCTTTGCCTGACGGTGATGAACATCGCCCTCACGGGTGTGGTCATACTGGTCCTGCACCAGGACGGCGGCTTTGCCTATGCGGGGATTCTGATTTATGTCATGGCTATGTATGCCTTTTTCGTCACCATTAAGGCGGTCATCAACGTGGTCCAGTACCGGAAATACAACAGCCCGGCCATGTCGGCTGCCAGGGCCATTAGCCTGGTGGCGGCCTTGGTGTCTATGTTGTCTTTGGAGATCGGCATGCTGGCGCAATTTGGCGGAGACAATGGGGAACAGTTCCGTCAGATGATGATTGGGTTTACCGGCGGGGCCGTATGCGCCATTGTCATTGCCATGGGTATCTATATGATGGTCCGCTCCACCAGGCGGATCAAGCAGTTGAAAAATGCTCCGGCGGAAGACGCCGGGGGAGAGAGGAACACAGGTCATGGATAAGGAACAAAAGGAACAAGATACATTTGCCTATACCTATTCGTCCAAACAGCAGGAAGAGATCCGCCGCATCCGGCAGAAGTATTTGCCCAAATCAGAAGATAAGATGGATGAGCTGCGCCGGCTGGACCGCAGCGCCACCAGAAAGGGAACCATTTTGTCCTTGACAGTAGGCGTTGTGGGCTGCCTGCTCTTTGGCCTGGGCATGGCCTGTACCTTGGTGTGGATGGACACGATGTTTATCCCGGGGATTGTGATCGGCATTGTGGGCATTGCAGCTGTAGCGGCGGCAAACCCGGTGTATGCCTATGTCACCAAAAAGGAGCGGGCCCGCTTAGCGCCCCAGATCTTAAAATTGGCGGATGAACTCTCCAAACCGGAATAGAGGTTACGGGAAAAAAGAGCTCTCCCAAACATTTCCCAAGTATTTTGGCAATAGCGGCCTGGTAAACTCTGCTTAAATCCAGAAAAAAGGGGAGAATACATATGGAGGCCGCACAAGCCCTTGTTCGGCGGGTATGGAAACCCGCAAAAAACCGAGAGACCGCTTCCTGCAAAGTCAACTATACTACCCTGTTTTGGCTGTTTCTGTTCGGCAGCGTGGGCGGCTTTGTGTTGGAGGGCCTTTGGTGTGTTTTCACCAAGGGGCACTGGGAGCACCACGCCGCCACGGTGTGGGGGCCGTTTTGCATCATCTACGGCGTCGGCGCCGTTGCGGTTTACCTGCTGGCCATCCTACTGCGCAATAAAAACATCCTGCTCCAATTCGCCGCCTTTACCGTCTCCGGCGCTGCGGTGGAGTTTTTTGGCAGCCTGGTCCAAGAGTTGTGCGTGGGGTCTGTCTCCTGGAACTACAGCGCCCATATGCTGAATCTGGGCGGACGGGTCAGCTTCAAGATGGCCCTGCTGTGGGGCGTGCTGGGCATTTTGTTTATCCGGCTGGCGCTGCCCCTGGTACGCCGCCTGCTGGCAAAGATACAGGGCCGGGGCTGGCAGATCGCCAGCATCGCCATGACGGCCTTTATGGTTGTGAACCTACTGGTCACAGCTGCCGCCATTACCCGGTGGCGGGCTCGGGAAACGGCGCCTGTAGCTGCAAATGCGGCAGTCCAATGGTTGGACGAGACCTATGACGACACCACCATGGAACGGCTGTTTCCCAATATGCAGTTTGTAGCGGACTAGAGTTTACAGTTTGCAAACATTTTCCCGGCATTTTGGCAACAAGTCTGTGGTAGCCTTGAACCAACATACCAGAGAAAAAGGAGGCTGTTTGCCGTGGAAATATCCGATATGTCCCCGTACAACCAAGAGGACTTAGACCAGATGCTGCAAGAGGCGGTAGAAGAAGCTCTGTCCACAGAGCTGGCGCCCTGGGACGACGGGATGGTTGGCCAAATGCTCCGCCAGACCCGGCAGCTTATGGACACAGTAATTGAGTATAAAGAGCTCATGATGATGTATGCCTGCGCCATGAAGACGGTACAGACCAAGTTTGATGTCCTGAATACGGAGTTTAAAGTCCGTTACCAGCGCAATCCCATCAGCTCCATCAGCACCCGGCTGAAACGCACGGCCAGCATTACGGAGAAGCTGAGCCGGCAAAATCTCCCGTTTTCCTTGGAAAACATCTCTGACCATGTGCATGACGTGGCAGGGGTCCGGGTGATCTGTTCCTATATAGATGATATTTATACCATTGCAGACGCCCTGCTGCGCCAGGACGATGTGACACTGGTGGCCCGGAAGGACTACATTGCAGCGCCTAAGCCAAATGGCTACCGCAGCCTGCATCTGATTATCAGTGTCCCGGTGTTTTTTGCCGACCAGAAGAAAGAGATGAAGGTGGAGGTGCAAATCCGCACCATCGCCATGGATTTCTGGGCCAGCCTGGAGCATCAGCTGAAATATAAGCAGGAGATCCCCAATCAGCGGGAGATCATAGACCAGCTGCAGAAATGTGCCCAAGTGATCAATGCCACAGACGAAAAAATGCTGTCTATCCGCCGGCAGATTGAGGACCTGGCGGATACCCCCACGGAGGAGGATATTTTACTAGAGAAAATCAGCCGGTTGGATTTGGCGGTGGATATGTAGGTACATAAACACAAAAGGGGAGAAAACCACCTGTGAAGATGCCGGCGAAAACCTACCTGTCCTTGGGCCTTTGTCTGTTTTTGGTGTTTGTGGCCTGCAGTATTTGGCCATCGGTTTTTGGCTTTTTAACGCTGTTCGTGGATGCCCTAATCCCCTTTGCCCTGGGAGCGGCCATCGCCTATGTAGGCAATATCTTAATGTCCTTTTACGAGCGGCACTATTTTCCCAGCCGGCAGACAGGGTTTGCGGCCAAGAGCCGCCGGCCGGTGTGCCTGGCGGGGGCCTGCCTGACGGTGGTGCTCCTTCTGATTGCCGTGGTATGGGTGGTTGTACCCCAGTTCGTCGCCTGGCAGACCCTGATCCAGCAGGCGCCAGCGGCGGTGGAACGGCTGCTCTCTACCCCTTGGGTGGCGGAAAACCTGCCCCAGACGTGGTTAGACCAGGTATCCAGCTTTGATTGGGCGGCCCAGCTTCCCCGGATTCTGGGTCTGCTGCAGACCGGCGCCGTAGGGGCGGCAGACCGTATGCAAGGGGTTTTTACAGCCCTGTTTAGCGGTGTGACAACATGGGCCATTGCCGGCATCTTTGCACTCAATATCCTGGCCCAAAAGGAGCGGCTGGGGCGCCAGGTCCATCGCTTAACGAAGCGGTTCCTCCGGCCCCGCTGGCGGGAGCGGCTGTACGGGGGCCTGCGCCGTCTGGATGCCAGTTTTCATAGATATATTGTGGGCCAATGCACGGAGGCAGTAATTCTAGGCAGCCTGTGTGCCCTGGGCATGTTGGTCTTCGGCCTCCCCTATGCGGGAATGGTGGGCGTCCTGGTGGGCGTCTTTGCCCTGGTGCCGTTGGTGGGCGCTTATGTGGGGGCGGTAGTAGGGGCCTTTATGGTCCTCAGCGTATCCCCCTGGCAGGCCCTGCTGTTTTTGGTGTTTTTCCTGGTCTTGCAGCAGTTGGAAGCCAATCTGCTCTATCCCCGGGTAGTGGGGGCCTCTGTGGGCCTGCCGGGCATCTGGGTGCGCTGGTGAGCGTCACCGTATTCGGCGCTTTGTTTGGCGTTGTAGGTGTGCTGCTGGGGGCACCCGTGACAGCGGCGGTGTACTGCAGCCTAGGTGACTATATTGGAAAGAAAGAAAATGCAGCGGCACAAGCCGCTGTGCAGGAGCGCCCCGACGGGGAGAAAGGAGCCGTATAAAGTGCGTAGAGAATTTCTAAAAGGCCTAGCCAAATGCGCAGCCCTTGTGCTGGGGGTCGTGCTTGTCATCCTGTTGGGGATGGCTGCGCTGATTTTGCTGTTTCCCCAGTTTGTATGGTCTATTTTGTTATATGCCATTGCCGGAGAGATCCTGCTGTTTGGGATCGCTGTGGTAGGCATTCTGGCAACTACCTGCAGGCGGGGAAAAACGGCCGGATAGATAGAACCAGGGGAGCGCACTTGTGAACACTGGTTTTTTTGCTGCGACTGTGCTATAATGCCCCAAGCTTGGAAACCCAGACCCGGAACATTTCTATTGGAGGCGCAGTTGTGGTCAGCATCAGTCAGTTTCAGAATCAATATGCCCAGGCCGTGATAGACCTGGTGCTGCATTTTCAAAACGACGGGACCCGCCCGCCAGTTACCGTGGCGGACCAGCCGGATCTGTTGGATATCCCCGGCGCCTATATCCAGCCGGGGGGCAACTTTTGGATTGCAACGGAAGGGGAGCGGCTGGTGGGCTCGATTGGCCTGATGCTCTACGGCCCGGAGATCGCTATTTTAAAGAAATTTTTCGTATATGAGCCCTATCAGGGCGACCCCCACCACGTGGGCCGGCAGCTCTATGGCCGTCTATTGGAC
>CAZXRD010000063.1:0-10321 GCA_964642465.1 uncultured Oscillospiraceae bacterium | reverse complement strand
AAGGAGAATGCCTTATGAAATGTCAAAAATGCGGAAACAATAATGCCGTATACCACTATACATCCAATGTAAACGGTGTTGTCACCGAGCAGCACCTGTGCGCCGACTGTGCCCGGGAAGAGGGCCTGATGCAGGGCGACAGCTTCTTTGATTTCGGTCGGGATTCCATCTTCGGCAACATGTTTGCCGGTATGCACAGCATGTTGGACAGCTTTTTCGGCGGCAGCTCCCTGCTGCCTAGGAGCTTTACCTACTCTATGCCGGTACTGATGCCCAGCGTCCATGTCACCGTGGACGGCGCCCCCAAGGAGGAGCACGCCGAGAAAATCCCGGAGGACGCCGGACCGGAGATCAAAAAACGCCGGGAACTGGCCCAGCTGAAAGCCCAGTTGGAGAAGGCCGTCCGGGAGGAGGCCTTTGAAAAGGCGGCGGAGCTGCGGGATCAGATCCACGCACTGGAGAAGGAAGCGGAGTAATCGGCCAAGGGCGGGCGTTGCCTGCCCGGGCTTTTGGGAGCGGGGCAACAGGAAAAACAGCCCCGCTCTTTTTGAGAGATAAAGGAGGGACTCATCATGAGAAGTGAAGATAGGTTCACAGAGAAAGCAAAACAGGCCCTGGCCCTGGCCCAGGAAGCGGCCACCAGTTTGGGCCATGGATATATCGGCAGCGAACACATTCTGCTGGGCCTCAGCCGGGAGGAGACCGGCGTGGCCGCCAAGGTCCTGCGGGAGGCGGGCCTGGACAGCAATCTGATCTACGAGCTCATTGAGAAATATGTGGGCAAGGGCGACCGGGGCGAGATGCCGGCCCAGGGGCTGACTCCCAGGGCCAAGCGGATCATTGAGTTGGCCGTGGCGGACGCAGCCAAGCTGCGCCACAACTACGTGGGCACCGAGCACCTGCTTATGGGCATCCTGCGGGAGCCGGACAGCGTAGCTGCCAAGATCATCACCTCTACCGGTGTGGATCTCAACAAGCTCTACACCGATATCATGGATATCTTTAATAGCAACAACTACAACCGGACCCGGGCTACAGCGGGGTCTGCCCGCCAGAATGTAAAGCGGGGGGACACAAAGACCCTGGACCAGTACGGCCGGGATCTGACGGAAGCTGCGGCCAAAGGGCAGCTGGACCCGGTGATCGGCCGGGAGAAAGAGATCCAGCGTGTGGTACAGATCCTGTCCCGCCGGACCAAGAACAACCCGGTGCTGATCGGCGAACCTGGCGTGGGCAAGACCGCCATTGTAGAGGGCCTGGCCCAGCGGATCAATGTTGGGGACGTGCCGGAGAACCTGCGGGATAAACGGGTGGTCACCTTGGATCTGTCCGGTATGCTGGCCGGTACCAAGTACCGTGGCGACTTTGAAGAGCGGATCAAGACCTGCATCGAGGAAGTGCAAAAGGCGGGGAACGTGATTTTGTTCATCGACGAGCTGCACACCATCATCGGCGCAGGCGCTGCCGAGGGCGCCATTGACGCCTCCAATATCCTCAAACCGGCTCTGTCCCGTGGCGAGCTCCAGGTCATTGGCGCCACCACCTTAAACGAGTACCGGAAGTACATTGAAAAAGACGCCGCTTTGGAGCGGCGGTTCCAGACCGTCATGGTGAACGAGCCCACCCAGGAGGAGGCCGTTCAGATCATCAAGGGCCTGCGGGATAAGTACGAGGCCCACCACAAACTGCGCATCACCGACGAGGCCATTGAAGCGGCCGTGGAGATGTCTGCAAGATACATCAGCGACCGGTATCTGCCGGACAAGGCCATCGACCTGATGGACGAGGCGGCCTCCCGGGTGCGGATGCAGAGCCTGACCACGCCCCCGGATGTGAAGGAGCTGGAGACCAGGCTGGAGAAGCTCACCGCCGAAAAGGAGGAAGCCGTCCGCAACCAGCTGTTTGAAAAGGCGGCGACCCTGCGGGACGAGGAGAACGAGGTCCGTGGCGAGATCAATAAGATCCGCAAGGAGCTGGATGCCCACCGCAGCGGCGAGATGCGCAGCGTAGGCAAGGAGGACATCGCAGCCGTGGTGTCCGGGTGGACCGGCGTGCCGGTGACCACCCTGACAGAGGACGAGAGCCAGCGCCTGATGCGCATGGAGGAGATCCTCCACAAGCGGGTGATCGGCCAGGACGAGGCGGTCTCCGCCGTGGCCCGGGCCATCCGCCGTGGCCGTGTAGGCCTGAAAGACCCCAAGCGGCCCACTGGTTCCTTCCTGTTCCTGGGCCCCACCGGCGTAGGCAAGACCGAGCTTTGCAAGGCCATGGCCGAAGCGGTGTTCGGGGACGAGAACGCCATGATCCGGGTGGATATGTCCGAGTTCATGGAGAAGCACACGGTGTCGAAGCTCATCGGTTCCCCTCCGGGATATGTGGGCTACGACGAGGGCGGCCAGCTCACCGAACAGGTGCGGCGGAAGCCCTATAGCGTGATCCTCTTCGATGAAATCGAAAAGGCCCACGAGGACGTGTTTAACATCATGCTGCAGATCATGGAAGACGGGCGGCTCACCGACTCCCAAGGGCGGCATGTGGACTTTAAGAACACCATCATCGTCATGACCTCCAACGTGGGGGCCAAGAACCTGATGCAGGTGAAAAAGCCCCTGGGCTTCAGCTCTGGGGAAGAGACGGCGGACACCGCCGATATGGAGGCCATCCGGGATGCGGTGAACAAGGACCTGCGGGCCACCTTCCGTCCCGAGTTCTTGAACCGTATTGATGAGATCATCATCTTCCACCGCCTGACCAAGGAGAACATCCAGTCCATCGCCCAGAATATGCTGAAGACCGTGTCCGACCGGGTGGAGAGCCTGGGCATCCACATGGAAGTGGAGCCGGCGGCTGTAGACATCCTGGTGGAGAAGGGCTACGATCCGGCGTACGGCGCTCGTCCGCTGCGGCGGACCATCCAGAGCCAGGTGGAGGACAATCTGGCAGAGCGGATGCTGGAAGGCACCATCCGAGAGGGAGACACCGCTCTGGTGCGGGGTGTAGACGGCAAGATTGTCGTGGAAAAGGCCCCGGCAGCAGCGGTTGCCGCACAATAAAAAACGCCTGGCACTGCCCGGCGCTATCCAAAAAGGCGCCCGGCCAAATTGGCCGGGCGCCGCCAATCAAAAGGACGCAATCCATTTCGATTGCGTCCTTTTTTGTTTGTCATATGTGCAGGATCATGCTGGCAAACTGGAAGTAGACCAGCAGGGAAATGATGTCCACAATGGTGGTGATAAAGGGGCTGGCCATGACCGCCGGGTCAAAGCCGATCTTTTTGGCCAAGAGGGGCAGCGTGCAGCCCACCACCTTGGCGAAAAACACGGTCAGCACCAGGGTCAGGCAGATCACCAGGGCCACAATGGGCGTGAGGTCCGTGTTGCCCAGAAGCAGCCGGTCCACCAGCATCATTTTTACAAAGTTGGTGGCGGCCAAAACCACGCCGCAGAGCACGGCCACCCGGATCTCTTTCCAAACAATCCGGGGCAGGTCGGAAAACTGGATCTCATTTAAGCTGAGACCGCGGATGATGGTGACGGAAGCCTGGCTGCCGGCGTTGCCGCCGGTGTCCATCAGCATGGGGATAAAGCCGGTGAGCACCATGTAGGCGCTGAGGGCGTCCTCAAAAGAGGTGATGATGATGCCGGTAAAGGTGGCGGAGATCATCAGCAGCAACAGCCAGGGGATGCGGGCCTTAAACAGGCTGAACACGTCTGTACGGAGATAGGGGCGGTCAGACGGCGTGATGGCGGCCATCTTCTCCATGTCCTCGGTGGTCTCCTCTTCCAAGACGTCCATAGCGTCGTCAAAGGTAACGATGCCTACCAGCCGGTTTTCCCCGTCTACCACGGGCAGGGCCAAAAAGGCGTACTTGCTGAACATCTGGGCCACTTTCTCCTGGTCGTCCAGGGTGTGGACAGAGATGATATTGGTCTCCATGAGATCGGAGATTTTGTCATCCTCATCCGCCAGGAGCAAGGTGCGGACGGTGACCAGGCCGATCAGCTGCCGGTCCCCCTCCGTTACATAGCAGGTGTAAATGGTCTCTTTGTCCACGCCGGTACGGCGGATGCGCTTGATGGCCTCTCCCACCGTCATATTGGGGCGCAGACTGACATACTCTGTAGTCATGATGCTGCCGGCGGAGTCCTCCGGATAGCGGAGGATCTCATTGATCATCTTCCGCATGTCCGGGTCTGCCTGGCGCAGGATACGTTTGACTACATTGGCGGGCATTTCCTCCACGATGTCCACAGCGTCATCCACATAGAGCTCGTCCAGCACGTCTTTCAGCTCATTGTCCGAAAAACCCTGAATGAGCATCTCCTGGGCGTCCGGTTCCATCTCCACGAAGGTTTCCGCTGCCAGCTCTTTGGGGAGCAGGCGAAACAGTAGAGGCAGCCGCTCCTCCGGCAGTCGGGCGAAGAGGCCGGCAATGTCGGCGGGGTTCATGGTGGATAAAATGTCCCGCAGGGTTGCGAATTTCTTTTCCCCCAGAAGCGTTAAAAGCGTAGCTTCCAGGGTGATGGTGGTTTCTCCCATGGGTCTTTCCTCCTAACCTTTTCATTTTAGGAAGCAAAGACACAAGGCAGGCACTCCAAGGCTTAACAAGAGGACGAGAAAGCGCCCTCGGTCTTGCGACTTCGGCCTGCGGATGTGCCGTTACTACTTCCTGCGTCCATCTGTTTCACCTCGATTATCTCTTAATTAATCGGTAAAAACCGACCTTTATTATAGTATGCGACAAACGGAATTTTGTCAATCCAAAAAAGCCTGGGACAGGGCACCGGAAAACGAAAAAAATCCCTATTTATTCTTTGCGGATATTGTGGTATAATAACGAAACAGCGGACAAAAAATCGTATTCTGTGCTTTAGGCGGCGTATATACGGCCTGGTGCACAAAAAGATTTTACGCTGATTTTACAAGATCACAAGCCGCCCTGTGGGCGGATGGACTTGACACAGAGAGGAGCGGGGAGTATGGCAATTCGCATCGGACAGCCCCGGGATTTATACTGCGGCCACTGCGGCGCCTTGGTCAAGACCAGGTCGCCGGAGGGCGATGTACGTTTTGGCCGCCCCTTTGTACGCTGCCGCACCTGCGGCCGGCTGGTGTATGATGAGGACGTTTTGGAGCCGGCGTTGCTGTCCCCTGGGGATTTCCGCCGGGCCCAGACCCGTCGTCAAGGGAGCGGGTTTTTCATCTTCCTTGTGCTTTTAGAGATCCTGGTCTTTTTCGCTATGCTGATTTTTTTAAAAAGCCTGGTTGCCGCCATTTTAATTGCAGTGGCGGTATTGGCAGTGGCCATTGGCCTTTGGGTGTATACCTTAAACAGCCCCAAAGGGCAAAATCGGGCCCTGATCACGGAATCTTTAGAACGGCTGCAGCGGGACCCGGCCTATGCCCAAGCGGTGATCTCCTACCAGGGGATGGCCGCCGGCTGCCCCTATGACCGGCCGCCGGTATCGCCGGATGGCCCTGCGCCAGAGGCGGAGGAACTGGAAGCAGATTATGAGGAGCCGGAAGATCCGGACGCCCAGGCGGCCTATGAGGAGGACCTGGACGATGCCTATGATGCAGCGCCGGAGGAGGCGCAGCCGCCGGCTGAGGAGGAAACCCAGCCGGATGACCAGTATGTGGATATGAAATAAGGAGAGCAAGCGGGCGGCCCACAGGGCCGCCCGCTTTTCTTTTCCCAGAGGGACAAATTCCCCACTTTCTCTGTAGACAATCGGGGAGAACCGGCGAAAATCCCCCACTTTTCGGGCGAAAAATCGGAAAATTGCGGAAATTCCCCCAAAGGGGTTGTAATTTGTTGTAGATTATTGTAATCTATTGTCATCAATTACAAAGGGGGAGCCAAATTGGGACGTTGGATACGCCGGGGCCTGGTGGCCTGCCTGGCGGTTTTGCTGATTGTACAGGGGGCCCTGGTGGCTGCTGCGGACTTTGAAGATGTGCCGGCGGCGGATTGGGCCTTTGAACATGTGACCCTGCTGGAAGACATGGGGATTGTCAACGGATATCCGGACGGCACATACCGGCCGGACCGGACGCTGTCCCGGGGAGAGTTTATTAAGATGTTGGTATGCGCCGTGGCGCCGGACGCCCTGGGCCCGGTGGATGACCTGCATTTTGCGGCCAATTACCTAGATGCGGCCGTGGCGGTGGGGATCACCACCTATACGGCGGTGCCCCGCACGTCGGAGGCCCTGGATGCTGCCATCACCCGCTATGAGATGGCCCAGATGATTGCCAGCGCCACTTTGGGCTGCATGGGGGAGGGCGCCGTGGCCACAGAGGGCGTCCAGGACCAGATCCCGGATTTTGCTGCGATCCCCGCCGACTATCAGGCGGCGGTGCTCCAGGCCTATGGCAAGGGAATTTTAACCGGTTATGAGGACGGCAGCTTCCAGGGGACCCGGGCGCTCACCCGGCGGGAGGCGGCTGTCGTAGTGGTCCGCCTGATCTGCCCGGATATGCGGGTGGCCGTAGATCTGCCTACCGACGGCTCCAATTTTGAGATTCCCGAGGGCTATGTGCCTGTGGCCCTGCGGCCCACAGCGGAATTTAACGAGGCGGTGTTTGGGGACGCCAACACCACCTGGCACCCCTCCTATGAGGACGCCTCCGCCCGGTATGTGGATGTGACGGTGAACGTGTGGCGCCTGGCCAGCGACGGCAGCAAATACGCAGACACCCAGACCATCACCGTGAACCAGGGCGTGGCGGCGGAAGTGGTGGCCATCTTTGATATGATTTTTAACGGGGCGGAGCAGTTCCCCATCCGCACCATCCACACCACCCGCATCAACCTCAGCGATACCCGGTCGGAGCACATGTGGGGCGTGGCCATTGACATCAATGCCAATGAAAATTACTATTGCTACAAAGACGGCACCGCCATCACCGGCAGCCACTGGCTGCCAGGGGAGGATCCATACTCCATCCTCCCGGATGGGGACGTGGTCCGGGCCTTTGCGGCCTTCGGCTGGGGCTGGGGTGGCGAAGGCTGGTGGAGTACAACCAACGACTACATGCACTTCAGCGTGACCGGTACATAAATAATAAAATAGAGAAAAAGATAAAACTCCCCTGGGCGGCATTTTTATGCCGCTCAAGGGAGTTTTATTTGCATATTTGTTCAAAATAAAAAGAGGGGAAAATATGCGAGGGCGTTGAAGAGAGAGATGCAAATATCAAAAAAATATTATAATTTATATAAGTTTTACAGAGGATTGAAAATAATTTTGTACTATGCATTGACGAATATAGTTATATAATATATAATAAATAATATATTAAAGAACTATTTTTACAATAAAAACAAAAGAAATTCGAGGGGCAGCATCTTTTGTTCATTATTCAAGGCTGGAAAGGCTTGCATTCTGTAGGAGGAATATGTAATGGAGACTATAAAATTTGGTTTGATTGGCAGTGGAATGATGGGAAAAGAATTTGCAGCTGTGTCTGCTAGATGGGCGCAGTTGATCCCGGATATTCCCAGGCCAGAAATTGTTGCTCTTTGCGATACCAATCTGGCAGCTATGGACTGGTTTCGGAATCGGGTACCAGAGATCAAACAATTTACCCAAGATTATCATGAATTATTAGCAAATGACGAGGTACAGGCGGTATATTGTGCTGTGCCCCATAATATGCATAAACAAATATATGTAGATATTATTCGCTCGGGCAAACACTTTTTGGGTGAAAAACCTTTTGGTATGGATAAGGAAGCCAATGATGCTATTTTAGAGGCGGTTCGAGAACATCCGGAGTCCCTGATTCGTTGTGCGAGTGAATTCCCGTATTATCCTGGTGCTCAGATGTTAATTCGATGGATTCAAGAGAAGCGCTTTGGGAAAATTATGGAGGTCCATGCTGGATTTAACCACTCTAGCGATTTGGATCCCTCAAAGAAGATCAATTGGAAAAGAGATATAAAAGTAAATGGAGAGTATGGGTGCATGGGAGATCTAGGTATCCATGCAGAGCACATCCCGTTTCGGATGGGATGGATTCCTAAAGATGTCTATGCCCTGCTAGGAAACTATATTACGGAGAGAGAGGCTGTAGACGGAGAGCATATCGCTTGTGAAACTTGGGATAACGCCACGCTGATTTGTACAGTAGAAGATGTAGCGGGAGATACGTTTCCCATGTTTATTGAGATGAAGCGCATGATGCCGGGGGCGACAAATGACTGGTTTTTAGAAGTATATGGGCTGGAGTGTTCTGCAAAATATACTACCAGTGACCCAAATGCGTTTTATTATACGCAAAACTGTGGAAGTGAACAAGCCTGGTGCCGTATTGTTATTGGAACGAAGCCGTTATTCCCAGTGACCAACTCCGGGATTTTTGAGTTTGGTTTTACGGATTCCATGCTGCAAATGTGGGCAGCCTTTATGTCTGAGCTGGCAGGAATGGATTGTTCTTTCCATTGCGTTACACCAGAGGAAACGGCGTTATCCCATAAGCTGCAGACAGCTGCGCTCGCATCAAAAAAGAGTCATGCGGTTGTAAATGTATAGTGTAAAGGGCCCTGCGCCAAGGTTTTTGTGATTTGCTATTGCCTAAAATAAGGTGCACGTAATATAATAACTTAACATTGTATGGAGAATTTTATTTTATTCACTTTAGGAGAATGGTTTCGATGAGTAGAGCGAAAACCGGGATCGACAAATTAATACGTGTAGCCGAATTATATTACTATGAAAAGAAGAGCCAAGCAGAAATTGCAGAGATACTCGGGGTTTCTAGGCCCCAAGTCAGCAAACTGTTAGCGCAGGCTTGGGAGAATAATTTAATTACTGTTACAGTACACAATTCTCATCATGCCAGCAATCTGAGCGCTTATTTGCGGAATATTTTTGATTTAAATGACTGCATTGTTGTTCGGAAATGTGAATCGGATTTCCAGACAGAAGAGGCGTTAGAGAAAGCGGCTGCAGCGTACGTGGAAACCTGGGCTGCGGCAAGTGATGTAGTTGGGTTGGGTTGGGGGAACATGTTTCCATCTATGGCATCTATGTTGACAGAGACCAAAAAAGATGTATCTGGAGTAATTGTGCCGCTGATTGGCAGTATGTCTATTGCGCAGGCCGGATATAACACAAACGAATTGGTACGAACTTATGGCGAAAAATTAAACATGGAGCCAAATTACCTATATGCGCCGGCATTTCCCAATTCTCTGACAGAATATCAGCAGTTTACACTGACCAATAACTATGCCACTATTAGCGATTTGTGGTCACACATGGATACGGCGATTGTGCGTATTTTTAACTATCCCTGTTCCCCTGATCACGCAACAGCATCTCGGTTTGGAAATCTGCTGTCCGAACGAAAAGCGGTGGGGTGTGTTCTTTCTATGTTTTATGATATTACTGGAAATGTGATTGACAGCGATGACAACTACTGTATCTCTATTGCACAGGATCAACTTCAAAAGATACAAAAACGCATAGGGCTTTGTGTGGCCTCAACCTCTCCGGCTAGCGTGATTGGTGCCTTGCAGAGCAAGATGGTCAACTGTTTAATTTTATGTGAAGAGACTGCTATGCAGATCGTAAACCAGATGCGGCCTGGTGTGTTAGATAGTCCAATATAAATGGAACGGTTTTAAAACAGATGAAATTGTGCAGCAACGAGGCGCCCGGATCTTGAAACAAGATCCGGGCGCCTCGTTGTATCAGAAAAGGAGAAAGATTACTGGGGTTTATGCGTCAGCAGAAAACTCTATACGCTCTCCATTTGGCCCACGAAAGAAACCAATACGGATATTGTTCCCATCGATATATCCCACATTATTTAGCGGATATACCCGTTCTTCATCAAATTTGTATCCTAAGCTTTCTACCCAGCTGGCGGCTTCGTCAATATTATCCACGTGAAAGGCCAGATGATTGGGGCATGCAGCTGCAGCAGCAATACATCTGTTTTTTTCGCTCTCTTCGTAAGGCTGTAACAACTCTACCATGCCATTTGGCAATTGGATCATGGCAATTAGCACCCGGTCGTTTTCATTGTCCCAACGAAGGGTAACCTTGCCGGGCAGTACTTCCGTGTAAAACTTAATAGACGCCTCAATGTCGGCACAATAAATACCCGTATGCAGAAATGTAGAAATCGTAAAGTTTTTGCTCATTTGTAATTACCTCCACTTACTTAGTCATCTACAGGTTTTTTCTCTGGGAAATCATCTGGATACAGACCAAGCTTACATTGTCCTTTGCCACGTAACGCATCTAAGGCGATCATATCTTCTGGGGCTAGCTCGAAATCAAATAAATCCAGATTGTTAGACATATGC
>CAZXRD010000062.1:0-10330 GCA_964642465.1 uncultured Oscillospiraceae bacterium | reverse complement strand
CGGCGTTTATGGGGAGGTATTGAGATATAGAATCTGCTGTCTGAACGCCGATTCCAAGTTTCATGTGTGTTTCCTCCCAAAACCCTGGGAAAGACACACACCGCTTGGCGATGTGTGTCTTTCCAGTGTCTGTATTTTAGTTTTCCGGCTGCTCTGGCGGCTGCTGTGCTTCCGTAGACTTGGGCTGCGGATCTGCCTGGGGCGCCTCCGGCATGGCCGAGGGGGCGTCCGGTGCTTTAGGCGGGATCTGGCTGCCGCCACGCTCTGCAGGGGGCAGCTGGCCGTGCTCCGCCAAATAAGCAAAGGTCTCGCCGTCCATGGTCTCGTGCTCCAGCAGGTACTGGGCCACAGCCTGGAGCAGGTCCATATGCTCGGTGAGGATCCGCTGGCACTCCTGGCTGGCGGAATCGAAGATGGCCTTGATTTCCTCATCGATTTCGGCTGCGATCTTTTCAGAATAGGTCTTGGTCTGGGCAAAATCCCGGCCAATAAATACAGAGTGCCCGCTGGAGTCGAAGGAGATGGGGCCAAGGCGCTCGCTCATGCCGTACTGGGTGACCATGGCCCGGGCCAGCGCAGTGGCCTGCTGAATGTCCCCAGAGGCGCCGGTGGAGATGTCGTTGAGGACCAGCTGCTCCGCCGTGCGGCCGCCCAGGGCGGTGACGATTTTTTCATAGAGTTCGTGCTTGGAGAGGAAGGCCTTGTCTTCCTGGGGCCGGTAGACCGTCATGCCGCCGGCAGGACCCCGGGGGATGATGGTGATATGGTATACCGGATCCACATGGGGCAGGAAGTAGGCGGAGACGGCGTGCCCCGCCTCGTGATAGGCGGTGAGGCGCCGGGCCTCCGGCGTGATGACCTTGCTCTTCTTCTCCGGGCCGGCCATGACCTTGAGTGTGGCGTCGTCCAAGTCGGCCATGGTGATAAAGCGCTTGCCACGGCGGGCGGCCAGAAGGGCGGCCTCGTTTAAGAGGTTTTCCAGATCCGCCCCGGTAAAGCCAGGGGTGCCCTTGGCAATGCTGGCCAGGTCCACATCCTCCGCCAGGGGTTTTCTCCGGGCGTGTACCCGCAAAATGGCCTCCCGGCCCTTGATATCGGGCAGGCCCACATAGACCTGCCGGTCAAACCGGCCGGGGCGCAGCAGGGCGCTGTCCAAAATATCCTGCCGGTTGGTGGCGGCGATGACAATGACGCCCTCGTTGTTGCCGAAACCGTCCATTTCCACAAGGAGCTGGTTTAGGGTCTGCTCCCGCTCGTCGTGTCCGCCGCCTAGGCCAGCGCCGCGCTGGCGGCCCACGGCGTCAATCTCGTCGATAAAGATGATGGAGGGGGCTACCTTTTTCGCCTGGTCGAACAGGTCCCGGACCCGGCTGGCGCCCACGCCAACGTATAGTTCCACAAAGTCAGAGCCGGAGATGGAGAGGAACTGGACCCCGGCCTCGCCAGCCACAGCCTTGGCGATCAAGGTTTTACCGGTGCCCGGCGGGCCCACTAAGAGCACGCCCTTGGGGATGCGGGCGCCCAGCTCCGTAAACTTTTTGGGATCCCGGAGGAACTCTACCACCTCTTGCAGCTCGGCCTTTTCCTCTTCGGCGCCGGCCACGTCGGCAAAGGTGACTTTCCGCTTTTCATCGCTGCCCAGGCGGGTGCGGGCCTTGCCAAAGCGCATGGCCCCCTTGTCTCCACCGCCGCCGATGCTGCGGCTCATCATCACATACCAGAGGATGGCCATAATAATGATTAAGAACAGATAGGGGACAAAGGACATCCACCAGGGGGCCACCCAGCCTACATTGTAATCGTATTCCTCAATGATGCCGTCCTGGTATTGCTGGTCGATCAGCTCGCTCATGTCGGAGTAGAACACGCTGAAACTATACAGGGGATAGGTGACGGAATAACTGCCGTCCACCGGCTCCCGCAAGTTCAGAATCAGGTCTTCTCCCTCTACTCGGAAACTCTGTACCTGTTCCGATTCAAACAGGCGGCGGATTTCCGAGTACTGCATGGACTGGGTATCATTTTGCTGCAGCAGGATAAAGATGGTGGCCAATAAAATGACGAGAATGAGGATGTAAAATCCCATATCTCTAATCTTGGTATTTTTGGGCTTCAAATTTTCACTTCCTAACTTTTCCGAGGGGAAATGGGATGGTAACCGGTTGGGCCGAGGCCGCCGGCTTTTTTATGCATAAACAGCGGGCTTCAAGATGCCTATGTAAGGCAGGTTGCGGTACCGCTCAGCAAAATCCAAGCCGTAGCCAACCACAAAGGCGTCGGGGATTTCAAAACCCACGTAGTCTGCCTGAATGGGGGCCCGGCGCCGGGACGGTTTATCCAGCAGGGCGCACAGCCGGATAGAAGCGGGGTTGCGCCCGCTTAAATAGCCTACTAAATAATTTAAGGTAAGGCCGCTGTCCAAAATATCCTCAATGATGATGATATGCCGGCCCTCGATGTCCCGGTTTAGATCTTGGACGATACGGACAGCGCCGGTGGTTTCTGATTTGTTGCCATAGGAGGAAAGGGACATGAAGTCCATTTCGCAGGGGATGCTCACATGGCGGATCAAGTCGGCCATGAAGACAAAGCTGCCCTTTAAAACGCCGATAAACAGCGGATCTTTATCCCGATAGTCTTCTGTAATGCGCTGGGCCAGTTCGGCCACTTTGCTCTGCAGCTGTTGCTCCGAAAGCAGGATGGATTCGATGTCATTTGTCATTCAAATAATCTCCTCTATTTGTATTTTTAATACATTTGGGCCGGGGGTTGCGGTGAGACGACCCGCATTCGGGCCAAAGCCTGCAACGGCGATTACGCCGCAGGCATCGGCGATGACCGGAATGCACTCCCGTTGTTCCCGGGGGATTTTTGCATCGATAAACAGCTTTTTTAGAGTCTTCGTGGGCCGCTTGGGCAGCTGGATGGTATCCCCCGGCTGCCGGGGCCGCACAGTCAGAGCTCCCACTATGCTATCATTCCTGATATAAAAAGTATTTAAGGAATTGTAAATTTTAGAACCAGGGGCACAAAGGCTTGTACGAATGGTAAAACCACAAGGGGGGAGAGACACCATTCCCGCCAGGGGGAGCGGCTGCGGGGAAAAGGTCTGGGGGGTTGGACCGGTATGGGCAAAAAGCAGCTGGTCATACTGCCGCCGGGCGATAAGGCCCCCGGGCAGATCCAAGGCGGCGGAGGGGTTTTCCCCAGCCACCAGGGACAAAAGGGCACGCACATGGACGGCGTACAGCCTCACGCCAAAGTCCAAAGCGGCGGTGCGCAGCACCCGGGCCTGCAGGGCCGGCGGGAGGCGCAAAAGATCCGGCAGCGGCAGAGCGATCCCCATCTCTGTTTTGTGGCAGCCGTTTAAAAAGTCCCGGGCCGCCTGGCGAAGAGCCGCCTCATCGGCCCGCAGCTGGCCGGTGGTCTGGCCTACCGCCTGGGTGAGGGCGGGGTTTAAGTCCCGCAGCACGGGAATAACCAGGTGCCGGATGCGGTTCCGGGCGTAGTGCAGGTCCTGATTGGAGCCGTCCTCCACATGGGGGATGCCCTCTGTCTGCAGAAAGGCCTCTACCTCGGCCCGGCTTAGGGTTAAGATGGGGCGGACGATGTTGTCCCGCACCGGGGGGATGCCCCCCAGGCCGGCAAGCCCGGCGCCCCGGGTCAGGTGCAGCAGCACCGTCTCTACGTTGTCGTCGGCGGTGTGGGCCGTGGCCACATAGACGGCGCCCAGGCGCTCTGCCGCCTGTTGGAAAAACCGATAGCGCAGGACCCGGGCGGCCTCTTCCAGGCCCAGGCCTGCCTCTTTGGCAAAGGCGGGGACGTCCCCCGTCTCTATGGTAAGGGGGATCTGATGAGCCCAACAGAACGCCTCCACAAAGGCGGCGTCCGCCTGGGCATCAGCGCCCCGGATCTGGTGATTAAAATGCAGGGCGCCCAGGCGCAGCCGATTGCGCTGGGCCAGCCGGTGCAGGGCCCAGAGCAGGCCCATGGAATCGGCGCCGCCGGACACGGCGGCCAGCACCAGCCCGCCCTGGGGCAGGGGGGCCTGGGTGTCAAAAAACCGGGCGACAGTTTCCAGCATATCCATGGATCACTCGTCCATATCGTCGTGGCGCAGGTCCACGGAGGAATAGGTGGTGTATTCCGGCAGCCATTTGAGTTTGATGGTGCCGGTCTCTCCCCGGCGGTTTTTCATGACAATGCACTCGGCCAGGCCGGGGTCTTCCGTCTCGGGGTTGTAGTACTCGTCCCGGTACAGGCCCAGGACGATATCCGCATCCTGCTCAATGGAGCCGGACTCCCGCAGGTCGGACAGCACCGGGCGCTTGTCCCGCCGGTCGGCGCTGGCCCGGTTCAGCTGGGACAGGCAGATCACCGGCACATTCAGCTCCTTGGCCATGATCTTCATCATGCGGCTGATGTCGCTGACTACCTGGGTGCGGTTCTCGTTGCCGCTGGTTTTGCCCCCGGCGCTTTGAATCAGCTGCAGGTAGTCGATGATGACAAGGCCCAGGTTCCGCACGCTGCGGCACTGGGCGTTCATGTCCGCCACGGTGAGGATGGGGTTGTCTTCAATGAGAATTTGGGTCTGGCTGATGGCTGCAGCGGCAGCGGCGATTTTCCGCCACTCGCCCTCGGACAGGCGGCTGGTCTGCAGCTTTTTGTTGTCAATAAACGCCTCGCCGGAGAGCAGGCGCAGGGCCAGCTGCTCCCGGGACATCTCCAGGGAGAATATGGCCACCGCCTTGTCATATTTTTTGCCCACATGGAGGGCTATGTTCAAGGCGATGCTGGTCTTGCCCATGCCGGGGCGGGAGGCAATTAAAATCAGGTCTGAATCATTCAGGCCCATGATGAAATGATCTACGTCGATGAGGCCCGTGGTGAGGCCGGGAATGTCGCTGTCGGACTTGGCCCGTTCCGAGATCTGGTGGTACACGTCCACCAAAACCTTGGACACCGGCTGTAGGCCGCCGTTGCGCCGGCCTTGGCGCAGGGCGTACAGCCGCTGTTCCGCCAAATCCAGGATGGAAGCGGCGTCCTCCGTCCCGGAGAAGACCATCTTGTCCACATCAGCCGCCACATCGGCGATGGATCGGAGCATGGACTTGTCCCGGACAATCTGGACGTACTCCATCACATTGGCCGCTGTGGGGGTGATGGACATAAGCTCCAGAATGTAGTTCCGGGAGCTGTCCTCGTGATAGACGCCGCCCTGTTTCATCTGGTCCAGCACCGTCACCGGGTCAATGACCTGGGAATAGCTAAACATGCGGTAAATGGTGTCAAAGATCTCCTGGTTGACCTGGGAGTAGAAGTCGGCGGTGCGCAGCACCGTGACCACGGCGGGGATGCAGCGGGCGTCAATGAGCATGGCACCCAGTACGGCCTGTTCCGCCTCCAGGCTGCTGGGCAGCTGACGGCGGTCAAGTTCATCCATAAAAATCCCCCTCTCTGCCATCCGGCAGACGCTTATTTGGCCTCCGTAACCACCAGGTTGATGGTGCCAGAGATCTCATGGCCCAGCTTGCACTTGACAGAATAGCTGCCGAAGGCCTTGATGGGCTCGCCCTGGACAATCTTGTTTTTCTCCACTACGATGCCAAACTGTTCTTCCAAGGCGGCGGAGATTTCGTTAGAAGTGACGGCGCCAAAGAGCTTGCCGCCGGCGCCGGCCTTGGCCTCTACTTTTACCACGATGCCCTCCAGCTTTTTCGAGATCTCCTGGGCCTGGGCCTTTTCCCGTTCAATCTGGGCCAGGCGGGCTTTTTCCTGGAGTTTGGCGGCATTCAAGCTGTCCGCCGTGGCGGCAACCGCCAGCTTTTTGGGAAGCAGGAAGTTGCGGGCATACCCGTCAGAGACTTCTACAATCTGGCCCTTTTTTCCCTGGCCCTTTACATCCTGCTGTAAAATCACTTTCATGGTCTATTTCCTCCTAATCTGGGTTTCGGCCCCAGGGGCCGGTCAGTGTTGATTGTCCTCCAAATACACGTCTATGGAGCTGAGCAAAGTGTTTACCGCCTCCCGCAGGGTGGTGTTTTTCATCTGGGCCCCGGCGGTGGACTTGTTGCCGCCGCCGCCCAGCCGCTCTAAGATCACCTGGACATTGATGTCCCCAATGGAGCGGGCGGAGATGACGATGGTATCCCCCTCCGGAAAGAGGACGAAGGAGGCGGCGATGCCGTAGATATTCAAAAGCTCGTCTGCCGCCTGGGCGGCGATGATCCGGTCTTCTTGGGTATCCGGCGCTGCGATGGCGATGCCCTGCTTGTAGATCCGGGCCTCCTGTACAATCTTATACCGGGCCACTGTGCTGGCCAGGTCGTTTTGCATGAACTTTTTCACTTCGCTGGTGTCCGCTCCGGCCCGCCGCAAAAAGGCCGCAGCATCAAAGGTCCGGCCGCCGGTGCGCAGGGTAAAGCTCTTGGTGTCCAGCACAATGCCCGCCAGAACGGCCTCCGCCTCGTACCGCAGGATGTCCGAGGACTCCAGCAGGTACTGCATCAGCTCTGTGACCAGTTCACAGGCGGAGGAGGCATAAGGCTCCTGGAAGTTTAGCACCGCATTGTCTATATAGGTGGCCGCCCGCCGGTGGTGATCGATGACGGCGATGCGGTTGCAGGCGTCTAACAGTTCCCGATAATCCACTTGTTCCGGCCGGTTGGTGTCCACCACCACCAGCAGGGACCGGTTGTCAATCAAAAGCATCGCATCCTGGGCGGAGAGGAAGCTGTGGGTATACTCCGGCATATTCCGGATCTGGTTGACCATGGCGGAAATGGCGTGGTGTTCCGTGTTCATAACGATATTTGCCGGCTTGCCCAGCTTCCGGGCAATGCAGCACACGCCTACGGCAGCCCCCAGACAGTCCAGGTCGGGGAACCGGTGGCCGATGATAAAGACCTGGTTCACATCCTGCATCAGTTCCCGCAGGGAGTTGGCGATGACCCGGGACTTGACCTTGGTGCGCTTTTCCACCTCTGTGGAGCGGCCGCCGTAAAACTCAAAATTAAAGTGGTTTTTGATGACCACCTGGTCTCCGCCTCGAGACAGGGCCATCTCCATGGCCAGGGAGGCAAACTGGAAGTTCTGCTCAAAGCTCTCCCCATCCCGGCCGATGCCGATGCTGAGGGAGGCGGTGAGCCCTTTGGGGACGGTGACCGTGTGTACGTCCTCCAATATAGAAAATTTGGAGTCGATAAAGCGCTTGAGATACCGGGCCTCAAACAAAAACAGGTATTTATCCCGGTCATACCGGCAAAGCAGACTGCCGGTGCCGGCAATCCAGGCGTTGATCTTGTCGTCTATAGCGGCCCGGATGTTGGCCCGTGTGGTCTCCGACTGGCTCTTTGTCACCTCGTCATAGTTGTCGATCATGATGATGCCGGCAATCAGTTTCGAGGCTTCATACTCGTCCTGAATGTTTGAGAAATCGGTGATGTCCATCCAATAGGTGGTGGCCAGGAAATCATGGCCGCCGCCCTGCTGTTCCGAACGGACGATGTTGCCGAAGACCTGGTATTTCCGGTCCCGGAGCTCCACAATTTCCGGCGAGATGGTCTGACCCTCCAGGAGCCATTTGAGGGAGAAGCCCGGTACGGTATCCCCGATGCGCACTTCAAAGGTGTGCTGCCGGCTGCCCGTAATCTCTAAAAACAGGCTGTTGGACCAGACAATTTCCCCGTCGCTGAGCTGGACAATGGCCATGGGCATGGGGAAATTCATCAAGGTGTCTTTTGTGGCGGAATCCACGTTATACACTGCATTTTCAATGTATTGCAGCAGCTCCCGCTTCTGATGGCGCTGGGCAATGATGGAGTAGATCAGCAGCAGGAAAATCACGCCCGCCTCAACAGCGGCTAAAATCCAGTTGAAAAACAGGGAGGCCCCGGCAAACAAAACTAGAAACAGGAAGTAAAGGCGCATGCTGGGCGCCAGGATCCTGGGCAGTTTTTTGTTCAAGTCCTTCACCTCGTTTGGCAGCAAAACTCTCTATGGAGACAATCACCCATAATATAGGATTATATCATAAATCCCGGCGAATACAATATAAAAAACCATTTCCCTGCAAAAATCCGGAGCTGTGGATCTAAGCTCTAGCCAGGCCCTTAGCCTGCACAAATTGGATAAAAGCTTCCACATCTTCCGGGGGCTGTTTGGCATAGAGCAGGCCGAAGGGTACGGCATGTGTCCAATCTACAGGCAAGGTGACCAGGCCGGGGTGCACATCCTGCCAGCAGGAGAGGGTGAGCAGCAGATTCTGGGTTTGGGCGCAGCGGTTAAAGACGTCCACGTCGTAGAATTGGGAGGTGTCTTCGATGTGAATTTCCGGATGGGTCAAGATCTCCCACCGGGCCGCATCCACAGCGGCGGAGTCCCCCGCTTTGCCGATCATCACTGTTTGGCCGGCCAGATCGTCCAGGGTGAGCCGGCTTTTTTTAGACAGCGGATGTTCCCGGGCCATGGCGCAGCAGATGGGGTAACGGCCCAGGGGCAAAAACCGGCAACGTTCCAGCCACTCAGCAGAGTCGCAGGCACCCACCAGAAAGTCATATTTTTCCCCCAGTGCGCCGATTTCTGCCAAAATATTGGTGTGATCGTCCTCAAAGGGAATCACATGGAGCTTGTACCCGGGAAAGGCGCCGCTCACCTGGTACCACAGGTCCATAAACGGTTTGCAGGGGTTGAGCAGGGAGCTGCCAATGCAAAAGGTGGTCTCCAGCGTCTGGGCCAGCTGCCGGGCCTCGGCAATGGCCTTTTTCGAGTAGTCGAAGAGATATCGGGCGTGGCGGTAGATCACCTGGCCCGCCGGGGTCAGCCGGATGCCCTGGTTGGTGCGGTCTACCAGCTGGAGATCCAGGTGTTTTTCCAGGGCGTTGATTTGCTTCATCACCGCCGGGGGAGACAGATATAGCCGCTCCGCCGCCTTGTTAAAGCTGCCGCAGTCCGCCACGCAGACAAAGGCCGTCAGCTGGTGGTTAAACATAGATACCGCCTCCCTTGCATTACGTTTTGGTTAATACGATGTTACAACATCGATTCTTCTCTGTCAAGGCAAAAGCGGGTACAATAGACACAGAAAAAGGGAAAAGGCCCAGGGCCTTTTCCGAAACAGCATAGAGACGAAGGAGGATTTTCCATGGAATATGTAACGCTGAACAACGGTGTCCAGATGCCCGTGCTGGGTTATGGCGTGTACCAGGTGGACCCGGCGGAGTGCGAGCGGTGTGTGGCAGACGCCATTGCCGTGGGCTATCGGTCCATTGACACGGCCCAGGCCTATTACAACGAGGAGGGTGTGGGTGCTGCTGTGGCCAAAAGCGGCGTGCCCCGGGATCAGCTGTTCCTCACCACCAAGGTGTGGATTTCCAATGCCGGCTATGAAAAGGCCAAGGCGTCCATTGACGCATCCCTGCAGAAACTGGGCACGGACTACATCGATCTACTACTGATCCACCAGCCTTTCGGTGACTATTACGGCACCTACCGGGCCATGGAGGAGGCCTATAAAGCCGGGAAGCTCCGGGCCATCGGCGTCTCCAACTTCTACCCGGACCGGCTCATTGACATCTGCCAGTTTGTAGAGGTGCCCCCGGCGGTCAACCAGGTGGAGACCCATGTGTTCCAGCAGCAGCAAAAGGCCCATCAGTATATGAAAAAGTACGGTGTTCAGCACGAGAGCTGGGGGCCCTTTGCCGAGGGGCGGAAGGATTTCTTCCAAAACCCGGTCTTACAGGAGATCGGCGCCAAATACGGCAAATCTGCGGCCCAGACAGCCCTGCGGTTTTTGATCCAGTCCGACGTGGTGGTGATCCCTAAATCCACCCACAGGGATCGGATGGAGCAGAACCTGGATGTGTTTGATTTCAGCCTGACAGAGGCGGACATGGCGGCCATCCGGGCCCTGGACGAAGGGGAGAGCCTGTTCTTCTCTCACTACGACCCGGAGACGGTGGAGTTCCTCACCGGCCTGGGGAAAGAATAGGAGGCGGGAATATGGCAGTGATGATCGCCTATTTCTCCCGGGCGGATGAAAACTATTTCAGCGGCGCCCTGCGGAATATCCCCGTTGGGAATACAGAGATTGCCGCCAAAAAGTTGCAGGCCATCACCGGCGGGGACCTGTTTCGCATTGACCCGGTCATACCCTACGCCAAGGATTACAACACCTGCATTGCCCAGGCCCAGGAGGACCAGCGCCGGGACGCCCGCCCGGAGCTAAAGGCCTATTTAGAGAACTTGGACGGCTACGACACCATTTATTTGGGCTATCCCAACTACTGGGGCACTATACCCATGCCGGTGTTCACCTTTCTGGAGCACTATG
>CAZXRD010000061.1:9289-10428 GCA_964642465.1 uncultured Oscillospiraceae bacterium | reverse complement strand
CAGCGGAGGGTAAATGATTTTTTGGTGGCGGAGGCAGGCTTGCCTCCGCCGCTGCGTTAAAAAAGAGGCGCCTGACTTTTGTCAGGCGCCTCTTTTTTTATTTCTTATGGCAAATAGGGCCGCAGGAAATCGCAAATGTCCTCTTCCTTGTAGCCGTAGAGCATACCCGCCTGGATGGGCAGCCAACGGAGCACTTCCTCTTGGGGGATGTGCATCAGGTCGCAATACTTGTTCAAATAGGCGGCCATCAGATCCGGCTTCTCTTGGCTGCTCTCCAGCTTGGCGCTGATGTCTTTATACAGCTCCGAAGCATCCGGCGCCCGGTTCACAAAACCGGAGAAGTCGGCAAAGCGGGACATATTCACATAGGTCCGGCTGGCGTCGGCGCAGGGGCTGCCGCAGGTGACCTCCGGCCAGTCGATGGCCCGGTATTCCCCGTCGGGGCCAACCAAGATGTTGTTGGGGTGCAGGTCCCCGTGGCAAAGGGCTGTGCCCTCCGGCAGTTCCCGCAAAAGATCCATCAATTTGGCTTTCTGCTCATCTGTCAGAGCGGGGTTGTCCTGGATGACCTTGGCAGCGTAGTTCTTGTAAGGCAGCATAGAGGTGCCGTCAGCGCTGTTGATGGTGGCGTGTACCTCTGCCATCTTCTCCACATCTGCAATAGCGCCGGCATAGTCCTGGGCAAAGAGCTTTTCAAACAGGCCACGGAGCATGGATTCCCCCTCCACTTTCCGCATCTCGGCTACCCAGAAACCTTCTTCCAGGTTCACCCGGCGGATGCGGGAGGTATCGATGCCCACGCTCTCCACATAGGCCAGCATATAGGCCTCTTTGTAGATCTCACTTTTGGGAATGGCCTTGCTGTAGACCTTTGTGGCGGTGTCTCCCCGCATGAAAACGGTGGCCGTAAGGCCGTAGCCTGCGGGCTCGTTGGGATCGCCATACTTTTCGGCAAAGAGCTTGTTTACAATCTCCCGTTCCACGTTATCCAATTGTTTCATCTCCTGTGTCAGTGTTCTATGCACTTTTGCACAGCTGTGCGCCTCTGCACAAAAGATGTTGTTAAAAATATATCGAGCCTCGAAACAAAAGTCAAGGGCAAAAATAGAGCACAGCGTCTCCGGACATGGGAGAAAAAG
>CAZXRD010000061.1:0-9189 GCA_964642465.1 uncultured Oscillospiraceae bacterium | reverse complement strand
AAAAAGAAAAAATCCTTTGTACAAGATGCATAAAAAATTTTGACCCTTTTGGGAGAGGAGGGAAAAAAACGAAAGAAAAATGATCCGATCTTCGGGAAAATACAGAAAAAGGCAGTCAAGTGTGTAAAATCAACAATTTGACAATGCGGCCATTCTCATTTATTATAACTAATAACATTTATGCAAATGAGAAAAATTCAGAAATTTTTAAAGGACCGGCCCTTTATTGCTGTTGTGAAGCAACAGCAATAAAAATCTTTATATGACAGGAAAAAGCGGGGCGGTTGCAAATCATTGTACATACATGTCAGGCTAAAAAGGAAGGATGCCACAGAAATTGGACAGGGAATAACCTGCTTAGGACGATTGCCCTGAAAAGCGCTGGAGCATTTGGATGTGTGCGACCAAATTTCCGGCGACAAGGGGATAGGTACTGAAAAGGAGCCCTGCGCCGATGTCTTTGGCCTTTCATAGAGTGAACACAATCCAGGCAAAGTGGTCAAAAAAGCGGTGTGCTGTTTTGAGCCCGGCTACCTGCTTGTGTTTGCTTGCAATCTTTGTTCTTTGTAGGAGGTAGATATGCTTACATACTGCGACAGCACCCGCCTAAACAAGCATTTTGGCGATTTTGGCGGCAACAATGACATGAGCGACTTTGAAACAGGCCGGCTCAACCCGGATATTGACGGGATTACAAAAATCATAGAAAGCGATCAATTTGAAGAGACCTTCCGCAACATTCTTCCCCTGGTGTGCGATGGCTTTTCCATTTCCAGCTATGATCTGGACGGCGGCCGCAAGCTGTATACCGCCCCCGCACTAGGACGGCGATATGCCCTGGCTGCCCGGCTTGCCCACGCCAAATGTATGGGTAAGACCAGCGCCGTCCTTGGCAGCGGAGACCGGACAATCGTCCAATTGGCCGCTGCGGCCTGTAAGGAGATCGACCTAAAGCTGAGCATTACCCTGAGCAAGGCCCTGGCCCAAGATGCAGCCTTTGTGGCGGCGCTCCGGGATTTGGGTGCGGAAGTAGACGACAAAACCTGTGTGGAATTGTTTGACCAACCCTATGCCTATGTGGAAGTGCCCTTTACCTCGGATCCGGTAGACTACATCATCCAGGTGGACGCCAACTACGGCGTATGGCCCAAGCCCGCCCTCACCGGTGTGTTTGCCGGCCTGTACGGCGCTGACCTGCTGGAAAAGCTGGGCAAAGCGCCGGAGGCCTGTGTTGTGCCTATCCAGGATGGGACGGAGGCTGTGGGTGTGTTCAAGGCGCTCAAGAACACCGCCTGCAAGCTGGCCACCTGTGAAGACGCTGTGGCCCAGGAGTTCCATTTGATTGACACCGGCGCCTATACCCTGGCTACCCGCAGCGCCGTAGAAGACATCCCCAATACCAGCATCTGCCCGGAACTGGCCGATATGTGGCACAAGGCCCAGGTCTGCCGGCTGGGCTGCGACCGGCTCTATGCAGTGGATACCTCGGCCCTGGACGCCACCGGCCTGCCTGCGGCGGCAAAGCGTGCGGCCGCCCTGGCCTTTGAGGCGCTGGACTGCAAAGAGCTGCTTGTTTTGGAGGTGTAATGATGATTTTTTTGGAGAAGAAATTGACGGAAGTCCGGGAGCAGGGCGAGGGCATCCTGAGCATCTCGCTGGCCCCCAATGGTGTACATGATTTTGACCAGCTGTTTGGACCCATCGACTACCTGCTAGAGGCGGGGATGAACCAGCTGTTGATCATCTCCTATCTGCCGGATGTGATGAAGCTCTCCAGCCTGGCGGTAGCGGAACAACAGTTTGTCCTCCGTGGCGCTGCCAAAGGCACCTATATGGATGTGGCTTTTGACAACCTGGCAGCCATCCATGCCAAGTATCCGGAGCTGCCCCTGGTGACCACCCCTATGCTGGGGGACATGATCGCCTATGGCCAGCAGCGGTACGTGAACCGTGCCGTAGAATCCGGCGTCAGCGGCTGGGATACCGCCAATTACCTGGCTATCCCGGATCCCACCGGCATCCGGCGGATGGTGCAAGAAAAGGGGATGGGCTTTATCGGCGCCATCTGGTCCAACGCCATCGACATCAACAATCCGGAGCATCGGAAACTGATTCGGGAGACCGTGCGTGTGGCTTCCGGCGAACTGTTTGTGGTGCCGGCGAAACCGGGCTCTTCCAACGGCCTGGATGGAAATATTGTAAAGCCGGTGGTGGATCTGATCCGGGAAGCCCAGGCGGAGTTCAACCACAACTACCCTCTCATCGGCATTGGCGGTATCGCAACGGCTGCAGATGCCTACCAGCTGGTGCAGGTGGCGGGTATTGACGGCGTCCACTTCTCCTCCGGCTATATGAAGCGGGTCTTTGCCGGACAGAGCGTGGAGGAAATCCAGGGCTTCTTAAGGGAAGTGAAAGCCGCTATGAAGGCGTAATTCGGTAAGAGATTCAAGGATAACAAAGGAGCGAATGGCAATGAACAGAATGGAAAAGACGTTTACAGAAAACTTGGCCAATGGGAAGCACTCCCTGGTGCTGTACTTCCCTCTGGGGGACTCCGCTTTTGACAGCGACCTCAATTGGGCCCGCCGCTACTATGAAAACGGCGTAGACGTACTGGAGATGGGGCTGCCCTATGAAGACCCTGCTCTGGACGGCGCTACGGTCCGTGCTTCTATGGAGCGGGCGCTGGCCCGGGTTACCCTGGAGGACTGCTTTGCGTCCGTAAAGGAGATCCGCAAAGCTTTCCCGGACAAAGTGCTGCAGTTCATGACCTATTACGGCAACATTGAAAAGTACGGCGTGGAGCGCTTTGCGGAGATCTGCCACGAGTGCGATGTAGACGCCATTCTCACGCCGGATGCCAGCCTGGAGCAGCATGCCCAGCTGGATGCGGTCCTGGGGAAATACAACATTTTTAACCTACGTTTCTCTTACTACAATATTACAGACGAGGCCCTGGCCGACCTGAAAGCCAATGCCAAGGGCTATATCTTCCAGCAAGCGGTAGACGGCGGCACCGGCGCCCGGGAGACGGTGGATCCCAAGGTGGCGGAGAACATCCGGTACCTGAAAGATGCCGGCATTAAGACCCCCGTGTTTGCCGGGTTTGGCCTCAACCGCCCGGACCAGGTGCAGGAGGTCTGCGGCATGGGCGCCGACGGCGTCATTGTGGGCAGCGCTGTTTTGACCCACATTTTAAATGGTACAGGGGAGGCCTATATCAAGAGCTTGTCCGAGGTTATGTAGCGAGAGCGGACTTGGGTCCCCCCAAAAAGGGGGGGCTGGGCCCGATCCTCTAGAAGGAGGAGACGTTCGAACATGGTTAAATACATCATCAAACGGGTTTTAATGCTTATCCCTGTCATGATTGGCGTTATTGCCCTGGTATTCTTCTTTCAGGCCCTGTCCGGGGACGACCCCGCCATTATGATCCTGGGCCCTCAGGCAACTGAGGAGCAGCTGGAAGCAAAGCGGGAGGAGCTGGGCCTGAACAAGCCCGTCGTGGTGCAGTTTGTAGATTACCTCTGGGATTTTGTGACCAAGGGCGATCTAGGGGACTCCTACACCAACGGCCGGCCTGTGCTCCAGGAGCTGCTGGAGCGTTTCCCCTACACCCTGATCCTGGCCTTTGGCGCCGTATTCCTGGGGGTGATCATAGGCATACCATTAGGCGTGGTGTCAGCGGCAAAACAAAATACCTGGCTGGACAGCACGATTCTGGCCTTTGCGGTGTTTGTCTCGTCCTTCCCCTCGTTTTGGCTGGCACTGTTGCTCATTGTCCTATTTGCCGTGCAATTGCATCTGCTTCCGGCCTCCGGCATTGCAGGGGTGACCAGTTGGATCCTGCCCTGTATCGTGGTCTGTGTACAGGCTATGGCCAACCTGGTTCGAACGACCCGGTCCAGTATGTTGGAGACCATCCGGCAGGACTATGTGCGCACGGCCTATGCCAAGGGGCAGCGGAAACGGACTGTAATTATACGCCACGCATTTCGCAACTCCCTGATCCCCATTTTAAACGCTATTGGCGTTACCATCGGAACCCAGCTGGGCGGTGCCTTGATTATTGAGAACATCTTTGGCATCCCCGGCATCGGTCAGTACGTGGTTACGGCGATCAATAACCGGAACTATGCGGCTGTACGGGGCAGCGTGGCCATTTTGGCCATCTCCTTTACCCTGGTGAACTTGATTGTAGACCTGCTGTATGTGGCGGTAGATCCGAAGCTGAAGTCCACCTTCGCCTCTCCCAAACGGCGGAAGAAAGAAAAGCAAAAAGACGCCACACCGGCGCTGATGTCCTAAGGAGGTGGCAAAATGGCAAAATGTATGACTCCTGCTATGGAAAAACAGCTGCAGCGGCGGGAAAAAGAGGCAAAAAAACTGCAGAAGAAATCCAAAGGCAAACAAGGGGAAGAATTGCAGCTCTCCGTTAAAAAGTACTCTTTCTGGGGCGACGCCTGGAGACGTTTGCGCCGCAACAAACTGGGCATTGTCGGACTGGCCATTATTGTTTTGCTGATTTTGGTGGCCATCTTTGCAGATTTTATCTGTCCCTATAACTACGCCCAGACCAATGTGCTGGATGCCTATCAGGGACCCAGCGCCGCCCATCTGTTCGGGACCGACAACTTGGGCCGGGATATCTTCAGCCGCTGTATCTATGCCACCCGCATCTCTCTGTTTATCGGCATCATCAGCAGCATTGCCGCCGTTTTTGTAGGCGGCACCCTGGGCCTAATCGCCGCCTACTTTATGAAGGCGGTGGACAACATCATCATGCGGATCATGGACATTTTCCAGGCCATCCCGCCGATGCTCATGTCTATTACCGTGGTGGCGGCCTTGGGCACGGGGACCACGGCTTTGGTCACGGCTATCACCCTGGCCACCATGCCCCTGTTTGCCAAGACGGTGCGCTCGGCCGTGCTCACCGTCCGGGGCAGTGAGTATGTCACAGCCAGCCGCACCTTGGGCGCCAGCAATATCCGGCTTATGCTCCGGCATATCCTGCCCAACTGTGTGGGCCATGTGATCATTTTCATTGTCAGTTCGGTTTCCGGCAGCATCCTGTTTATCTCCATGATGAGCTACATCAACCTGGGCGTACAGCCCCCCACACCGGAGTGGGGCCTGATGTTGGCCGATGGGAAGAACTTTATCCAGAGCTTCCCCTATATGGTCATTTTCCCGGGCCTTATGATCCTCATCACAGTCTTTGCCTTTAACGTATTTGGCGACGGTGTCCGGGATGCCCTAGACCCGAGGATGAAGTAGGCCGGGGAGGAGGAGCTATGAAGGAAAAGGAAGAAAAAATCCTCCAACAGGAGGAAGCGCCCCTTTTGGATATACGGGACCTGATTGTCCACTATGAAACAGAGGACGGCGTGGTGGAGGCGGTGAACAACGTCTCTTTCCAAATTCGAAAAGGGGAGACCTTCGGCCTCATTGGAGAGACAGGTGCCGGCAAAACCACCATTGCCCTGAGCATCATGCGCCTGCTGCCCACGCCCCCGGCGAAGGTGATCCAGGGCTCGGTACGGCTCAATGGGGAAGACGTGTATGCCAAGACGGAAGAGGACATGCGCAAGATCCGGGGCCGGACCGTGGGCATGATTTTCCAAGACCCTATGACCGCTTTGAACCCGGTGATGCGGGTGGGCGACCAGATTGCCGAGTGTATAGAACTGCACCTGGATAAGAAGGAGAAGTCCTATATTGGGCTGTCGGCTGCCGCCATGCTGCGGCATTTCGGCATCCCGGAGGAGCAGATCCGCCAGTGCATGCGGCAATTTGAGACCAGTAAGGACAAGACCCAGATGGTGCCGGCGGCGATTGAAATGCTGCGGGATGCCGGCGTGCCGGAGGAGCAAGTCTCCAAATACATTACTGACCACCCCAACAACGGTCAGAAGGCCTATGTGGAGCAGGCGGCCAAAGAGATGCTGCGCACCGTAGGCATTCCGGAGGAACGGTACCGGGATTATCCCTATCAGTTTTCCGGCGGCATGAAGCAGCGTGTGGTTATTGCCATGGCCCTGGCCTGCAGCCCGGAACTCATCATTGCTGACGAGCCCACCACGGCCTTAGATGTAACCATCCAGGCCCAGGTGCTCACCCTGATGAAAAATCTAAAGGACACCTACGGCACCTCCATGCTGATGATCACCCATGACTTCGGCGTGGTGGCGGAGGTCTGCGACCGCTGCGCTGTTATGTACGCCGGCGAGATTGTGGAGGTGGGGACCATTGAGGACATTTTTGACGATCCCCGCCACCCCTATACCATCGGTTTGTTTGGGTCTTTGCCCAGCCTGCAGAGCAAGGAGACCCGCCTAAAGCCTATCAAGGGCATCATGTCAGATCCCATGAACCTGCCCACCTACTGCACCTTTGCCGAGCGCTGCGACAAGTGCTGCGACAGGTGCCGGCAGGGGGACCCCGTCCTGACAGAGGTGTCGCCTGGGCACTTTGTAAAATGTTATCTGGTCCAAGGGAAGGAGGGGGCATAAATGGCGCTGCTGGAAGTTCGGAACTTGAAAAAGTATTTTAGAGCCGCCACCGGCACCCTCCACGCTGTGGACGACGTGACCTTTGATATCGAGTCCGGTAAGACTCTGGGCATCGTCGGGGAGTCCGGCTGCGGCAAATCCACCCTGGGTAAGACCATTCTCCACATGGAGGAGCCCACAGAGGGCAGCATTGCGTTTGATGGGGAGGACATTACCAAGGTCCATGCGAAAAAGCTGAAAAAACTGCGCACAGAGATGCAGATGATTTTTCAGGACCCCTATTCCTCTTTGGACCCCCGTATGTCCGTTACCCAGCTGATTGAGGAGCCGCTGATTATCCACAAGGTAGAGCGGGACAAAGACGTACGCAAACGGCGGGTACAGGAGCTGATGGACACCGTGGGCATTGCCCAGCGGTTTGCCCATGCCTATCCCCACGAGCTGGACGGCGGCCGGCGCCAGCGTATCGGCATTGCCCGGGCCCTGGCCCTCAATCCCAAGTTCATCGTCTGCGACGAGCCGGTGTCCGCTTTGGATGTGTCTATCCAGGCCCAGGTCATCAACCTGCTCCAGGATTTGCAGCGGGAAAAGGGTCTGACCTATATGTTTATCACCCACGACTTGTCCGTGGTGCGGTACATCTCTGACGAGATCTGCGTCATGTACCTAGGCCAGATTGTGGAGCGCTGCAAGGCGGAGGATCTGTTTGGAGACCGGCTGCGCCATCCCTATTCCCAGGCCCTGCTCAGCGCCGTATTGGAACCCCAGATCCACGAGCGGCAGCCCAGAAAGCTGCTCCAGGGGGAGCTTACATCGCCCATTGACCCCAAGCCCCAGTGCCGGTTTGCCCCCCGGTGTCCCTTTGCCGGCAAGCGCTGCCTGGCAGAGGAGCCCAAGCTCCAGGACGTGGGCGGCGGCCATCTGGCGGCCTGCCATCTGCTGGATGGCGATGTTAACGAAGTGCATTAAGGAAACTTATGCAATAAAAAATCAAACCAACCGAGGAAGGAGAAGAGAAAATGAAAAAAATCATCGTACTACTACTTGCGCTCTGCATGATGGCCGTGCTATTTGCCGGCTGTGGCGGAGGCGGGGACGACGCAGATGCCAACAGCCCCGACCCCGGGACCAGCACCAGCCTTTCCAGTGCCCCCAATGTGGACAGCGTAGACGGCGTTTCCGAGGACGCTGTTCTGAACGTAGCCTTGCCGGCGGAGCCGGACTTCCTGCTGCCCCAGGGCGGCAACCCCACTGTGGCGGACACTATTGTTATCTCCTGCCTGTTTGACAATCTGTTTACCGCAGATGAAGACGGGGAAATTGTCCCTTATGTGGCAGAGTCCTACGAGTGGATTGACGATACCCACATCCGAATCACCATCCGGGACGGCGTCATTGCGGCTGACGGCAGCGAACTCACCGCCAATGATGTGCTCTACTCCCTGCAGCAGGGCAACACAGGCAACTACGCTACCTATTATCAGATGTATCTGAACGTGGACAATTGCGAAGTGGAGGACGACAAGAACATCGTTCTGGAGCTGCCTTCCCCCAACCCCACCTTCCTGTATATCCTCTGCGACATCCCCTTCGGCCTCATTGACGAATCCAGCGTAGAGGCCACCGGCGGTATCTCTGAGAACAACCTGTTCCCCCAGTGCGGAACCGGCCGTTACACCATTACGGAGTGGAAAGCTGGCCAGTACATCACCCTGGAGCGCAACGATGACTATTGGGGCGGCCTGGATGACAGCTACTACAAGACCATCCGCTTCACCTGGGTCAGCGATACGGCGTCCCGTGCCCTGAACGTGCAGAGCGGCGACGTGGATGTGGCTGTGGACCTGAGCTATCCCGACGTCGTCTCCATGATGGAGTCGGATGCTGTAAGCGTGTTCACCGCTGAGGCTCCCCGTACCGTGGTTGTGACGTTTAACTGCTCCGAGGACAGCATCTTCAACAATGCGAAGCTGCGTGAGGCCGTGTACTATGCCATCAATGCAGAAGACTGTGCAGCGGTTCTGTTCCACGGCTATAGCACCACGGTGGAGACCGGCGTGCCCACCAACGTCTATTACTACTATGACCAGAAAGATAAAGTGGAGTACAGTGTGGAGAAGGCCATCCAGTGCTTGGAGGAGGCCGGCTATCCCAACGGCTTTGACTTTACCCTTACAGTAGAGCCCGGCGCCGGTTACGGCACCGTTGCCGAGTTGATGCAGGCCCAGTTGCTGGACGCCGGCATCAACATGACCATCGACGAGGTGGAGCTGGTGGACTACTTTACCCAGGTAGCTGCCGGGGATTATGAGTGCTACATTGGCACCTTGTCCTGCGGCGATGCCACCACCTTCTTAAACCAGTGCGATGGCCGGAAAGACTACCTGGCCAGCCACGGAGGCCCCGCCTACTACGATGAAGAGATGATCCAGTGGGTAGACCAGTGCTACAGCACCGACGAGGCAGAGAGCCTGGAGGCCTTCCAAAAGGTCCAGGAGCTGGCTTTCGACAACCACATCTACATGGGCATCTGCGACTTCATTAACTTTACCGCAACCAGTTCTGGGGTGACCAATTACCAAACCAGCCCCTTCGGCTATGTTCTGGTCTATACATTTAGGCCCGCTGCATAGACGATCCTCTAAATCTCACCTGGAATGGGCCGGCACGTACCGTG
>CAZXRD010000060.1:8789-10575 GCA_964642465.1 uncultured Oscillospiraceae bacterium | reverse complement strand
CATTATAGCACATAATCTTGGATATGCAAGCCTTTTTTCCGGGTATTTGCGGGAAAAAACGGGCCATTCAGGGGAGAATGGCCCGTTTTTAGAAACACCATTTATGATTTATTCTTTCGGTTCGTCCGAATCCGTCCAGGTGGGCGGAGCCGGTTGCTCCGGCGGGGTCTGGGCCTGCTCTGACATCGGAGCCTGGGATGCCGCCCCGGTTTGCTCCGGTGCTGCATACGGCTGCCCGGCCATTTCCTCCACCAGACGCTGCGCAGCTCTCCGCTTCCGCCGCAGCAGGAGGAAGAGCACCAGGAGAATCACCAGCACCAGGACAACGGCGCCGATAATAATCACATAGTATAGCGGGTTGGTCTGACGGAACGCTGCGGAAACCGTCACCACTTCCCCATCGTCGGCATAGGCGTTAAATTGCAGGTAGCGGTTGCCGTTCTGCGTCATCTCCTCCAAATCCTCGTCCCAGTAGGTAACATCGCCGCTGGACATCATGACCAGGCCGGTATTCTCCGGCACCATCATCGCCACGGACACAGTACCCTGGTAGCCCGGCATCAACAGATTCAGCGAGCATACGCTGTCAAAGATATAGACGCTCTCCTTTAAATTGGAGACAGGGGACTTTACAAACTGGAGCAGGACATCCGAGCCGCCCAATGTGTAGTCCGGCGCATAGTTTGCCGATACGGTGACAGAAACCGTGGTATCTGTGGCCAAATAGGAGGCCGTCAGGCCCATGGCCTCATAATAGGCCAGGCAGTCTTCCTCGGTCACGTCCAAGGCCCCCCGGTTGAAATGGAAGCGCAGGGTCATGGTGCCGCTGCGATCCCCCTGGAAGGCATACTGCAGTTCCGCATCGTCCACATAGGCCACGGAGATATCGCTCTCCGCCTGGAATTCATACCAGTCTGTGCCCCGATAGGCGCCTTGGTACTGATAGACATCCCAGGACTCCTCGTCATCCACATCGGTATAGGGCCCAAAGTATGCAGAGTCCATCTCCACATTGGGCAGGGCAACATACGTATCCACCCAGCAGTCCCCGTCATACCGGTAATCCGCACGGAAGGCAGAAATCAGGTTATAGATATTGTAGCTTTCATTGACATAAAAATAGGAGCTAAAGGGGTTGTCAGACTCGCCGCCCACGTCATATTCCGTGGTGATCTCCCCGGTTACTGTGCCCCCATCCGCCGTCATCACGGCCGTGAGGAAAGATTGGACCTCTTCTGGGCCAACCAGGTCAATGATGATCAGGGAATTTGTGGTGTCCAACGTCACCGGCGCCATACCGAAACGGTCGTTGAAAAAGGCGGTCACCTCGCTCTGGGTGATGTCGTCCAAATCCCCGCTGCGGAATACCAGTTCAATGCGCTTTTCCACATGGTTCTCCGTGGTGAAGTCGGTGTACATCCGCACCAGCTCCAGCCCGGGGCCATAGGTGGTCTCAAAGCTGTCGGTGTTGAAATCCGCTTCTCCCTCGTTGCGCTCACTGACCAAAACGTCTTCGTAATAGGTATAGCACACCACATAGGTGTAATCTGCCAGCTCTTCTTCCCCGATGTACAGATTTTGTACCGCTTCATACATCCACTGGCCCAACAGCTCCCGATCCATGTAGCAACTATAGGAGACGGTACCGGACAGGCTCTCCCCCGTCTGTTCCAGGGTCATGGCCGCATCGGTCATGCCAAAGTAGGCATTCATCTTTGCCACATAGTCTTCTGCATCCGCAAAGGGGATGGTCAGTATATAGACATAGCTCCCTGTCTCTGTCTCT
>CAZXRD010000060.1:5997-8689 GCA_964642465.1 uncultured Oscillospiraceae bacterium | reverse complement strand
CTGTCTCTGTCTCTTCCCCATATTCCAAGGTCACATCCGGGTCAGCTTCCGGCAGTCTGTCCGCTATGGCCTGGGCCAAGCCTTCATAACCGCCGCTGAGATCTTCTTCCGCCACTGTAACCATCATGGCAATTTCCACCCGGCCGCTGCCATCCTCTTGCAAATAGGTATCTGTGGTCATATACGATCCGCTGGCCAAAAGCAGGCAGAGAATCAAGCCGCAGATAAATGCCAGTTTTTTCATCTTATCTTACCTCCCCGCTCTCACATACCGGATCTCCATGGACAGATTGGTCCATGTACCGTCGGCCATATTCAAGACGTAATAGTCCTCTCCCCCCTGGAACCGGGCGATCAGCGTAGAGGTGTCGGGGCTATAGGAATAATCCTCCATATTGGCGTGGAAATACCCCGCCTCTGGCAGAGAAAAGGCGGCGCCATTGGTTGTCAAGGTATACGTGCCATCCGGCTGCTCTAAGATCAGCTGGCTGCCCACGACAGAGATGGTGCCCGCCATCTTGGCCCCGGTGTCCTCCGTGACGCCGGTGTTCACATCTGTCCGGTACACCGTCTCTTCCGTCGCCCAATAGGCGGTAATCCCATCGGCGCTGAGGGCGATATACTGCCAATGGCCGATATCCTGGTACTGGGCATCCATCTGATCGGATACGGAGGTAAATTGGCCGGTGCCCTGGTCGTACAACATGAGATCTCCATTCGCCACAAAGAGGATGCGGGAGAAGTCGGGGGTGGCGCTGATCGGGTAGGCCGTGTCATAGGTGATGGTCTGCCCCACCTGGGTACCGCCGGCATCCACGACCCGCATCTCCCCGCTATAGGAGCGATACAGCATCAGATCTGTGGAATTCGAGAAAAGCAGTTCATCATAGTCGTCCAGCGCATAGGCGTCCGTGGGAAACGGGGAGATCCGCCCGTTGCTGTAGGTGTAAAGGTCGCCGCTTTGATCGGTAAACACATAGCCCCCGTTGTACAGGCTCACCTGGGCGGGGTAATCATTGAGATTCAGGGTTCCCTCCGCTGTGCCAATGCCACTGGGGTAGGAACTCCCCTGGCTGCTGGGCACCATGAGGAAGCCGAAGACCAGGGAGATCACCAGCAGCACGGCGATGATGATCCACTCCAAGCGGCGGCCGCCGGGCCGGTCTTCAAACCAGCCGTTGGCCGTCGGCTGCATCATCAGGGTGGGCACATACATGGCAATCAAGGCCGCAATGGCCGCCGCCACCAACACAAAGAGGAGCGGAAGCCACAGGCCGCTGCCAATGGAAATCGAGCCGACCATAGACAGGCTGACCCGTGCGCCGCAGACATAGACCAAAATGGCCTGGATAATCAAGACGCCGGCTGTGGCAATCCCCACATGCTTCCAATACTGTTTCGGATCCCGCCGATCCAAACGGCGGAAGGCCCGCCACATGCACCAAATGAGGAAGAGGATATACAGCACCGACAAAATGGTCATGTAAAATGCCTTATCCCCCAAGAGCATGGATAGCAGATTGGTGCTGCCTTCATACAAATTCAATGCCGACCCAATCTGCCCGCTGCCAGAGAGGCCTAGGCCGCCCAGAAGCAGGACATTGGAGAGCAGGCCGGTTAAATTGGGCAGGTAGAAGAAGAGGGATACATAGCTGCCGAAAGGCATGCCGGCCTTGAAAATCAAAACAATAAACAGGGCCAAAGCGGCGGCAAAGACGCCCACGATGTAGTTTTTATACACCTGGAGGCAGGCCCGCAGCGCCGGCCACCGGCTTACCACCTTCTTCATGGAGAAGTGGCCCGTGAGCCAGGCCGCCAACATACCCAACACGAACACCACAAGCATGGTGTAAAGCAGGGCGGGAAATGCAGAGAAGGAGAGTTTCGCCCCGGCGCCGGCCAAAGAGCCCAGATCCCCCAAAGCATCCGACGAGACCAGGTTCATGGGAATGAAAGAGGTGAGGAAAAAGATCACCCCATAGGCCACCGCCGTCACCGCCATCAGCACAACGCTGCGCTGGTCGTCTGTGCTGTAGCCATCCCCCAAGCAGAAAGACAGGGCCTGGCGCACCTTGGCGTTTTTATACAAAACCCAGGCAATCAGCAGGGAGACAAAGGGGATAACGAGATAGATCAGGTTCATAATGGAGATGCTTCCAGAAATCCCGTACCCCATGGCAGAAACAGAGATCCGGTACACATTCAGGAAGCAGAGCCGCCACACCGCATAGGGGGAGAACAGTGCGCCCATATTCCCCAGGCCCTCGGCAGAATCCATGGAGGCGGCAAGCAGATTCATGACATCTGCGTTGCTGGCCTTTAAAATCAGGGACAACAAAGCCGCCAAAACAAAGGAACACACCAGGGAAACCACCAGGAAAAAGCCGGCCGCTTTAAACACAGACTTGTCCAACGGGAGCTTCGCCCTTACCTGGCGGGGCGTATGAACCCCCTCGGGCTGCACGCCCTTGCACCGGTCGCACACCCCGTCGGCATTGTCCGTGGGCATGCCGCAGTTCATACAGAACCCAGAGGGGCCCTTTTGCGCCCCCGGCGCAGTTTGGCTCTCCTGCCGCACAGCTTTGCACTGGTCACAGATTCCGTCGGGATTGGAAGTTGGCCGCCCGCAGTACATGCAGAAGGCCGATGACGCCGTCTCCGGCTCCGTCTCCGCCGCAGCTTTGCAGTTGTC
>CAZXRD010000060.1:3233-5897 GCA_964642465.1 uncultured Oscillospiraceae bacterium | reverse complement strand
TTTGCAGTTGTCGCAGATGCCGTCCGGATTGTCCGTAGGCTGTCCGCAATGCATACAAAACATGCTTCTCACTCCTAATTTTCAATTCTCCCTTATCTAGAAAAACATCTACGCATACTATATAAAAATTGTTGAAATTTGTCAATCGCTTCCAAGGTCTTTCTCGCCTAGAAAAATCAGCTCCAGGGCCGCTTGCGCCGCTTTTCCCGCCGCAGCTCCCCCGGCACATCAATGAGAATGATATCTTCCCCAATCCGGCTGATTTTATCCCAGGGGATGCAATAGTCATCCTCCCGGCCGAACAGACCGAAAAACCGGCAAGGCCCCGGGATCACCAGGGCCAATATTTGGCCGGTAGACACATCCGCCTCTACATCATATACAAAGCCCAGGCGCTGGCCGGTACACACATTGATCACTTCTTTGCACCGCAGCTCTTCTATCCTGCACACCATAGCTATCCCCTCCCTTATAAAATGTATGGCCGGCCGGTCTGTTTCATGACCGGCCGGCCGGAAAGGGCAGCCTTATATCAGGCCCAGCTCCATGAGCAGCGTCATGGAAAACACAAGGGAACAGGCGGAGATAACCGTGGAAAACAAGACGGCATTGGCCGTCATGTCCCCGTTTCCCCCCATGGCCTTGGCCGTGGAGTAGGCGTTTACCGCCACCGGTGTAGAAAACAGCACGGTGATGATGCCCAGCTCCGTCCCCCGGAAGCCCAGCCAGATGGCCAAGGGCAGCATCAAAAGTGGGGCGATGATGGTCTTGGCCAGGGCGGCCGCCAGGGAAGGGCCCCAATTTTCCCGCAATTTCTGTGTGGTCAGTACCCCGCCGATGCCGATCATGGCCACCGGGGTGGAGATGGTGGCCAGGTAGTCAATGGGCTTGAAAATCACCTGGGGAAGTTGAATTTGGAAAATGCTAAAGGGCAGGGCGATGATCACCGCAATGATAAAGGGGTTTTTTATTAGGCTCAGCAGGATATTGCCGATTTTCCGCAAAATGCCCTGGCCTTTTTCTGACCCTTCAATGGTGAACCCTAAAATCGCCAGTACGCTGTAGAGCACAATGGCGATGGGGGCCATAACCGAGGCTTTGACAATCTCGCTGCTGCCCAGAAGGCCCTCCATCAGCGGGATAGCCATCAGGGTATAGTTCCCACGGAAACAGCACTGGGCAAAGCTGGCCCCCTGGCCATGGCCAAATACTTTGGCCCCGATGAACCAGCCGGCAAAAAACAGAAAGGCCGTACCCCCTACGGTAAAGAGAATCAGCTTCCCGTCAAAGGCGGCGTATAAATCCGCCTGATACACGCTGCGGAACAGCGAGGCGGGGATGAGCCACTTGTAGACCAGGTCGTTTAAAATGTCCACAAAGCTCCGGGGCACGCCCCCCTTCCACACCAGGAGCCGGCCCAGAAAAATCATCAGAAACAGCGGGATTATCGCATTGAAACAGTAAATAAAACTCTCCACAGGCATCCCTTCCCGGGGCGTCCTCCCCCGCAGAAAAATGGGGCCGGGCACGAAGTGCCGGCCCTGTGCAGCTGCGCCGCTTATATGCCCCATTTTACGCTCATTTGGCTGTTTCTGTCAATGGCCGCCGGAAATTCCCCCCCGAGGCTTATGCCCTTATGTGCCCAAAGGCAAACAAGGGGCAGGGGAAATCCCCTGCCCCTTTGCATATGGTTTTATAGGTTCCGCTTGATTTGGGTAATGGCGTTTTTCTCCAGCCGGGAGACCTGGGCCTGGCTGATGCCCACCTGGGCGGCCACCTCCATCTGGGTTTTGCCATCGTAAAACCGCAGAGCCAGGATATGCTTTTCCCGCTCCCCCAACCGGGACACAGCCTCCTCCAAGGCCAGCTGCTCCAGCCAGTGCTCGTCGGTGTTCTTGTTGTCCCCCACCTGGTCCATGATGCAGATGGCGTCGCCTCCATCGGTATACACCGGCTCATACAGGGACACAGGGTCTAAAATGGCGTCCATGGCAAAAACCACGTCCTCCCGCTTCACCCCCAAGGCCTTGGCAATCTCCTCCACGGTGGGTTCCCGCTGGTTTTCCCCTTGGAGCTTTTCCTTCATCTGCAGCACTTTATACGCCGTGTCCCGCATGCTGCGGCTGACCCGGATGGCGCTGTTGTCCCGGAGATAGCGGCGGATCTCCCCAATGATCATGGGCACCCCATAGGTGGAAAAACGCACCATGTGGGAGGGGTCGAAGTTATCAATGGCCTTAATGAGCCCAATGCAGCCCACCTGGAACAGGTCGTCGGCGTTCTCCCCCCGGTTTAAAAACTTTTGGATGACAGACAAAACAAGGCGGAGATTGCCGGCAATCAGCTCTTCTCTCGCCTTTTTATCCCCGTTCCTGCTTTTTTCCAGCAGGTCCATGATCTCCTCATTTTTCAAAACCTTCAGCTTTGCCGTGTTGACGCCGCAGATCTCTACTTTGCCCTGCAAAGAAAAAACCTCCCCGGAAGAAATACAATTTCAGTATTTCCCCGGAGAAGTCTTTTCATACGATAGTAGGTTTTAGATAAATTTGGATATTTCCCTGCGCAGGCGCAAAATGATGCGTTTTTCCAGTCTGGAAATATAGGATTGGGATATGCCCATCATATCCGCCACCTCTTTCTGGGTCCGCTCTCTGGCGCCGCCCA
>CAZXRD010000060.1:0-3133 GCA_964642465.1 uncultured Oscillospiraceae bacterium | reverse complement strand
TGGCGCCGCCCATGGCCGCTGAGACGGCCAAAAAGATCAAAAGCAGCCGCAGCAGCCGCTTTTGCCCGCCAAAGGCAACCAGGGCCATCCCCGCCGCCACGGCCAGCTTGATAAATGGGTTCCCTAAAAAGCCCAGGGTCGGGAACACCGAAGCGGCGGCATAAACGCCGCCCAATGCAGCAGACACAGCCAACCGCCAGCGGCGCATGTAGTCCCCGGCGATCTTGGCCGTGAGCAGCAACAGCAGGTAGTTGATGATAAAATTCAGGAGAAACAGTTCATCTATGTAGATTGTGGTCATCGCACTCCCTCCCGCCCCCTGATTATAGGCCTGCCCTCCCTGCAAATCCTGTCACAAACTTGTCTCCGGAAAAATTTCTTTCCCGGGGGCGGGGCGGGGGAAAAACTAGTCGCTGATATCCGCCAATGTAAAGGTCAAAATCTTTTTCAGCGCCTCCAAAGAGGTCTCCACCTGATAGCCGATCTTCCCGGCGCTGAACAAAATGGTGGGAAAGTTTGCCGCCGAGGCGTCAATGGTGGTGGGAAAGGGTTTTTTCATGCCAATGGGGGAGCAGCCCCCGTGGACATAGCCGGTCAAGGGGAGCAGCTCCTTTGCCTTGACCATCTCTATGCTCTTTTCCCCCACGGCCTTGGCAGCCTTTTTCAAGTTCAGTTCCCTGCACACAGGCACCAGGAACACATAGTGGGCCCGGCTGCTGCCCACCGTGACCAAGGTCTTAAAAACCTGATGGACGTCCTGGCCCAAAACCTGGGCCACCTCTGTACCGCTTATGGCGTCCGTATCCGTATAGGTATGGCTCTGATATGGGATTTTGTGCTGGTCCAACAGCCGCATGACGTTTGTCTTTTCTACCCCGTTCTTTTTCACTTTGCCGCCTCCTTTTGTCCTGCCCGGCCTTGCGCCGGACGGATGAGCCAAGTATAGCAGAGAAACCAGGAAAAAAGCCACCGTTTGGCGAAAAATTTCCGGGGATAGCCGCATCCCCGGCCTGGTTTTTCCGTCTTATAGGGTAGGAAAGGAAATTTCTTTGGGAGAAAGGAGCTTCGTTATGAAAAAAATACTGGCCATGCTCTTAGCCCTGGTTCTGGCCATCGCCTGTTTCACCGCCTGCGCCGCCGGCAATGCGGACAACAGCGTCTCTATGGAGGGCAACGGGGAGATCGGCATGAACACAGACACGACCTTAGACTCCGGCGCCCCCCAGGGCAATGCAAACGGCGAAAACCCCTATCTGGGGGAGGACGCCAAAATCATCTACTACGCCACCCTCTACTTCCAGACCACGGACTTTGACCAGGCAATCGCCGCTTTGGACGCCCTGGTCCAGAGCAACGGCGGCTACTACGAAACCAGCGATCTCTCCGCCGGGAGCTATTATTCTACCTCCCCCCGCTCCGGCAACTACGTCATTCGCATCCCCCAGGCCAACTATTCCGCCTTCATGCAGGCGGTGGGAGACGTGGCCCATCTCACATCCAAATCCGAGGCCTTGGAAGATGTGGGCAGCGCCTACTACGACACGGAACTGCACATCCAGGCGCTCACCGCCCAGCATGACCGGCTGCTGGCGCTGATGGAGCAGGCGGAGTCTGTGGCAGATCTCATCACCCTGGAGGAGGCCCTGGCCAGCGTAGAGTATGAACTGCAGGTCTATCAGTCCGATCTGTCCCGGTATGACAGCCTCATCGACTACGCCACCATCACCGTCTATTTAAATGAAGTGGCCACCATTTCCGCCGACCCGGGGGAAGGGGCCTCCCTGGGCACCCGGATCTCCGCCGCTTTCCAAAACGGCCTGCAAAGCGCAAAGGACGGCTTTGTCAGCTTCCTTTTGTGGCTGTCTTATAACCTGATCGGCGTAATCATCTTCCTAGCCGTAGTGGCCGTGGCCGTCGTCCTCATTCTGCGGGCCCGGCGACGCAAACGGGCCAAAACCACCCCCGCCCCGGAAGAAAAACCGGAGGAATAGAAAAATCCTATTCATCAAAGACCATATAGCAATTGGCTTTTAGCCATGCTTATATCCTTCATGTTTTTCCGGTCTTGTATCTTCCGTCCAGTGTTCCGGGTTGCTGTCATCGGGAATCAAACCAGACAAAATCTGCTCATAGTGCTGCACTTTTTCGTCCATATAAGCCGCCGTCGCTTTTGCTTCTTCTATGCGCTTATACGCCTGTTCCCGCTGCCGGAGAATGATTTGATATCTTGCGTAAAGTGTTTCTCTGGACTCCGGCAGGCGGCACAAATCACAGTATTCTTTAATATCCTCAATAGACGCACCGCAGCCTTTCAAGCAGGCAATCCCCTGCATCCAGTTGACGGATTCCTCATTAAAAATGCGGCGGTTGCCCTTATCTCTCTGGCAGGGCAAAAGATGGATGTCGGTATAATAGCGGACTGTGTGTTCTGTCGTATGAAACATCGCAGCAAATTGTTTCAGTGTATAAACCATGGTTCCTCCTAAAATTTCTTCAAAAAAATATTGACTTCGAGTTACCCGAACTTGCTATGCTTAACTTAGCACAAATGGTAATCCCGCTCAAGTACTTACATGGGAAACAATGGAGGAATGATGGTGAACACAATTACTTTAAATAATGGCATGCAGATGCCCATGCTCGGCTTCGGCACATTCTTGATGGGCGGCGCAGAATGTGAGGAAAGTGTTTTGACTGCGCTACGCTGCGGCTACCGCATGATCGACACGGCAGAGGCCTATGGGAACGAAGAAGCGGTTGGAAATGCGACCCGGAAAAGCGGAATCCCCCGTGAGGAATTATTTCTCGTGACGAAGGTAAACTTCCGTTCTTATGAGAACACTCGTGAAATTGTGGAAAAATCTCTTGAAAAGCTTCAGACCGATTATCTTGACCTTGTCTTGCTTCACTGGCCGTTCGGAAACTACTATGCTGCATGGCGGGAGTTGGAAAAGCTATATCAAACGGGTAAAATCCGGGCGATCGGTGTATCGAACTTCGACCCGGATCGCCTGATTGATTTGATCGAATTTCATCGGGTTACGCCTGCTGTCAACCAGATTGAAACCCACTTGCTCTGCCAGCGCCGCACAGAACACGAATGGCTGGAAAAATATCATGTCCAGCACATGGC
>CAZXRD010000059.1:0-10600 GCA_964642465.1 uncultured Oscillospiraceae bacterium | reverse complement strand
AGGAGATTTTCCAAATATGGAGATTCGAGAAATAGAGTCCGCTGTAGAGGGCATACTATTTGCAGCTGGAGAACCGGTGCCGGTCAAACGGATTGCGGACGTGCTGGGTATTGATTCGGACACAGTGCGCCAGGTGACCAGGAAACTGGCGGATACCTATCAATTTGAGCGCCGGGGCATGCGCATCCTCTTTTTGGACGATGCCCTGCAAATGTGCTCGGCGCCGGAACATGCCGATTTGATCCGCCGGACCCTGGAGACCAGAAAGCCGCCGCAACTGAGCCAGCCGGCCCTAGAGGTCCTGGCCATCATCGCCTATTACCAGCCCGCTACCCGGGCCTTTGTGGAACAGGTGCGGGGCGTGGACAGTTCCTATACTGTGGGACTTTTAGCCGATCGGGGTCTGATTGAGGCCTGCGGCCGCCTGGCCGTACCCGGCCGGCCCAGAGTGTACCGGACCACGGACGCCTTTTTGCGGGCCTTCCATTTAAGCTCTCTGGAGGAATTGCCGGATTTGCCGGAGGGAGAGGAGCAAGAGGGACAGATGAAGATTCAGGCGGCCATTGAAAAACTCCGCAGCGAGCAAGTGATTGAGGCGCTGCCGGCGGATGAGCAAGGAGAAGCTCCGGCGCAACAAGAGGATGTGGAAGCATGACAGCGCTGTATGTGGTGCTGGGGATCCTGGTGTTTTTGGGGATTTTGGCTTTTGTGCAAGTGGGCGCCAATGCGGAATACAGCGATCAGGGCTTTGTTATCCGCCTGAAGGTTGGGCCCGTCTCCAAAGCGATCTATCCCATCCCGGAGGAGAAAGCCGCCCGGAAACGGGAAAAGAAGGCGGAAAAAGAGCGTAAGAAAAAAGCCAAAGAGAAAAAGGCCGAAAGAGAAGCCCCGCCGCCGGAAAAAAAGGGCGGCAAACTGGGCCAAATCCGGCGTATGCTCCCCGCCATCCAGCGGGCGTTGGGCAAACTTCGCCGCCACCTGGTCATAGACCGGCTGATCGTCTATTATACGGCGGCAGATCCGGAGGACCCGGCCAAGGCGGCTATGGCCTTTGGCGGCTTTTACGCAGCCACAGGGGCGGCCCTGGCGGCTATGGAAAACTTGGTGCAGATCAAAGAGCGGGACATCCGGGCCACCGTGGATTTTCAAGCCCAGGAACCCACCATTTATCTGCAGGCAACCTGCACCCTGGCGGTCTGGGCGGTGATTTCCATTGCGGCCAGCCTGCTGTGGGGCATAGTAAAGAGCGGCAGTGAAACGCCGACTTCAGGAAAGGAAGGAACGAAAAATGGACAGACATCCAATCGGCGACCTGATGGAGACGACCATGCAGAAGATCCGGGAAATGGTTGATGTGAATACCATTGTGGGCCAGCCCATCACCACCTTTGACGGGATCACGCTGATCCCGGTTTCCAAAGTCTCCTTTGGCTTTGCCTCCGGCGGCTCAGATTTTCACCAAAAGGACAAGCCTGCCTTTGGCGGCGGCAGCGGCGCCGGTGTCAATATCAATCCGGTGGCTTTTCTGGTGGTCAAGGACGGGAATGTGCGCATTATGAATATCATGCCGCCGGCGAGCAGCACCGTAGATCGGGCCCTGGAAGTGGCGCCGGAAATCATTGATAAAATCCAGAGCCTGTTTAAAAAAGAGCCAAAAGAGACCAAGGAGTAAGCCTGGATAAAAAATTTATCCCCTGTTTATAATAAGCACTGCCCAACTTATACATCGGGTGGTGCTTATTTGTGAGAAAAAAGTCTTTTTATATTACCTTGGTTTGCCTTTTGCTCTGCGGGGGGATTGTGCCACCCCGGCCCAGGCGGCGACAGAGCCGCCGAGCACCTCGGCCACCGCCTATATCCTTATGGATATGGACAGCGGCCAGGTGTTGTGCGGGGCCAATATGGACCAGCAGATGCGCATTGCCAGCCTGACGAAGGTTATGACGGCGCTTGTGGTCCTAGACCACTGCGATCCAGAGGCCTTGGTGGAGATCCAGCCGGAATACACGGGGATCGAGGGCTCCTCTATGTATTTGCAGGCGGGGGAACAGCTCACCGTGCGCACGCTGCTCTATGGCCTGCTGCTCCACTCCGGCAATGATGCGGCCACGGCGCTGGCCTGTTATACAGCCGGCAGCGAAGCGGCCTTTGCCCAGTGGATGAATGAAAAGCCCAGGCCCTGGGCCTGACTGGCACAAGCTTTGAAAATCCCCACGGCCTGGATGGGGACAACCATTACTCCACGGCCTATGATATGGCCAAGATCATGCAGGCCGCCATGCAAAATAAAACGTTTGCGGAGATCACAGGTACAAAAACCATTACCATCGGCGGCCGGACATTTACAAACCACAATAAGTTGCTCTGGAACTGCGACGGGGTGATCGGCGGCAAGACCGGCTACACCCAGCGGGCAGGGCGGACCTTGGTGTCCTGCGCCACCCGCTGGGGGACAAACCTGATCTGCGTCACCTTAAATGACGGAAACGACTGGGCAGACCATGCGGCCCTATACGATTGGGGCTTTTCCGCCTACAGCCGCCAGCAGGTCATTGCAAGAGGGACGAGCTACGGGGAGGTCTGCGTGGTCTCTGGTGCCAGCGAGCTAGTCCAAGTGGTGGCCATGCAGGACCTGTATCTCCTGGTGGCGGAAGAGGATACTGTGGAGGTCCAGGTGTCCCTGCCGGCTTTTCTTTACGCCGTTGTGGAAAAGGGCGCAGTCCTAGGCACTGCGGAGGTCTATGTCAATGGCAAACAAGCTGGGTCTGTTGACCTAGTGGCCCAGGAGACGGTGAAAGTCGCAGAGGGCGTCCGCCTGACCACCTGGGAAAAACTGAAGCGGGCCTGGTATTTGGCCAATTTATATGGCCCCATAGGCTATACCGGGGGCTAAAGGGAGAGGGCTATGGAAGAACGCCTGCAAAAATTGATTTCTGCCTGCGGTCTTGCCTCCCGCCGGGCGGCGGAGGATATGATCCGCCAGGGCCGGGTTTGCGTCAATGGCAGCCCGGCGGTCCTGGGGGATAAAGCGGATCTGCAGCGGGACAGCGTCACGGTGGACGGCGTCCCCCTGCAGCCGCCGGGGGACAAGGTGTACATATTGCTCAACAAGCCCCGGGGCTATGTAACCACGCTTAAGGACGAAAAGGGCCGAAAGACGGTGGCAGATCTGGTGACGGGTTGTCCGCAGCGGGTCTACCCGGTGGGCCGGCTGGATATGGACTCCGAGGGGCTATTGCTGCTGACCAACGATGGGGCGCTGGCCCATCAGTTGATGCACCCGTCCCATGCCGTGGAGAAGACCTACCATCTGTGGGTAACAGGTGGAGGCGCAGAGACGGCTGTTCAGGGCCTGGCGGAAATGGACCATTTGGAAGGGGAGCCCATTTGCCGGGCCAACGTTGCGCTGTTGGAGCCCGGGCCGCCGGTGGTGTTGGCGGTGACCATCCACCAGGGGAAAAACCGGCAAATTCGCCGCATGTGCCAAGCGTTGGGGCTGCAGGTGCAGCGCTTGCGCCGGGTATCGGAAGGCCCTCTGACTTTGGGCAGCTTGCCCGTTGGCCATTGGAGATATTTGACCGGCCAGGAGATCCGCCTTTTACAGCAACACCTATGATGCAAGACTCGCAAATAAAAATTGCAAAATGTGCTTGCAATTCTGGCCGAATGTGCGTATGATAGGAAGGTAACGAGTGAAAAACCGTGGAATGGTGGTGTTGAAATGGCGAATAGCGTAAAAGATGTATTAACGCTGATTCAAGAGGCCCAGGTGAAGTTTTCCAAAGGGCAGCGGCGGATTGCAAAATATATTGCAGAGAACTATGACAAGGCGGCCTTTATGACGGCGGGCAAGCTGGGCAAGACGGTAGGCGTCAGTGAGTCTACGGTGGTCCGGTTTGCCGCAGAACTGGGTTATGACGGGTATCCCGGTATGCGTAAGGCGCTGCAGGAGATGGTCCGGAGCCGGCTTACCTCTCTGCAACGGATTGAGGTGGCCCGGGATAATATGGGCAATAAGGACATTCTGACGGCGGTGTTAAATGCGGATATTGATAAAATCCGTATGACGCTGGAGGATGTGGATAAGGGCGAGTTTGACCGGGCCGTAAATGCAATTTTAGGTGCAAAGCGCATTTATATCCTGGGTATGCGTTCCTCTTTGGCCCTGGCAAACTTTATGGGCTTTTATTTCAATCTGCTCTTTGAAAATGTGGAGATTGTCAGCAACAATTCGGTCAGCGAAGTGTTTGAGAAGATTTTCCGCATTCAAAAGGGGGATGTGATGATTGGCATCTCCTTTCCCCGATATTCCAGCCGTGCAGTGAAAGCCATGGCGTTTGCCCACGACATGGGGGCGACGGTAATTGGCCTCACAGACGGGGCCCTGTCCCCAGTGTCCCAGATTTCAGATATCAAGCTCTATGCCCGCAGCGATATGGTCTCCTTCCTGGATTCCCTTGTGGCGCCTTTGAGCCTGATCAATGCACTGACAGTGGCAGTCGGGGCTAAGATCAATGAGGAGCTGGCCCAGACCTTTGAAAAATTGGAGAGCATCTGGGCGGAATATCAGGTCTATGAAAAAGTGGAAAACTGACCTGGTGGTGATCGGCGGCGGTGCGGCCGGCATGATGGCCGCAGCCACGGCGGCGGCCCAGGGGGTACGGGTACAGCTTCTGGAGCCCAATGCCATGCTGGGGAAAAAGCTGCGGATCACGGGGAAAGGCCGCTGCAATGTCACCAATGACAGCGACCTGCGGACCTGCATAGCCAATACGCCCACCAACGGGCGCTTTTTATACGCAGCGCTTTCCCGCTTTGGGCCGGAGGATGTGATGGCTTTTTTTACAGACCGGCATGTCCCCTTAAAAACGGAGCGTGGGAACCGGGTGTTTCCGGTTTCCGACCGGGCGGCGGATATCGTATCCGCCTTGGAGCGGGAACTCAAGCGCACGGGCGTCCAAGTGTGTTTGGGCAGCCGGGCCACTAGAATTTTAACAGAAGATGGCCATATCTCTGGTGTGGAGCTCGCAGACGGCAGGGTGGAGGCCCGGGCGGTGATTGTGGCCACCGGGGGCTGCAGCTATCCCTTGACTGGCTCCACGGGAGACGGTTATCGCCTGGCCAAGGCGTTAGGCCACAGCATTGTGCAGCCGGTGCCCTCCCTGGTGCCTCTGGAAGTGCGGCAGGGGTTTTGCCGGGAGATGCAGGGCCTCTCTTTGCGCAATGTGCGTATTAGCGTTTATACGGGACAAAATAAGATGGTCTATACGGATTTTGGAGAAATGCTGTTTACCCATTTTGGCGTCTCCGGTCCGCTCATCTTATCTGCCAACGCCCATATGCGGGACTTTCAAAAGGAGCAGTATTATATCCTTTTGGACCTGAAACCGGCATTGGACGAGAAAAAGCTGGATCTGCGGATCCTGCGGGATTTTGAAAAATATCATAACCGGGACTTTCAAAACGCCTTGGGGGATCTATTGAATCGGCTCATGATACCTGTTATAGTAAAGGCTACGGGGATCCCGCCGGAGACCAAGGTCCATTCCATTACAAAGGCCCAGCGGCGGTGCTTGCTGGAAGTTATCAAGGGCCTGCGGCTGGATATCCAGGGCCCACGCCCCTGGGCGGAGGCGATTGTCACCTCCGGCGGCGTACAGGTGCGGGAAGTGGAACCGAAAACCATGGCCTCCAAATTGGTGCCGGGCCTTTACTTTGCCGGGGAAGTGTTGGATGTAGACGCCTATACCGGCGGGTTTAATTTGCAGATTGCCTGGTCTACCGGCCACGCTGCAGGCAGTGCCGCAGCGGAATATTGTCAGCAAGGAGCATTCCAATGAGGGAGTATAGAAGCGTAGCAATAGACGGTCCGTCGGGGGCGGGGAAGAGTACCATGGCCCGAGCGGCGGCGCAAAAATTTGGCTTTGTCTATGTGGATACCGGGGCGATTTACCGCTCTGTGGGGCTTTTTGCCCTGCGCAACGGTGTGGATTCCAAGGATGAGGCCGGCGTGGCGGCCCTGCTGCCCCAGATGCAGATTGAAATGCGTTATGGCCCGGACGGGGTCCAGCACATGATTTTAAATGGGGAAGATGTGTCCGAGGATATCCGCCTGCCCCAGGTTTCGATCTACGCCTCGGATGTGTCGGCTATGCCGCCGGTGCGGGCCTTCCTGTTGGAGATGCAGCGGGACATGGCTCGGCGCCACGATGTGATTATGGACGGCCGGGATATCGGCACAGTGGTCCTGCCGGATGCCTCGGTAAAGATTTTCCTCACCGCCTCCCCGGAAGAGCGGGCCCGCCGCCGGTATGAGGAGCTGCAGGCCAAGGGTGTGGACACCAGTTTTGACGAGGTTTTGCGGGACATCCAGTACCGGGATGAAAATGACAGCTGTCGAGCCCTGGCGCCCCTGAAACCGGCGGAGGATGCCGTACGGCTGGACACCACCGGCAACGAGCTGGAGACCAGTATTCAGCAAATTTCGGAGATCATCCAGGAGAAGTTGGGGCTATGAGGTTTTACCGATTTATTTTAGCCGTGGTGAACGTGCTGCTGTTTCCTCTGTACCGCATCCGTGTGATTGGCCGGGAGAATATCCAGGACGGGGCGGCGTTGATCTGCTCCAACCACACAGGGTATACGGACCCCATCTTTATTGCCCACGCCTATAGGAAAAGGCACCAGATCCATTTCATGGCCAAGGCGGAGCTGATGCATATCCCGCTGTTAGGCGGGCTGCTGCGGCGCCTGGGCACCTTTGGGGTAGACCGGGGGCACTCGGATATCACAGCGATTAAAACGGCGCTGCAGTATTTGAAAAGCGGCGAAAAAGTGGCCATGTTCCCCCAGGGTACCCGGGTGGACGAGGGGGACGCCTCTGCAGCCAAGACCGGCGCCATTTTATTGGCCTCCCGGGCTAAGGTGCCCATTGTCCCTGTGTATATGCCGGGGCATAAACATGTTTTTTCCCGGGTGCAAGTGGTGATTGGAGAGCCCTATATGCTGAATTTGGAAAAAAATGACCACGAGGGCAAAGCCGCTGCAGCGGAAGAGCTGATGGAAAAAATCAATGGATTGAAAGAGAAATTAGAAGCATGAAATTGCGTTTGGCTAAGTCGGCCGGCTTTTGTTTTGGCGTGCGCCGGGCGGTGGGCCTGGCGGAACGGGCTGCGGCGGAAGGCCCCTGTTATACGCTGGGGCCCATTATCCACAACGAGCGGGAGATCGCCCGGCTGGAGGCATTGGGCGTGCACCGGGCGGACCGTGTGGAGGATATCCCCCCCGGGAGCACAGTGATTATCCGGTCCCATGGCATCAGCAGCCGGGAGTATAGGGATTTGGAGCGCCAGGGGTTCCGCCTGATTGACGCCACCTGCCCGGATGTGTTTAAAATCCACAAAATTGTTGAAGCAGCGGAAGCGGAAGGGCGTCTGCCGGTGATCTTGGGGTCTCCGGACCATCCGGAGATTATCGCCATCCGTGGCTGCTGCCGGCAGGCGAAAGTGTTTGAAACACCGGAGGCCTTGGAACAATGGCTAGGTGAGGAGAATCACCGATTTCTGCCCATTACGATGGTATTTCAGACCACTGGGGCTTACAACAATCTGGAGAAATGCAATAAAATTCTAAAAAAACAGTGTACAAACATCAAAATATTTGATACAATATGCAATGCTACGTTTAAACGGCAGCAGGAAGCCATGGAACTGTCAGATGCTTGCGATGCAATGATTGTCATTGGAGACAAAAACAGTGCCAATAGCCGCCGGTTGGCGGCTATCTGTGCAAATCATTGCCCCCACGTATGTTTTGTCGAGTCAGCAGACGAGCTTGATCCAGCTGTGTTGAGCGGAGCGGATACCGTTGGTATCACGGCAGGGGCTTCTGCACCTGCATGGATAATAAAGGAGGTCTGTGACAAGATGAGCGAAGAGATCAAAGTTGAGGGCATGATCCAGGAGGAACCAGCTGTACAGGAGGCGGAGGTTAAGGCGGCAGAGTCCGCAGAGGAGTCCTTCGAGGAACTGCTGGAGAAATCCATTAAAACTTTATATACAGGAGAAAAGGTTGTTGGCGTTGTAGCGGCAATTACACCTACTGAAATTTCCGTGGACCTGGGCACCAAGCAGTCTGGGTACATACCCATTTCTGAACTGACAGACGATCCCTCTGCCAAGGTGGAGGATCTGGTAAAAATCGGCCAGGAGATTGAAACCTATGTCATGCGTGTCAATGATGTGGAGGGCACCGTTATGCTCTCTAAGAAGCGTCTGGACACGGTGAAGAGCTGGGACGATATTGAAGCGGCCCGGGAAAGCGGCGAAACGGTGGAAGGCATCGTTGTGGAAGAGAACAAGGGCGGCATTATTGTCTCGGTGAAGGGTGTGCGTGTCTTTGTACCTGCTTCCCAAACCGGTCTGCCCCGTGGCACTGCCACTACAGAGCTGATGAAGAAAAAGGTCCGCCTGAAGATTACGGAGGTCAACCAGTCCCGCCGCCGTGTGGTGGGCTCCATCCGTGCCGTTTTGAATGAGGAGCGGCGTGCGCAGGCGGCCAAGATCTGGGATGAGATTGAAGTGGGTAAGCACTACAAGGGTGTTGTCAAATCCCTCACTTCCTATGGCGCCTTTGTGGACATCGGCGGCATTGACGGCATGGTCCATGTTTCCGAGCTGTCCTGGAGCCGGATTAAGAACCCCGCCGTGGTTGTCTCTGTTGGGGACGAGATTGAGGTCTATGTCATCTCCTTTGATAAGGAGAACAAAAAGATCTCCCTGGGCTACAAGGATAGGAGTCAGGATCCCTGGACCAAGTTTACAGAGACCTATGAGCCCGGCAGCGTAGCAGAGGTCAAAATTGTCAAGCTCATGCCCTTCGGCGCCTTTGCAGAGATTATCCCTGGTGTGGACGGTTTGATCCACATCTCCCAGATTGCTGACCGGCGGATCGGCAAGCCCAGTGAGGTCCTGACCGAGGGTGAAACCGTCCGGGTGAAAATTACCGACATTGACAACGACAAGAAAAAGGTCTCTCTCAGTATCCGTGCCCTGTTGGAGCCTGTAGCTCCCAAGCCGGTGCAGGAGGAAACTGCTCCCCAGGAAGAGGAAGTTGTGGTCTATGACACGGACAACCCCCCTGTTATGGAAGAGGAGGCTGCACCTGCAGAGGATGCCCCTGTAGAAGAGGCGGCTCCGGCAGAAGACGCAGAATAAGCTTTTGTTTAGCCAAAAGGCCCGTTGCACAGATTGTGCAGCGGGCCTTTTTCTTTTTACAAATCCCTCTTGCAAAATGGGGCAAAGACGTGTACAATATGGAATAGAACATATGTTCGATTCAGAGGCGAGGGGGAGCAAATATGGACACGGGAGAGAAGCTGGAGATTCTTTCGGCCGCAGCTAAGTATGATGTGGCATGCACGTCCAGCGGTGTGCAGCGGCGGGGCGGTGGCGGCATGGGCAACACAGCCTTGGGCGGCATTTGCCACAGTTTTGCCGCTGATGGGCGCTGCATCTCCCTGCTCAAAGTCTTGCTGAGCAACGCCTGCGCCTATGACTGCAGCTATTGTGTCAACCGCCGCAGCAACGATGTGCCCCGGGCTACATTTGGCGCCCGGGAATTGGCGGATCTCACCATGGAGTTTTACCGCCGGAACTATATTGAGGGCCTATTTTTGTCTTCAGCTGTGCTGGGTAGCCCGGATGTCACCTGCGAGCGGATGCTGGCGGTCCTACGCATTTTGCGAGAGGAATACCATTTTCGTGGCTATATCCATGCCAAAGCCATTCCCGGGGCGGACAGCCGGCTGATCTCCACCATAGGCCTCTATGCGGACCGGATGAGCGTGAACATCGAGCTGCCCTCTCAGCAGAGCCTGGCGCTTCTGGCACCGGATAAGAGCAAGGCCAGTATTTTAGGTCCCATGGGGCAGATTGCGACAGAGATCCAGAGCAACTGTCAGGACCTGGTGCGCTACCGGCATGCGCCCCGATTTGCGCCGGCGGGACAGAGTACCCAAATGATCGTAGGGGCCAGTCCGGAGACGGATTATCAGATCCTGCATTTGACAGCGGCGCTGTATAAGAAATACGGGCTGCGCCGGGTGTTTTACTCCGCCTATCTCCCCATGGTCAGCGACCGGAATTTGCCTGCCCTGGGAACCAAGCCGCCCCTGCTGCGGGAACACAGGCTGTACCAGGCGGACTGGCTGCTGCGGTTTTATCAGTTTGAGCCGGGGGAGATCCTGGATGAGGCTCACCCCAATTTCAACCCGCTGTTGGACCCAAAATGCAACTGGGCCATACAGCATATGGACCAGTTCCCGGTGGAGGTGAACACAGCGCCCTATGAACTGCTGCTGCGGGTGCCTGGCATCGGCGTGAAAAGTGCCCGGCGCATCCTGCGGGCCCGGCGCAGTAGCCGCTTGGATTTTCCAGATATCAAAAACCTAGGCGCCGTGCTGAAGCGGGCCCAATATTTTCTGCTTTGTAACGGTCGGGCTATGCCCGGCCTGCACCTAACTCCAGAGGCAGTGTTGCGGGGCCTGCTTTCTGACCGGAGTATGGCTATGGTAGAGGCGCCGCCGGAACAGCTGTCTCTG
>CAZXRD010000058.1:0-10628 GCA_964642465.1 uncultured Oscillospiraceae bacterium | reverse complement strand
GGGGAAAAAAGATGAAAATATAGGTTTCGGCCTGGGACAGAGTATGCTATAATAAAAGCAGCATGGCCATTTGAGGACAAGCCTCGATCGCCATGCCCGCCTGGGGAATCGCCCCAGGGGAATCAAAGCAAAACCCGCCGCCTGCAATGGCAGGCGGATAGGAGAAAGGGGCGTTTGAAAATACTATGGAAAATCGAGTAACTGTCTCCATCGGCGGCAACACCTATACCCTCATCTCCGACGAGAGCGAGGAGAACATCCGCCGGGTGGCCCAGTATGTGGACGCCAAGATTTTGGAGGTCCGGGGCAGCACCAAGGGCTCGGATGTGGACGTGACGGTGCTGGCGGCCCTGACCATTGCCGAGGACTACTTTAAGGCGGTGGACGTGGCGGAAAATGCCCGGAGCCAGATTTTAAACTGCTTAGATGACGCCACCAAGGCCCGGGCCGAAGTGGCGGAGCTGAAGCGGGAGATCGCCAAGCTGAAAAGGACACAGAACTAATGTTGGAACTTTTGGCTCCCGCCGGGTCCCCGGAGGGGCTGCGTGCCGCCGTGCAGAGCGGGGCGGACGCAGTCTACCTGGGCTTCGGCGGGTTTAATGCCCGAAAAAATGCAAAAAATTTCACAGAGGAGGAACTCCGCCGGGCCACCGCCTTCTGCCGCATCCGGGGGGTCAAGGTCTACGTCACCTTGAACACCCTGGCCACGGACCGGGAGCTGGCCGGGGTGGCGGAGCTCGCCCAAACGGCGTCGGACGCCGGGGTCAGCGCCATCTTAGTCCAGGACTTGGGGGTGCTGCGGGCCCTGCAGGCGGCGGTGCCCCATATGCCCCTCCACGCCAGCACCCAAATGAGCCTCCACAGTCTAGACGGGGTGAAAATGGCCGCCGACCTGGGCCTCACCCGGGCGGTGCTGGCCCGGGAGCTGCCCCGGCGGGAGCTGGAGTACATCGCCGGCCACGCCCCCATTGAGACGGAGGTCTTTGTCCACGGGGCCCTTTGCATGAGCTATTCCGGCCAGTGCTATATGAGCGCCCTCATCGGCCGGCGCAGCGGGAACCGGGGCCTTTGCGCCCAGCCCTGCCGCCTGTCCTACCGCATGGGGAAAAGCCAGGTCCAGTACCCCCTGAGCCTGCGGGACAACTGCCTGATCCGGCACCTGCAGGAACTGGACGACATGGGGGTCAGCTGCGTCAAAATCGAGGGACGGATGAAGCGGCCGGAGTACGCCGCCATTGTGACGGAGATCTATGCCCGGGCCATCCGGGAGGGGCGTGGCCCCACGGCGGAGGAGATGGAGACCTTAGAGCGGGCCTTTTCCCGCCAGGGGTTTACCGACGGGTATTTTACCGGGACGAAAGAGAACATGTTCGGCATCCGCCAGGAGGCGGACAAGGGGGAGATCCCCCAGTTCGCCCAGGCGAAAAACCGCTATACCTCCACGGAGTACCAGCGGGTGCCGGTCAAATTTTACGCCATGATCCAGGAGGGGAAGCCCGCCCAGCTGGCGGTCTCTGACGAGGCGGGCCATGTGGCCAAGGCCCAGGGCCCCCTGCCGGAGGTGGCCTTCCACCAGGAGCTGGATAAGGACCGGCTCCAATCCCTTTTGGGCCGCACCGGGGGCACCCCCTACATCTGCCAGGGCCTGCAGGCCGTGGTGGAGCCGGGGCTGTATCTGCCGGTGTCGGCGGTAAACGACCTGCGCCGCCAGGTGCTGGACACCCTCTCTGCCCAGCGGGCCCAGTTTACCCCCCCGGAGAAGGGGGAATTTCACCCGGGCCTGCGGCTTTTAAACCTGGCGGAGCCCCCGGCCTATACCGTGTCCGTCCTCCGGGCGGACCAGCTGTCCAAGGGCCTGGCGGAGGCAAAGCCCGCCATTTTGTACCTGCCGGTGGAGGAATTTTTGGCCGCCCCGGAAAAGCTGCGCCACTTTGAAGGCGGGGATACGGAGATCTGTGTCGCCCTGCCCCGGGTGGCCTGGGACAGCGAGCTGCCGGCCCTGGCCAAAAAGCTGCTCCAGACCAAGGCGCAGGGTGTGGAGACGGTTTTGGCCGGGAACCTGGGCCAGATCCGCCTGGCCAAGGCCCTGGGCTTCCGGGTCCGGGGGGACTTTGGCCTGAACGTGTTCAACTCCCAGGCCCTGCGGACGCTGAAGGCCCTGGAGCTGGAATCGGCCACCTTGTCCTTTGAGCTGATGCTCGGCCAGATCCGGGACGTCTCCAAGTGCCTGGACACGGAGCTCATTGTCTACGGGCGGCTGCCCTTGATGCTCACAGAAAACTGCATCATCAAAAACGCCATGGGCCGCTGCGCCTGTGATAATTTAAACCATTTAAGCGACCGGAAGGGGGCGGAGTTCCCCGTACGGCCCACAGCCGGCTGCCGCAGCCAGGTCCTCAATTCCCACAAGCTCTTCCTGGCGGACCGGGAGGGGGAATACGCCAAACTGGGCCTGCGCTATGCCCGGCTGTCCTTCACAACGGAAAATGCCAAGGAGTGCCTGGGTATAGTTCAGACCTATCTGGGCTATGACTACTATGCCCCCAATGAATTCACCCGGGGCCTATACTACCGGGGCGTGGAATAGCGCCCAAACTGTTACCGGATTTGGAGCAAGGGACTATGAGAGAGTTTTTTAAGAAAAAAGGGGTCATCGCCGGGATCATCGCCCTGGTGCTGGCCTTGGCCATCGCCACTTCCGCCTACCTGCTGGGGGGCCGGGCGTTTTTTCTCCGGGATTGGATGAGCGCCCTGGCCCAGCCCCTGCGGTCCGGCGTCTCCGCCATCGCCGGGGAGCTGGAGCATGTGTACGGCTATATGCACGACTACGACACCCTGCTGGCGGAAAACCAGGCCCTGGAGGAGCGGGTGGCGGAGCTGGAGAACCTGCTGCGGGACGCCCAGAGCGCCCTGGAGGAAAACGACCGGTACCGGGAGCTTTTGGGGCTCAAGGAGCGGCATCCGGAGTTCCAGCTGGCGGAGGGGACCGTCACCGCCTGGGGCGCCTCCAACTGGAGCTCCACCTTCACCATCAACCTGGGGGAAAATGACGGCCTTGCCATAGGGGACTGCGTCATTACAGAGACCGGGTACCTGGCCGGCCAGGTCATTGAGCTGGGCGGCACCTGGGCCACGGTGCGCACCGTCATCGACCCGGACTTCGCCTGCGGCGTGCTGCTGGAGGACTCCGGCGTGGCGGCCATCGCCCAGGGGGAGTTTAGCCAGATGCAAAACGGCTGCCTCCAGCTGGCCTATATCCCCGACGGGGCCCAGGTCTCCACGGGGGAGGCCATCATCACCTCCGGCCAGGGGGGCGTGGTGCCCTCGGACCTGGTGGTGGGCTATGTGTCCACGGTGGCCCAGGACGCCGCCGGCCTGACGGAGACCGCCGTGCTGGTCCCTGCTGTGGACTATGGGGACCTGTCCCAGATTTTTGTGATTACCGATTTTGCAACGGCCAGCTAAGGCTGCGCCCGTTTTTCAGAAAGGGGGTAGCCCCAAATGAAATACCGGAAGATTATCCTGCGGGTGCTGCTCCACGGGCTGTTTCTCCTGGTGCTGTATGTGCTGGAGAGCATGGTCTTTTCCCGGCTGCCCATCCTGGGGATCAAGCCCACGCTGCTGCCCATAGCCGTGGTGGGCGTGGGCCTGTTTGAAGGCAGCCTCCGGGGCTGTATCTTCGGCTTTTTTGCCGGGCTTTTGGCGGACATGTCTCTGGATACCGCCGCCACCTTCGCTGCGGTGCTGCCCCTGGTGGGGCTGCTCATTGGCCTTCTGTCGGAAAAGACCCTGGCCCGGGGCTTCCCCTCTTACGCCTTGTGCAGCATCGGGGCCCTTTGCATCACCGCCTTTGCCCAGATGTTCAACCTGTTGTTTTTTGTGGGCGCAGATACTTGGGCGCTGGTCCGCACCGGCCTTTTGCAGGTGGCCTATTCCGCCCTGTTTATCCTGCCCTTTTACTACCCAGCCAGACGCCTGGGCCGGGGGGTCAAGTTCCCCGTGGCCGGGCGGGAGTGATTTTTTAGGAGATACCCATGGAAAGAAAGCAAATCGGCCCGGCCCGCCTGGGCATCATATTCATCCTCATTGCCGCCGTGATCGGGGTCTATGCCCTGCGCCTGTACGACATGCAGATTTTAAACGGCGCCGCCTATTACGAGGAGTCCCGCAACTCCATTGTGACGGAGAGCGAGATCGAGGCCTCCCGGGGGGAGATCACCGACCGGTACGGCCGGGTCCTGGCCACCAACCGGGCCAGCTATAACATCCAGATCAACAGCAGCGAGCTCTTGGACTTAGACGACCCCAATGCCTATATCCTGGAGCTGGTTGCCCTGGCGGTGGAGTACGAGGGGGGCTACACAGACAGCCTGCCCATCACCGCTGCCCCTACCTTTGTGTACGAGAGCGACGCCACGGCGGCGGAACAGAGCAACCTGTCCGCCTACCTGGCCTATTTTGACTTAGAGGAGGACATCTCCGCTGCGGAGCTGATGATTTTCCTCCGGGACCGGTATGCAGTCTCCCCGGACCTAGGCGGGGAAGAGGCCCGGATGGTGGTGGGTATCCGCTATGAGCTGGAGCTGCGCTCCATTGTGAACATGGACCCCTATGTCTTTGTGGAGGACGCCTCCACGGACTTTATCACCGTGCTTTTGGAGCAGGGCTACCCCGCCGTCTCCGTGGTCACCACCTCCGTGCGGGAGTACACCACGGAATACGCCGCCCATGTCCTGGGCCGCATCGGGCCCCTGTATGAAGACGAGGTGGAGGAATACCTGGCCGCCGGCTACGAATTGGACGACCTGGTGGGCAAGTACGGCATCGAGCGCCTGTACGAGAGCCAGCTCCGGGGGGTCAACGGGGTCCAGACCACCACCACAAGCGCCTCCGGCGTGGTGACGGAGGTCCTGGAGACGGAGGAGGCCCAGCCGGGGAACAACGTGGTCCTCACCCTGGATATCGAGCTCCAGGCCGTGGCGGAGAACGCCCTGGACACCTGGATCGACCAGCTCAACGCCGACCGGGACGCCGACGAGGATCTGTCCACCGGCGGCGCCGTTGTGGCCATGGATGTGGACACCGGGGAGGTGCTGGTCTGCGCCAGCTACCCGGACTACGATGTGTCCGCCGTGAACCGGGCTCTCTCCGGCACCTATGCCCCCGGCTCCACCTTCAAGCCCCTGGTGGCCCTGGCCGCCCTGGAAGAGGGGGTCATCGGGGAGTATGACACCATCTACGACGAGGGGATATATACCGAATATACCGGTTATCAGCCCACCTGCTGGATCTACCCCGGCAGCCACGGGGACGAGGATGTGCGCTCCGCCATCCGGGACTCCTGCAACTACTACTTCTATGTGGTGGGCACCTCCCTCACCATCAACCGCATCGCCGCCTATGCCAAGGCCTTTGGCCTGGGTCAGTCCACCGGCATCGAGCTGGACGAGGAGCAGGGCGTGCTGGCCACCCCGGCCTATAAACTGGAGACAGAGGGCATCGACTGGTATGTGGGCGACACCCTCCAGGCGGCCATCGGCCAGCTGTACAACTCCTTTACCCCCCTGCAGATGGCCGCTTACGCCTCCACCCTGGCCAACGGCGGCATCCGCTACGCCGCCACCATCCTCCGGGGCATCTACACCCACGACTACAGCCAGCCGGTGGAGGAAAACCAGCCGGAGGTACTGAATACTGTGGAGGCCGACCAGCACTACTTTGACGTGGTGACGGAGGCCATGGTAGAGGTGACCACCCAGGGCGCCACCACCTACCTGTTCCAGGACCTGCCGGTCACCGTAGCGGGCAAAACCGGTACGGCCCAGACGGGCAACACCACCAACGACGGCGTATTCATCTGTTTTGCCCCGGCGGAGGACCCGGAGATCGCCGTGGCCGTGGTGGTGGAAAAGGGCGGCTCCGGCAGCGCCGTGGCGGGCATCGCCCGGGATGTGCTGGCAGCCTACTTCCAGACCCAGGGGAACTGGAATACCGTGGACACGGAAAACCAGCTATTGCCTTGAGAATTTCGGCAAAAAATCCCCGTAGACGATTGCAAAAGCCGGGGATCTTGGATATAATGGATTAGATTTAGCATTTGCCGCCCAGCGGCAAAGGAAGGAGGCCGCTTTGGGTACGGTGATTGTGGTCACCTCCGGCAAGGGGGGGACAGGCAAAACCACCACCGTGGGCGCCGTGGGTTCCTGCCTGGCGGCGGAAGGGCGCAGCGTCCTCTGCCTGGACTGTGACCTGGGGCTGAAGAACCTGGACCTGGCCCTGGGCATGTCCGACCTGGCGGTGAAGAATTTTTACGATGTGATGGTGGGGGACTGCCCCTTAGAGACGGCGGCGGCCGCCCACCCGGACATACCCGGCCTGTACCTGCTAACGGCGCCGGTGGACATTTTCCCGGAGGATTTGGACCGGGCCCAGTTCGGCGCCCTGATCCAGGCCATCCGCCAGCAGTACGACTACTGCCTCATCGACTCCCCGGCGGGGATCGGCGGGGGCTTTGCCCTGGCGGCGGCCTTTGCCGACCGGGCCATCGTGGTGGCCACGGCGGACGTCGCCTCCCTGCGGGACGCCCAGCGGGCCGTGATGGAGCTGGAGGCCCTGGGGATCGAGGATGTGCGCCTGGTGGCAAACCGGGTGGTGCCCAAGCTGCTGAAGCGGTCGGGCGAAACCATAGACGATATCATTGACATCACCGGCGCCCAGCTTTTGGGCCTGGTGCCGGAGGACAAAGAAGTGACCCTTGCCGCCAACCGGGGCGCCGCCCTGGTGCTCAGCGAGACCAAGGGCGCAGCGGTGGCCTTCCTACATATTGCCCGCCGTATCCAGGGGCGGGATGTGCCGCTGTGGAGAGTGAAATAGAGAAAGGGGAACCGGAATGAACATTGCGCTGCTGGCCCACGATCGAAAAAAGGAACTGATGGTGCAATTTTGCATCGCCTACTGCGGTATCTTGGCCAAACACACCATATGCGCCACCAACACAACCGGCCGCCTGGTAGCGGAGGCTACCGGCCTGCCCGTGATCCGGTACCTGTCCTGCAGCCAGGGGGGCAACCAGCAGATCGGCGCCCGGATCGCCTACAACGAGATCGACCTGGTGCTGTTTTTTGAAGACCCCCAGGGGGATGAGACCATGGACGAGGTCCATGAGATCGCCCGCCTGTGCGACCAGCACAACATCCCCTTTGCATCCAACGTGGCCACGGCGGAGGTCCTGATTTTGGGCCTGCAGCGGGGCGATTTGGATTGGCGGGACATTGTAAACCCGAAGAAATAGCCGGGGGAGGCCCAGCCTCCCGCTCCGGCTCTCTGGGCGCAGGCGGCTGGCCTGCGCCGAATCTTTGACTGGGGCCCATCCGCCCTTTAGAGAAAGGAAATGCCCGATGGAGAAAATCACAAGGCCCAAGGGGACAAACGACATCCTCCCCAGCGAAGTCTACCGCTGGCAGTATATTGAGGGCCTCCTGCGGAAAACGGCGGAGGCCTTTGGCTTCCGGGAGATCCGCTTCCCCACCTTTGAGCACACGGAGCTGTTTGTCCGGGGCGTGGGGGACACCACCGACGTGGTGCAGAAGGAGATGTTCACCTTCACCGACCGGGGCGGCCGGTCCATCACCCTCCGGCCGGAGGGGACCGCCTCTACCGTGCGCAGCTTTTTGGAAAACTCCCTCTACGGCCCGGGCCTGCCGGTGAAGTGCTATTACATCGCCCCCAACTTCCGGGGGGAGCAGCCCCAGGCGGGGCGCTACCGGGAGTTTTACCAGTTCGGCGTGGAGTGCTTCGGCGCCGCCGGGCCGGAGGCGGATGCGGAGATCATCTCCCTGCCGGTGGAGATCTTCCGGCGCCTGGGGGTAAAAAACATCCGCCTGGAGCTCAACTCCATCGGCTGCCCCAACTGCCGGCCCCAGTACCACAAGGCCTTAAAAGACTACTTCCACGCCCGGGAGTCGGAGCTCTGCGACACCTGTAAGGACCGGCTGGAGAAAAACCCCCTGCGGATCCTAGACTGCAAGAACCCCAGCTGCCAGGCGGTGGCAAAAGACGCCCCCGTGGGCTTAGACTATCTCTGCGACGAGTGCAGGGAACACTTTGAAAAGACTAAGGCCCTGCTGGACCAGATGGGCATCGCCTATACCGTAAATCCCCGCATCGTCCGGGGCCTGGACTACTACACCCGCACGGTGTTTGAGTTTGTCTCCGGGGACCTGGGGGCCCAGTCCACCGTTTGCGGCGGCGGCCGGTATGACGGGCTGGTCTCCGCCCTGGGCGGGCCCAGCACCCCGGGCCTGGGCTTTGCCTGCGGCCTGGAGCGGCTGCTTTTGATTTTGGAGGCCCAGGGCATCCAGCTGCCCAAGCCAAAGGGGACGGACGTGTTCGTCGGCGCCCTGGGGGATGCGGCGGACGGCCCGGTGCAGTGCCTGGTGTACCGGCTGCGGCAGCTGGGCGTGGCGGCGGAGCGGGACATCGCCGGCCGTGGCCTGAAGGCCCAGATGAAATGCGCCGACCGCATCGGCGCCCGGTACAGCCTGGTGGTGGGCGACACAGAGCTGGAGAGCCAGCGGGTGGAGCTGAAGAACATGGACACCGGGGAAAAACAGATCATAGACCTGGCGGCAGATGCCATCTGTAAGGCCGTCCAGGCAGAGGAGTAGAGCGTTATGGAGACATTACAGGGATTTAAGCGCAGCAGCTACTGCGGGGACCTGCGCCTGGAAAACGTGGGCCAGACGGCCGCCGTCTGCGGCTGGGTCCAGCGCCGCCGGGACTTAGGGGGCCTACTGTTTATCGACCTGCGGGACCGCACCGGCATCCTGCAGCTGGCCTTTGACGAGCACACCCCCAAGGACCTGTTTGAAAAGGCGGCCTCCGCCCGGTCGGAGTATGTGCTGGCCGCCCGGGGCGTTATCCGGGAGCGGTCGGCGAAAAATCCGGAGCTGCCCACCGGGGACGTGGAGCTGGAGGTCCAGGAGCTGCGCATCCTGGCCACGGCGGAGACGCCCCCCTTTGAGATTGTGGACCACTGCGAGACCGGGGAGGCCCTGCGCCTGAAATACCGGTATTTGGACCTGCGCCGGCCGGTTTTGCAGCAGAACATCCTCTTCCGCCACAAGGTGACCAAGGCCACCCGGGACTACTTTGACAGCCAGGGCTTTATCGAGATCGAGACGCCCATGCTCATCAAGTCCACCCCCGAGGGGGCCCGGGACTTTTTGGTGCCCAGCCGCCTGCACAAGGGGACCTTTTACGCCCTGCCCCAGTCCCCTCAGCTGTACAAGCAGCTGTCCATGGTGGCGGGCTTTGACCGGTACATGCAGATCGCCCGGTGCTTCCGGGACGAGGACCTGCGGGTGGACCGGCAGCCGGAGTTCACCCAGATCGACCTGGAGATGTCCTTTGTGGATATGGAGGACGTCCTGGCCATTGGGGAGGGCTATATCCAGTACCTGTTTCAAACGGTGCTGGGGGTAGACGTGCCCCTGCCCCTGCCCCGCCTGTCTTATAAAGAGGCCATGGAGCGCTACGGCTCGGACAAGCCGGACACCCGGTACGGCATGGAGATCTACGACCTCACCGATCTGGTGAAAGACTGCGGCTTCGGCGTCTTTGCCTCCGCCGTGGCCGGCGGCAGCGTCCGGGGCATCACCGCCAAGGGCGCCGTCCAGAGCCTCAGCCGGAAGGAGATCGACAAGCTGACGGAGTTTATCCGGGGCATTGGCGGCAAGGGCATCGCCTGGGTCCGCCTGACCGCCGACGGGGTCAGCTCCTCCTTTGCCAAGTTCCTCACGGAGGCCGAGATGGTCGCCATCCTCCAGGCCGCCGGTGCGGAGACGGGGGACGTGGTCCTCATCATCGCCGACACCAAGAATACAAACGTCCTCACCCAGCTGGGCCAGCTGCGGACCACCGTGGCCCGGCGGCTGGATCTGATCCCAGAGGGCAAGTACAACTTCCTGTGGGTCTTGGAATTCCCCTTCTTCGAGTATGATGAGGAGCTGGGCCAGTATGTGGCCATGCACCACCCCTTCACAGCGCCTATGGACGAGTGCCTGCCTTATCTGGAGACAGACAAGGCAAAAGTCCGGGCCAAGGCCTATGACCTGGTGCTCAACGGCGTGGAGCTCTCTTCCGGGTCCATCCGGATCACCGACCCGGTGCTACAGCAGCGGATTTTCGACCTGCTGGAGCTGACGCCGGAGGAGTCCCACCGGAAGTTCGGCTTCCTCACCGACGCCTTCAAGTACGGCGCCCCGCCCCACGGGGGCATGGGCATCGGCCTGGACCGGCTGGTGATGCAGATGCTCTCTTGCGACAGCCTGCGGGATGTGATCGCCTTCCCCAAGCTGCAAAACGCCTCGGAGCCCATGACCGACTGCCCCGACCGGGTGGACGAAAGCCAGCTGGAAGAGCTGGGCATCCAAATCCGAGAGACAGAGGCATAAAAAAGCAAAAAGGCCCGGCAGCATATGCTGCCGGGCTTTTTCTATTAGACGGGGGAAACGGATTGCCACGGCGTCCTCACGGACTCCGCTAAGTCTCGGGGCGGCCTATGGGCCGCCCTTCGCACGCTCCGTCGTTCGTCCTTTCCCCACAAAACCCGCTTCGCTGGGCTTTTG
>CAZXRD010000057.1:0-10948 GCA_964642465.1 uncultured Oscillospiraceae bacterium | reverse complement strand
TCCAGCCCTCGCCCCTACAGGTGGGGCAACCCACGCCGCCGCACTTGTGGCACTGTACGTCCATCTCGCAGGAGGGCTCGGTAAAGGGGAAGTGGTGGGGGCGGAAGCGGGTCTTGGTGCCCTTGCCGTAAAGGGCCTCCACCAAGGTGTTCAGCGTGCCCTTTAAATCCGCCATGGTGACGCCTTTGTCGATGACCATGCCCTCCACCTGGTGGAACATGGGGGAGTGGGTGGCGTCCGCCTCATCCTTCCGGTAGACCCGGCCGGGGGCGATGATGCGGATGGGCAGCTCCATGGTGTCCATCGCCCGGACCTGCATAGGGGAGGTCTGGCTGCGGAGCATGACCCGGCTGTCCCGATCAAAATAAAAGGTGTCGCTCCAGTCCCGGGAGGGATGGCCCTCCGGAGCGTTTAAGCGGTCAAAGTTCAGCTCGGCAAGCTCCACCTCCGGCCCGTCCAGCACGGTGAAGCCCATGCCGATAAAGATCTCCTTGATCTCGTCCAGGGCGATGTACATGGGGTGGCGGCGGCCGAGGACCACCGGCGTCCCGGGCACCGTCACGTCCAGGCGCTCCGCCTCCAGCTGCTGTTCCAAGGCGGCGGCTTTCAGGACCTGGGCCCGCTGGGCCACGGCCTCTTCCAATTGGGCCCGCACGGCGTTGGCCAGCTGGCCGATGACCGGCCGCTCTTCAGCGGGCAGGCCGCCCATTTGTTTCAGCACAGCAGTGAGCTCGCCCTTTTTGCCCAGGTACTGTACCCGGATGGCGTCCAGCGCAGCGCTGTCCTGGGCATCGGCCACAGCAGAGAGAGCCTGGGCACGAATGCTTTCAAGTTGTTCTTTCATCTTCAAAACTCCTTTATTTGGGTTCATACTTACAAAACGAGGGGACAAAAGACTATAAAAAAAGCTCCCCGTCCACCAAGGGACGGAAAGCAACTTTCCGCGGTACCACCCGAATTCAGCCATAGGCCGCACTCTTTGGCCGGTAACGGGGCCTGCCGCCGGGGATTGGCCGGGCGCTCCTGGGCGAACCAAACGCTATGCCATGGGGGTGCTTGCAGCCGGTGACGACCCCTCTCTGCACATGGCGAAACGGCGTTATTTTCCCATTCATTGCAGATTTCTGTATGCATTTACAGATTTCCATACATATATATCATAGTTTACCCCGTTTCGCAACATGAAAATTGACTAATTTTTCACCTTGTCCTATAATGTTTCTCGGAATTGCCGTGCCCATTTTGGGTTATCTATAAAAATGTAGACAGGAGGGGTCAGCATGCTGCTGTTAGGAGCCAGGCCTATGGGGGATTTGGATAAAGTGGCCATTGCCGGAGGCGTATCCTCCCTGTATCTCATGGAAAATGCCGCCGAGGCTCTGGCCAAAGTGGCCAAGGCCCGCATGGGGGAAAATCCCCGGGCCGCCGTGTTCTGCGGCAGCGGCAACAATGGCGGGGACGGGGTCTGTGCCGCCGTGTGGCTCCTGAAGGCCGGCGCCCAGGTCCGGGTTTTCCTGGTGGGGGACCGGGCCAAGCTGACGCCGGACACGGCGGAGATGACCCGCCGGCTGGAGGCCCTGGGGGGAAAGCTGGAGCCTTTTGCGCCGGATAGCTTAGAGATAGAGGCCTATTGCCAAGGGGCCGGGGTGCTGATTGACGCCATGTTCGGCGTGGGCTTCCACGGCAGCTTGCGGGGCCTGGGGCTGGAGGCGGCCAAGCTGATGAACCGGCTGGACACCCCTGTGGTTGCGGCGGACATTGCCAGCGGCGTGTTGGCCGACGACGGGCAGGTTTTGGGGGAGGCGGTGCGTGCCCAGGAGACGGTGACCTTTACCTTTGCCAAGCCGGGGCACTTCTGCGAGCCCGGCTCGGTGTACACAGGTAAGCTCCATGTGGTGCCCATCGGCATACCGGAGGACTTGGTGCAAAATGCTCAGGGGCAGATCTATGCGGCCCAGGCGGCGGACGCCCGCCTGCCCCAGCGGCCGGTAGACGGGCACAAGGGCCTATTTGGGAAGCTGCTTATTTTGGCGGGGAGCCGGGGATATACCGGGGCGCCCAGCCTGGCGGCCCAGGCGGCGGTGCATACCGGCGCCGGCTTGGTATACCTGGGCGTGCCGGAGAGCATCTATGCCATTGAAGCGGTGAAAAATCAGGAGGCCATGCCCTTTCCCCTGCCGGCGGCGGGGGACGGCCTGGCGCTAGCAGCCTTGGACAAAATTTTAGAAAAAGCGGCGGGCTGCAATGTATGCCTGATCGGACCGGGCCTGGGCCGGGCGCCGGAGACGGCGGCCCTGGTGCACCGGCTTTTGGAGACTTTGCAGATGCCAGTGGTGTTGGACGCCGACGGCATAAACGCCCTAGAAGGGCATATAGATATATTGGACAAGGCGCCACGGCCCCTGATCCTCACCCCCCATCCCGGGGAATTTTCCCGGCTGATGCCGGGGTGGCAGGCCATAGGCCGGCTGGCGGCGGCCCGGCAGTTTGCCGCTGACCATGGGTGCATCCTGATTTTAAAGGGGCACAATACGGTGACCGCCCTGCCAGACGGGCGGGCCTATCTCAACACCACCGGCAATGTGGGCATGGCCAGAGGCGGTTCCGGGGATGTTTTGGCGGGCATGGTGGCGGCCCTGGCGGGGCAAATGCCGGCTGCGCATGCGGCGGTGGCCGCCGTCTGGCTCCACGGTATGGCCGGGGACCTTTGTGCGAAACAGTATGGGGTCTACAGCATGACCCCCACCCAGATGATCGCAGCCATTGGGCCGGCGATCGAAAAAACAACACTATAAAAACAGAAACGGATGTGATAGAATTGAGGCAAGCGGGAAAACTGCTTGCACCAATGATAGCCCTGTGCCTGTTTTTCACCGGCTGCGCCAAGACCGGTGATGCGGTCCAGGATGAACTTTTGCTTTTACGCACCAGTTTTTTAAGCGCCCAAAGCTTTTCAATCACAGCGGAGATAACAGCGGATTACGGGACCCGGGTCTATGCCTATACCCTGGCCTATACCGGCACGGCAGAGACAGGGGAGATGGAGATCCTGGCGCCGGAATCCATTGCAGGCCTCACCATCCAGTTTGCCCAAGGGGAGATCTATTTAGGCTACGATGGGATCCTACTGGAGACCGGGGACATCACCGGAGATGGGCTTACCCCGGTGGAAGCCCTTGCTATGCTCTTAGACCAGTGGCAGACAGGATATATCTCCACCTCTTATGAGGAGGAGGGCCAGTTGGTGATGGAAACTACGGTGACAGAGAGCCTATATCAGCGCACCTGGTTTGATAAGGCGACCTATGCGCCCTTAAAAACGGAGATTTTTTCTGAAAATTACCGGATCATTGCCTGTACATATACGGCGTTTTCCTACACATAAGAAAAGAAGAGAGAACGGATAGCATGGACGAGAACAAAAGACGAGTTTGGGCGGAAGTGGACCTGGGTGCCATTTCCCAGAACATAGCGGCGATGAAGCAGCTGCTCCAGCCCGGCAGATCCATCCTTGGCGTGGTGAAGGCCAATGCCTATGGCCACGGGTCAGTGCCGGTGGCCAAGCGCCTGGTGGCCTGCGGCTGCCCTTGTTTAGCGGTGGCCTGTATAGAGGAGGCGGCACAGCTGCGCCAGGCGGGGATAGATACCCCCATTTTAATTTTGGGTTATACCGATCCCGCCGATACGGCGGGGCTGCTGGACATGGATATTATTCAGTGTGTGGACAGTTTGGACCTGGCTAAGGCCCTGTCGGAGGCGGCGGTTGCTGCCGGCGGCAGGCTGCGAGTCCATCTAAAGCTGGACAGCGGTATGGGCCGCCTGGGGCTGCCGCTCCACAGCAGGGGGGATCATCTGGCGGAGCTTTGTACCATGATGGACCTGCCCGGCCTGCAAGTGGAGGGCATCTTTACCCATTTCGCTGTCTCGGATGAGGCCTGGGGAGAGGCCTATACCCAAGAACAATTCCAACTTTTTTCCAAGCAAATTGCGGAATTGGAGAAAAAAACACATCAATTTGTGCCAATTAAGCATTGCGCCAACAGCGGTGCAATGGTAAACTATCCATATACCCACCTGGACATGGTGCGCCCGGGCATTGCCACCTATGGTATGTATGCCGGGCTGGGTGCAGACAAGCTGTCCCAGCACCAAGCCATGACACTAAAGGCCCGAGTGATTTCCATCAAAGAGATGGATGCCGGGAGTGCGGTGAGTTACGGCTGTACCTATACGCTCTCCAGCCGCCGGCGGGTGGCTGTCCTCTCCATTGGATATGGGGACGGGCTGCCCCGGCTGCTCTCCGGGAAGATGGAGGTCCTGATTCGAGGCTGCAAGGTACCCCAAATCGGCAGGATCTGCATGGATATGTGCATGGCGGATGTGACGGATGTGCCCCAGGCTGTTGTGGGGGACGAGATCGTCATTTTTGGCACGGACGCCTATGGCAACACCATTTCCGCAGTGGACCTGGCGGAGCGGATCGGCACCATTGCCTATGAGCTCACCTGCGGCGTGTCCACTCGGGTCCACCGGGTGTATTTGGACTAGGTGTTGTCAGCCTGGCTGGCGGCAGAATATACTGTGGTAGGGGGAAGTCCCCCTGCGAACAGGTATATTTGGATGTCTTGGAAGATGCCTGTATATTTTGTTTCGCTTTGTGAAAGAATGATAGTGTCCAGTTACATATTTAGGAAAATGTAACGAGGATGATTATCATTCGTCGGAGCGTGAAGCGTTGTGAACAGCAGTATCAAAAGAGGAGACATTTATTACGCCGACCTAAGTCCGGTGGTGGGCAGCGAGCAGGGCGGTATGCGCCCGGTGCTGATCGTGCAAAACGACACGGGCAACAAGTACAGCCCGACGGTTATCGCCGCTGCCATTACGTCCCAGACGGGCAAGGCGAAGCTTCCCACCCACATCGAGTTGGAAGCGAAAAGTTATGGTTTGACTAAGGACTCGGTCGTGCTGTTGGAACAGATACGTACCATCGATAAAACAAGGCTGAAAGAGCGCATGGGCAAGTTGGATGATAAGCTGATGAACCGGGTAGATAACGCCATTGCTGTGAGCTTCGGCCTGGGAGAAGAGTGAGCAAAGCCTGTCCGCCTTTGGGCGGACAGGCGCAAAAAGGAGATACATAATGAAAAAGAAAATCCTGATCGGCGTTATATTCGTATTGGTTGTGGTGATTGCCGGGGTTTCCGCCATTGCCGCCTCCAATTTTGGGACAAGCTCAGACCCCTTGGTGGCGCTCAGCTATTTGACGGACAAGCTGACGCCCGAGATTCTGGATCAGGTGGATGACGCCATCGCCGCCCAGGCGTCGGACGTGCAGGACAGCCTCCAGGCCCAGATTGACGCTTTGGAGGGGGAGACTGGGCTGCGGTATCATGTGGTCACCCTGTCCCAGGGACAGACCTTGGTTTGCGAGGTGGGGACCGAGATCATGCTCCGCATTGGCACGGCGACGGCCACGGGGCCGGACTATCCCCAGCTGATCGATATGACCACCGCCAGCTCGGTTAGCTCCGGCACAGCTTTGGTGACCAACCACATGTATATGGTCACCATTCAGGACAATGGCATCACCGCCACGGCATCTACCGTTAAGGTGCTGGTGCGGGGGAGTTATACCATCGCCTAGAGCAAACAAAAGAGAAAACAGGCAGGCTGCCAAATGGTTTGGCGGCCTGCCTGTTTATTTTAGCGCCTGAATTGCCTGGACAAGGGGATAGGGGACGTTTCTGGGGACACGGATGGCCCGGACGCCGCAGGCCCGTAGGGTCTCCAAATCCAACTGATCCGGAGCAAAGCGCCTTTGCAGTTTCAGGCGCATCCGCCTGCCTGTTTTTCCGTCCGGCAGAGGCCGGGGGATATCCACCTCTATGGCCTGGCATGCGTAGAGAATGGCGGAAACCGGAGCGGCCATATAAATATAAATCGTGTCCCCTACAGACACATTGCTCCGCTGCCGCCAGAAGATGGTATCGCTCTCCTGAAAGGCCGCCTCCAGGTCGAAGTATTTCGGGTTAGCCGGGATGATCCAGTCCCGGTTGGGCGCATGGTGCAGCCGCCTGCGCATTTGGGGGCTGGCCGTAAGGGTGAAGCTAAGGTTCAAAAGGAAGAGAATTTGGTCCTGGGGCACGGTGCCGTCCAATAAAATGGTGATCCAGTTGCCCTGGCGGAGGAAATACCCGGGGAAAATACCCGGCTGATCTAGGAGAGAGCCGGTGAGCAGCGGGTCGCATTTTACCTGCAGGGCCTCCACCTGGCCTGCCGCTTTCAGACCCAGTTTGGACCAGGCGACCGGGAAAAACAGGGCGTACCATTTTTTGTTGTCCCCATGGCGCAGTACGGCGTAGCGTGGCAAAGCGGCCCAGGGATATTCCGGCTCGGTGTCGTATTCCTGGGCGGCGATTTCCAAGAGCTTGGTCCGCAGTTCTGTGCCCACTGTTGCTTGCTTCCCGTTTCTTGACATGTTTATCCCTCCGCAAGCTCTAGTATACAGGAAAAAGCCTGCAAATTCTATGCAGGCTTTTTTATTTTTTCGTATTTTACGCATGTATGCGAGGTTTCTGGCAATCTATACAAAAACGCAGAGCAAAAGTTGGCGGAGAGAAAATGTTTAAAAAGCTAATTGTGATTAATTAAACATTATTAATAGATATAATTGATAAATGAAGCGGTGAAAAGTTTGTCAAACGCAAGATTTGACAATTCAATATTTTTCACTATCATGTTAACAGTTTCGTAATATATTAAACAAAAAACACATTATTTCTTAGATTTGTTTTTTGAATTTTGCTTTTATTTACAAATATAAGAAAACTGTGTTTTTGTTATTAATAATGTGGAATTTTGCGTAAAGATATTATAAGTTAACAGCGCCCTATGCAGTATGGCTGCAAGGGCGTTTCGGCTGTGACGGCGGCGTCCACGGCTATTTAGTTCATGGTAAGGGGGTTAGGGAGTATGTCTGAGAAGAAGCTGTTGTTCCAGGCAAAGAATGTATACAAATCATTTGGCCCTACAAAGGCTCTGGTGGACGTAAGCCTAGATCTTTATGCGGGAGAAGTGATGGGGCTGATTGGAGAAAACGGCTCCGGCAAATCCACGCTGACCACCATCATTGCCCGTATCCAAAAAGGCGACAGCGGCGAAATGTTTTTGGAAGGGGAGCCCTATGATCCGGCCAATGTCATTGAAGCCACGGCCAAGGGCGTCTGCATGGTTACCCAGGAACAGGCGACTTTTGAGGACATCTCTGTTGCGGCAAATATCTTTGTGGGCGAAGAAAAACGATTTGCCTCCGGCCCCATTATCCATACCGGGCAGATGAAAAAAGCGGCACGGGAAGCACTGGACAGAATTGGCGTAGACAATATAAATGTCTCTACCTTGGCCGGCAAGATGGCCTTTGAGGACAGGAAACTGGTGGAGATTGCCCGAGCCGTGTACACCAATCCAAAAATCCTCATTATCGACGAGACGTCTACCACCCTGGGCAAACGAGGGCGGGACATTTTGTATAAGGTCATTCAAGAGATGCGGGATGCTGGTAAGGCCGTTATTTTCATCTCCCATGATATTGACGAGATTATGGAAGTCTGCGACCGAGTTACGATCCTTCGGGACGGACACCGGGTTGCGCAGTTGGAGAAAAAGGATTTTACGAGCCACGATATCAAGCAGCAGATGGTTGGCCGGGAAATTGCAGAGAATTTCTACCGTACGGATTACGATAGCAGCTGCGAGCCGGAATTGGCCCTGCAGGTACAGGGCATTGCCCTGGGGAGCTTAAAGGACATCACTTTTGATGTACATAAGGGAGAGATCGTGGGGATTGGCGGCCTGGCCGACTGCGGCATGCACGACTTGGGTATGGTGCTGTTTGGCCTTCTGCATCCGGATTTGGGTACGGTCAAAACCGGGGATGGAACGCCGATTCGCAAAAATACCGATGCCATCCATCACGATTTTGCCTATATCTCGAAAAACCGGGACCGGGAGGCGCTGTTCTCGGTTATGAGTATCCGGGACAATATCAGCCTGGTTTCTTTGGACAAGCTGGCAAACAGGTTGGGACTCATTTCCAATAAAAAGGAAAAAGCGTTCGTTCAAACCTGGACCGACCGGCTGCAGGTCAAGATGGACAATATCAATCAATATGTTATGTATCTCAGCGGTGGCAATAAGCAGAAGGTGGCTGTGGCCAAATGGCTGGGTTTTGCGGCGGATGTATTTATTTTAGACTGCCCGACCCGGGGCATTGACGTGGGTGTGAAGGCTGCCATTTATCAGCTGCTCACAGAGCTGAAAAAGCAGGGGAAAGCGATTGTTATGATTTCCGAGGAGCTGCCGGAGCTGATCGGCATGAGCGACCGGATCTTGATCCTAAAGGATGGGGTGATTTCTGGCGAGTTTAAGCGGAGCCCGGACCTGACAGAGAGCTCCCTTATCAATTACATGATTTGATCTGGCGGGTGGTGTAGATATGAATACGGAAGTTATAAACAAAGCTGAGAAAAAAGAAAAGAGCAAGCGCACCGCAAAAGAGCTTTTGTTAAAGCTTTACCCTTTCATTGCTTTGGTGGCAATTATTCTGCTGTTTGAAATTTGGAGCGGCGGCAAGCTGCTGACAGCAAGGAACTATAAGTCCATCATTTCCGAGGCTTTCCGGCTTATCCTTGGCGCTTCAGCGCTGGCTTTTGTGATCTCCCAAGGCGGCATTGACCTGTCTACGGGTTCGGCAATCGGTGTCTGCGCCGCTGTAGGGGCGATCTTCGCCACAAATTTTGGTCCCGGTGCCGTGTTTATCACCTTGGTGGTAGGCGCCGTGATTGGCCTGATCAACGGCGTTGTGTATGCCAAGCTGCGGGTCAACGCCTTTATTACCACCTTGGCCATGAACTTCATGCTAGGCGGCATCCTGGACACGGTGCTGGGCGGGGGCTCTGCCAGCATCCCCTATTCCATGCTGAACTGGGACAGCACGGCCTTGCGGCTGATCGTCCTGGTGGTGCTGGCTGCCATCGGGTACATCGTTTTTGAATACGGAAAACTGGGCAAACGCTGTCGGGCGATTGGGTCTAATGAGATTGCAGCCCAGCAGTGCGGGATCAACACAGCTCGTGTGAAAATGACGGGCTACCTCATTACCGGTATCATGGCGGGGCTCCTGGCCTTCTTTACCCTGATCCGCACCGGCACGGCGTCCACCTCCACCGGCGACGGCTTTGAGATGGACAGCATGATTGCCATTCTACTGGGCGGTATGCCCATCACAGGCGGCACAGCCGCCAAATTCCGGGCGGCCATTGTGGGTGGCCTCACCATGACGCTGCTTACCAACGGCATGAACATTGTGGGGATTGACAGCTTGGTGCAACAGCTGGTTCGGGGCGCCATCTTCTTATTCGCCGTTGCGCTGACCTTTAACCGGAAGACCATGGCGGTTATTAAGTAAATGGCATATGACCCGCAGGAAATGCGGTTCATAAATAAACTGTAAGAGAGGGTACAAAATGAAGAAACTGATAGCATTATTACTAGCGCTCATTTTTGTGTTTGCGCTGGTGGGCTGCGGTGGCAACGCAGACGATGGAGATGCCACCAGTCCCAGCGGGGATACAAACACAGACACCCCCACGTCCCCTGACGGGGAACAGACCGGGGATCCGGAGCCGTTTACCATCGCCTATGTAGACTCCATTCCCCAGAACAGCACCATGCAGTCTATGTACAACAGCGCTGAGGCCGTGGTAACCGCTGCCGGCGGCGAGATGGTCATCATGGACTGCGGTTCCGATGCCGACGAGACCATTGCCGCAATCGAGGCGGCTATCAACTCTGGCGTGGACGGCCTGATGTTCACCCCCTCCGCCGACTCCATGCTGCCCACAGTGATGCGCCTGTGCGAAGATGCCGGCGTGTACTTTGCGATTTCCTTCCGGAACATCAATGACGAAGAAGTAAAGGCCATGGTAGAGGCCAGCCCCTATTATGCAGGCAACACCTATGAGAGCGAATACGATGCCGGGTACTATGTCGGCAGCCTGTTGGCAGAGAAAGGCGTGACCCAGCTGGCCTTCCTCTCCATCCAGCAGGGCGACACCACTGCTGATGCCCGTGAGGCCGGTATGCGCCAGGCCTGCGAAGAAAATAATATCGAGATCATCGGCGAGCTCCGTTCCCCCTCCCAGGCCAGCGAGGCGACAGAGGCCGTTGAGAGCTGGATTGCCTCCTACCCGGACCTGAATGGCATCATGGTGGTTTCCAGCCAGACCGCTGGCGTGTTCGAGGCGGTTGAAGGGGCCATTGTCAACAACAATAAGGTTGGCGAAATTTTCCTTGGTTCCTGCGACTTCTCTGACGATATGGTGACCGGCTTTGAAAACGGCACCATTGCTGCCCTCTGCGGCGGCCACACCACGCCCGACCGGACCATGTGTGCGACCATCCTGGTGAATGCTGTGCTGGGCACCCCGCTGAATGGGGATGAACCGGCTACCCTGTGCGTGCCTTTCCTGTACCTGGATAACGCAGAAGATGCCCAGACCTTCCAGGATCTGGTTCTCGGCGGCGATCCCATCTACAACGAGGAAGAGTGCCGGGAGATGCTGCTGGGCTGGTACAATCCCGATGTCAACCTAGAGTCTGTGCAAGCTGTTGCAGACCAGTGGAGCATGACGGATCTGGCCGAACGCCACGGCAGCTAATCACAATATGATCCCCCTTATCCGGACCGGCCCTTTGCGGCCGGTCCGGATGGGACAATTGCGTGTGAAAAAGGCGACAGAGAGATGTCTCTTTTTTCATGCACAATTCACATAAAAGGGGTAAGGGAATATGGTTAAAAACGGTATAAAAAAGTTTGTGTGGATGGCGTCCATACCCGTGGTGCTCTTTGTCATTTTTATGTTGATTGCGCCAGGGTTTGGGTTCC
>CAZXRD010000056.1:0-11166 GCA_964642465.1 uncultured Oscillospiraceae bacterium | reverse complement strand
CTGCAAAAGGATTGAGCAAAGGATTGAGGTACAGGCTAAAAGGATTGAGGTAAGGGTAGAGTAAGCTACGACAAACTACAATAGGGCAAGACCTTGAAAGCCTTGTGCCCCAACGGTTTCAGGCGATAAAGTAGAACAAATTACGGCAAGCTATAATAAGATTGGTTATAATTGGTAAGGATGAGGTCGGCAGTTCGAATCTGCCTAGATGCTCCAAAAAGAGAGACATGCGAAAAGCTTGTCTCTCTTTTTTTATTATCCTGAATTTTTTAAAATCAAATGCTCAGCAGAAAGGCCTAAACATGCAAGGGGGAGTCTAGAAAGATGTCCTCCTTTTGCTTTCTCTGCAACTCAGGCATGAACTTGGCCCAATATAATCATTCCAGCAGTCGTAAAAAAGCCAGGGTGAGCTGGATCCACATCCGCTCGCTCCCCTCTTCCAGCCGCAGGCCAAAGCGCTCTTTGATCTGCCGGATGCGGTAAAACAGCGTATTTTTGTGGATAAACAGCGCATCCGCCGCCTTTGCCGGCGTCTCTGCATAGTGCAGGTAGCTGGACAGGGTAGCAAGATACTGGGTCTGGTTGGTGCGGTCATATTCCGCCAGCTGGAGCACTCCGGGATGGCAAAACGACTGCAGGGGCGCCTGCCGGGCCAGCAGCGTGCCAATATGATAGGGCAAGTAGTCCCGATAGCAATACACCGGCTGGCCGGGGGAAAGCCGGTTCCCCAGCTCATAGGCGGCCACGCTCTGGGTATAGGCCTGGCGAATCTTGGTCAAAGACTGGAACCGCCCGCTGACCGAAGCGGACAGCTTGTTCTTACGCAAATACTCCTGCAAGGCCTCACAGAGTGCATCCTCCGCCATAGTATCCACCGGGTAGGCCGTGAGATAGACGATCTTATTGTCATAGATGACCCAGCGGCTGTTGGGCAGCAGCGGCTGGAGCGTCTCGGACACCAGTCTGGCCTTTCGGTCAAAGATGCCGAAATTGGGGTCAAATACGGTGACCACATACAGACTGTTGCTCAGCACCCAGCCCAGTTGGGCGCTGCGGACAATGGCCGTTTGATCATCTGTTACGTTCCCATGGAGCAGATCGGCCAGCAGGATGCTGTGCTGCACGTCGCCATTGGTCCCGTAAAAATCGTTTTTCTGCATGTCCATGGCCACCAGGCGGCAGAGAAAATGCACCAGCTCGAAATCATAATGGGTGAAGGGGTGGTTGCAGTCCATGACGCCGATCTGGGCCACCTCAATCCCGTCAGCGTACACAAGGGCGGTGATCCACCCGTGGGCCGCCTCCGGGTCTTTGCTGTAATAGGGGTAGTGGAACTGCCGGGCGTGCTCGTATAGCTGCACCTGCTTCATGGCCTGGATATTGGTATCCAACATATAGCCGATGTCCTTTTGCTGGGCCAGGTCCTCCCGCTGGAGGGCCAGATCTGCATTGATGGCCAGGATTTTATAGCTGGTGTCCACCACAATCAGGGGATTGCCCAGCACCCGGTAGGCGCAGTCCAGCAGATGCTGCAGCCCCCGCCCGGTGGACAGCGCCCCGATCAGCTCCCCGCAGGCCGCCTGATACCGGTATTGCTGGGCCAAGCCTGCACTGATCTGGCGGACTACATGTTCCAGCGGACTGGCCGTCCAGATCAGATTGACGCCGTCCCACGCCCGCAGCTGCGCCTCCTCCGGCAGTGGACCGGTACACAGGCAGCTCACGCCAAATTGCGCAGCCGGCAGTTTTTCCAGCGGGCCGATATACAGGGTACCGATCTCCGGCGCCTGGTCGCAGTCCGCCAAAAGAAAGGTGTGGATATCGGCATGGCGGTCCACAGACCGGAACCAGGTTACGCCCTCCAGATCTGCCTCTTCCAGGAGCCGGAACAGTTCCATTTTTTGATTTCCTCCCTTTGTGTTACAGCACAAATTTATACCCAGACCGTGGGGCGTTTTTGCACTCCAGCACATGTTGAAACTATTTTTATTATAGTACAATAATGGAGAATATAGCAATATAATTTGCTGCATCTATATCAATTACTTGATGGAGGGAACAAAAATGTCTGCATCTGTACGAGAAGAAGTCAAGGCAAAACTGATCCAGCGGGCGGCGCCCCTCTTTGGTAAAAAACCCGAAGAGTTGACGGAAGATCTGCGTTTTGTGGAAGACCTGCACGCCAAGTCCGTCCACTACTCCCAGATCACCACGTTCCTGGAGGATGAATTTGACGTGGAGATCCCCTACATGACCTTCCGCCGGAAAAAGACCATCGGCGAGGCCATTGATTACGTGTACGACCTAGTAGAAAACGGCTAAAGCAATTAGAGAGGAGCTGAATCATATGGCAGAGTGTCCCCAAGGCGAATACATCGTCAAAAAAGAAGTATTTTGCGGTGAAGAGATCGAGGCCATTTACCGGGTGGCCCGCAAGCCGGTAGCCAACCAGGAAGAAGTGGACCTGGCCGCCAGCGAAGATCCCATGGCCCGCATGGGCCAGGGTTTTTGCCCGGCGTTTAACCAGCGGGTCTATGAGGCGGCCCCCGGCATCCTGTGCGAGCAGGATGTGCCCGTAAAAATGCGGGACGGCGTCACCATTTACTGTGATATCTACCGGCCCAAGGACGAGAGCCAAAAGTACCCCGCCATCGTGTCCTGGAGCTGGTTTGGCAAGCGCCCCGGCGACGGCATGAGCGAGTGGCAGATCATGGGCGTGCCCCCCCACACCGTCTCCAAGATGGCCAAGTTTGAAAGCCCCGACCCCATGTACTGGTGCTATCAGGGCTATGCGGTGGCCAACGTGGACGTGCGGGGCGCCGGCCATTCGGAGGGCGACGTGCACATGTTCACCCACCAGGACCGGGAAGACGGCTATGATTTTGTAGAGTGGCTGGCTGTCCAGCACTGGTGCAACGGAAAGATCGGCATGTCCGGCAACTCCGGCGTGGCCATGCACCAGTGGGGCATCGCCGCCATGCAGCCGCCCCACCTGGCCTGCATTGCCCCCTGGGAGTGCACCACCGACCTCTACCGGGAGAGCCTCTATGAAGGCGGCATCCCCGCCCTCAGCTTCAATGAGTTTATCGCTGCCCAGGTCACAGGCACCGGCGGCGTAGACGACCAGGTGGCCATGGCCCGCAAATACCCCTTCATGAACGGCTATTGGAAAGACAAGATCGCCGACTGGGCCAGCGTCAAAATCCCCGTCTACCAGACCGCCGGCTGGAGCCACTTCCACCTGCCCGGCTCCATCAACGCCTGGCGCCGCTGCAAGAGCCGCCGGAAATGGCTGCGCATCCACCGGGACTTCGAGTGGCCGGACACCTACGCTCCGGAAAATCTGGAGGACTTAAAGCGCTTCTATGACCGGTATCTGAAAGACATCCACAACGGTTGGGAGATGACCCCCCGTGTCCGAGTAGACGTGATGGACGCCTTTGACCTGGATCACGCCAGCCGCCGGCCGGAGACCAGCTTCCCCCTGGAGCGTACCCAGTACCAGAAGCTGTACCTGAACGCCGCCGACACCAGCATGCAGATGGAGCCTGTGGAAACGGAGAGCCAGGTCTCCTATGACGGGAACACCGGCAAAGTGGAGTTCGACATGGTCTTTGACCAGGACACCGAGCTCACCGGCTACATGTACCTGCATCTGTTTGTGGAGGCGGACGGCCACGATGATATGGATATCTTCGTCAACATCCAGAAGGCGGATGCCTCCGGCCGCTGGATCCCCTGGCTCACCTTGAATGAGCCCCACCCCGGCGCCTGGGGCAAGATGCGTGTGTCCCGCCGGGAGCTGGACGAGGAACTCTCCACCAAGTTCTGCCCGGTTCTGGCCCACAAGCGGGATCTGAAGCTGTCCAAGGGCGAGATCGTACCGGTGGACATCGCCATTGTCCCCTCCAGCCGGTTCTGGCACAAGGGAGAGCGCATCCGGGTGCAGATCGCCGGCCGCTACATCCGGGAGGGCTGGTTTGAGCCCCTGGCCTGGGATACGGACAACCACGGCAACCATATCATTCACACCGGCGGCCAGTATCAGAGCTATCTCCAGGTGCCCATGATCCCCTCCAAGTACGACTACTACATGGACATGGGCTACGAGAGCAACTAAACCAAACAAAAAACGGGGGTATGTACAGTGGTGTTGGGCATCGGCACAGACATTGTGACCAAGGCAGACCTGCAGCCTGCGTTTCTGGAGGCGGCAGACCCCTTCTGCCAGGCGACCTTCACGGCCGCCGAGCAGCAGGAGGCCCAGCTGCGCTCCGATCCGCACAGCTACTACGCCGGGCGTTTTGCCGCCAAGGAGGCGGTATTCAAGGCCCTTGGCCTGCCCACCGACACCAGACTCCCCCTACATGAGATCCAGGTTCTAGGCGGCGATGCAGGCGCCCCCACGGTGCGCCTCTCCGGCCAGGCGGCAGAAGCCGCCCGTCGCCGGGGCATCCACAGCATCTTGGTGAGCATAAGCCACAATGCAGCCTGCGCCGTCGCCTTTGCCCTGGCCCAGGGCGAACCATACAGCAAAGAGGAGGACCTATGGCAAATTTAATTCAGGAACTCATTCAAAAAGCGGCGAAAAACCCCAAACGGGTAGCGTTGCCGGAATGCGAGTCGGAAAAGACCCTGCTTGCCGCCCGGACGGTGCTGGACGCCGGCATCGGCATCCCGGTGCTGGTCAACGATCCGGCCCTGATCCAGGAGACGGCGGAAAAGGCAGGCGTATCCCTGGCCGGGATGGAGATCGTGGACATCACAGACGAGGCGGGCCGGGCCCAGTTGGCCGACCGCTTCCCCAAAGAGGAAATGATGCTCAGCGAAAAGGCCTGCCTGCGGAAGATGAAAAACCCCATTTATTACGCCATGATGCTGGAAAAAGTAGGGGACGTGGACTGCACCTTCTGCGGCCATACCAATACCACAGGCGATGTGCTGCTGGCCGCCCAGACGGTGATCGGCATGCAGGAGGGGGTGGAAGTGCCCTCAATCTTCGCTCTGATGGAGGTGCCCGGCTTTGAAGGCCCCGAGGGGGACCGCATCGTCCTCACCGACTGCGGCCTCAACCCGGAACCCACCCCCAGTGAGCTGGCCGGCATCGCCATTGCCACCTGTGACAATGTGCGTGCCCTCATGGGTTGGGAGCCCCGGGCGGCATTCCTCTCCTTTTCCACCTTGGGCAGCGGCGCTGCCGAGAGCGTGGACAAAATCACAGAAGCGCTGCGCATTGCCCAGGAGCGCCGGCCGGATCTGAAGCTGGACGGCGAGTTCCAGCTGGATGCGGCCCTGGATCCGGAGGTGGCCGCCAAAAAGCTGGGGCGGGCCTCCGATGTGGCGGGCAAGGCCAATATTCTGGTCTTCCCTGAGCTGAATGCCGCCAACATCGCCGTAAAGCTGATCCAGCGCTTTGCCCACGGCAAGGGCTATGGCCACACCCTGTCCGGCTTCCAGAAGCCGGTGGCCGACTCCTCCCGGGGCGCCAGCGTAGAGGAGATGACCGGCGACATCGCCATGGTGGTCATCGCCGCTGCAAACCAGTAAGAAGGAGGCCCACTATGGGATACAAAATCTTTACGCTGAGCCCCGGCTCCACCAGCACCAAGCTGGCGGTATTCGACGGGGAAGAGCGTATTTTCAAAGCCAACGTGACCCACGATCCGGAGACCTTAAAGAGCTTTGCCAAGGTCAACGACCAGCTGCCCTACCGGGTGGAGACCATTCTGGCCGAGCTGGGCAAAGCGGGGATCTCCATTGCGGATATGGATGCCTTTGCCGCCTATTCCGGCGGGCTGGAATCCACGCCCGGTGGCATCTTCCCCATCAATGACAAGATTATCGCAGGCTGCACCAAGCCCCGCATTTTTGAGCACCCCGCCATCTTAGGCGCCCAGATCATTTATCGTTTTAGCCAGCAGACCGGCAAACCCGCCATGTTGGTAAACCCGCCGGACACGGACGAGTTTCAGGACCTGGCCCGGGTGTCCGGCATCAAGGGGATCTATCGGGAGAGCCATGTCCATGTGCTCAACCAGAAAGAGGTGGCTATGCGGGCCGCCAAAGAGCTGGGCAAGCCCTATGAGGCCTGCAACCTGGTGGTCTGCCATGTGGGCGGCGGCCTGTCCATCACCGCCCAGCACAACGGCCGCATCATTGACGGCAACGACGTGCTCCAGGGGGAGGGCCCCATGGCCCCCAACCGCTCCGGCAATGTGCCGCTGATGCCGGTGATCCGCCGGTGCTTCTCCGGGTCCTACACCCAGAAGGAGATCGAGAACATGGTCAGCAAAACCGGCGGCTGGCTGGGCCTGGCCGGCACGGACAGCGCCTTGGAACTGGAGCGGCGGATTGACAACGGGGATCAGTGGGCCCTGCTGGTGTTTGACGCCATGGCTTATCAGCTGGCCAAAAACATCGGCAGTTACGCCTGTGTCCTGCAGGGCCAGGTGGACGCCATTGTGATGACCGGCGGCGTCTCCAACAGCCAGCGCTTTGTGGACAAAGTCAAGGAATACGCCGGCTGGATCGCCCCCTTTATCGTCTACGGCGGCGATTTTGAGATGGAGGCCCTGGCCAGCGGCGCCATCCGCTACCTCACCGGGGCAGAGGCGCCCAAAGAGTACACCGGCATTCCGGTGTGGTCCGGCTTCCCCTTCGAGCCGAAATAGAGGCTTTTGAGACAGTTTCTCCTCCATACATAGACACGATCCTTTTCTTCTCATCATCCCCTATATGTTTCAGGTATAAGGGCCGCAGCAGAGCTGCGGCCCTTATACTTTTGTGCGCATTTACCGTCAGGAATCGCTGGAATCGTCCGTCTTGGTGAAAAAATAGGTCACAATGGACCCGTAGCTGGTGCAAAAGAGCGCCAGCAGCTCCTTTGCCGGCTCCCGGCCGGAAAAGAGCATGGCAATCAGCGCCGCCGTCATGGCAATGGTCACAATATTTTTTACAGAAAACAGCTGCGTGAGTTTCTGCTTCATGCCCGGGCTCTCTCCTTTCCACAATTTGGCCCCACCCTATTTTATGCGCCATCCAACCAGGTGGTTTGTCCCTGCCGGCCAGGCCGGCTGGATTGATTTGAAAAAAGCGCCCGGATTTTACAGAAAGCACATTGACCAATACACAAGCTTGATGTATAATACGGATTAATAAGCTGAAAATAGAAAGGATACGTTTTACCACTATGGAAAATCCGGACGACGGTAGTACTTGCACAGCCGCCGCAAAAATTTTGTTGAATCAGGCATACCCACAACCTGGGTTTTCGGGCTGTGGGCATGCCTTTTTGCGTCCTTTATACCTGCGCCTGTGAGTCTGTGCACCTATTTTTATACTCGACCGATCCATTATAATTGAGGAGTGAATTCTTTTTGGAAAGTTCCATATGGCTCTCCCTAATCCTGCAAGTTGTACTTATTTTTCTAAACGCCATCTTCGCCTGTGCGGAGATCGCCGTGCTCTCCATGAACGACAACAAGCTGGCTCAAATGGCCAGCCAAGGCAATAAACGGGCCATTCGCCTGGCCCGGCTCACCAGCCAGCCAGCTCGGTTTTTGGCCACCATCCAGGTTGCCATCACCCTCTCCGGCTTCCTGGGCAGCGCCTTTGCGGCGGACAATTTCGCCGGCCCCTTGGTCAGCTGGCTGCTGGATCTGGGCGTGGGCATCCCCGCCAGCACCCTAAACACCCTGGCCGTTATTGTCATCACCCTGATCCTATCCTACTTCACCCTGGTATTTGGGGAGCTGGTCCCCAAGCGTTTGGCGATGAAAAAGGCGGAGAAAGTTGCCCTGGGCATTTCCGGGCTGATCTCCTTCATTTCGAAGCTCTTTGCCCCCATTGTCTGGCTACTCACCGCCTCCACCAACCTGATTCTGCGGCTGCTGGGCATCGACCCCAACGCCGAGGATGAAGAGGTCAGCGAGGAGGACATCCGCCTTCTGGTGGACGCCGGCGGGAAGAAAGGCGTCATCGATCCCCAGGAGCAGGAGATGATCCAAAACATCTTCGAGTTTGATGACCTGCCTGTGGGCGAATTTTGCACCCACCGCACGGAGATTTCCCTGCTGTGGCTGGAGGAAGACGACGCCGCCTGGGAAAAGACCATTCACGAAAGCCGCCACACCCGCTACCCCATCTGTGACGAGACAGTGGACGATATTGTGGGCATTTTGAACACCAAGGAGTACTTCCGTCTCACGGATAAATCCCGGGAGAACGTCATGCGCCACGCCGTCCAGCCCCCCTATTTTGTACCGGAGGGCGTCCGGGCGGACGTGCTGTTCCGCCAGATGAAAAAGACCCGGAACCACTTCGCCGTCGTGCTGGACGAATACGGCGGCATGGAGGGCATCGTCACCATGAGCGACCTGCTGGAGCAGCTGGTGGGCGACCTGGAAGACGAGGTAGACGCCCCGGTGGAACAGCCGGAGATTGAGGCCATTGACTCCGAGACCTGGCGCATCCAGGGCTGTTGTCCCCTAGACGATGTGGCCGCCGCCCTGGATGTAGACCTGCCCACGGAGGAGTACGACACCTTTGGCGGCATGGTTTTTGGCGCCTATGGTTCCGTGCCGGACGACGGTACGGAGTTTGAAATCGATGTGGGCCCGCTCCACGTCCACGTCACCGAGATCCAGGACCACCGGATTGAAAAGGCCATTGTCTGCCGCCTGCCGGAAGAGGAATAGCCGCTTTTGCCTACATCCATCCAAACCAATCGGGACACTGCCGGAAATCACCGGCTGTGTCCCGATTTTCTTTGTGCTTTCTCCCCATTGACCGCCGGGCGGCCGGGGCTTATGATTATCCCATATAAGACCCCAGGAGAGAGGGCATGGAGACATGGAAAGCACCGACTTTTTTGGAACGGAAAACATCCGCAGGATTTTGCTGAAATTGGCGCCCCCGGTGATGCTGGCCCAGTTGATTCAAGCCCTGTACAATATTGTGGACAGCTTTTTTATCGGCCGGTACTCCGACGCCGGCCTCACGGCCCTGAGCATCATCCACCCCATCCAGCTGCTGATGATTGCCCTGGCCGTGGGCACCGGGGTGGGCATCAACACCGCCATGGCCGCCCGCCTAGGCGTTGGCCGGCGGGAGGAGGCGGACGCCTATGCCGGTGTCGGCACGCCCCTTGCCGTTGTGTTGTGGGCTCTGTTTGCCGGTATTTGCTGGGCTATCCTGCCCGCCTACGCCCGGATGTCTACAGACTCCCCGGATGTGATCCGGGACGTGGTCACCTATGGGCGCATTGTGTGCCTATTTAGCTTTGGGCTGTTTTTAGAGAGCATCTGGACCAAGGTGCTACAGGCCAACGGGGACATGAAAACTCCCATGATCGCCCAAATTGCCGGGGCGGTGACCAATATTGTCTTTGACCCGCTGCTGATCTTCGGCATGTTCGGCCTGCCGGAGATGGGCATTGCCGGCGCCGCTGTCGCCACCGTGGCGGGGCAAATCGTGGCTGCTCTGGTGGTTATGCGAAAAGGGTTCCGGAAATTCCCCGGCTGGGAGCGCTGCCGGAACTATGTGACCAACATCTTCCGCCTGGGCGTACCCAATATCCTGATGCAGTCCGCCTATACCTTTTATATTTTGGGCCTGAACCTGATCCTGTCCACCTTCTGCGACGAGGCGGTAACGGCCCTCGGCCTGTACTACAAGTGGCAGACCTTCTTTTTCATCCCCTTGGGTGCCATGCAGACCTGCATCGTGCCTGTGGTCAGCTTTAACTATGCGGCGGGCAATTTTGACCGGTGCAAGACTACCCTAAAGACCGCTGTGCTCTTCGGCATGGCCCTGATGGCGGTGGGGACCATCTGCTTTGCCACCATCCCCGGCTATATGCTCCAGGTGTTCACCTCCGATACGCTGGTCAAGGAGATCGGGCAGTTTGGCTTCCGCATCGTGGGGGTGAGCTTTCTCCCCATGGTGACTTCCCTGATCTTTCCCGTGTTCTTCCAGGCCATCGGCGCCAGCCTAAAGAGCTCTCTGCTCACGGTCATCCGTACGGTGGTGCTCTTCGTGCCCCTGGGCTACCTCTTCTCCCGTTTGGGCCTAAACTGGTTTTGGCTCACCTTCCCAGTGACGGAGGTCATCACCAGCCTGGTGGGGATGGGTTTTTACCGCCAGTTTGCATCCCGCCTCCCCGCTTTGAAAGCGGAAAGCACGCTCCAATCCAACCATTAGGCCAACTCTACGATCCATAGGTTGCTTTCTCCACGCCTTTGGAGTACCATGGGCGTAGGAGGGTGATCCTATGGATGCAAAGGCAATCGGCCGCTTCATCGCCCAACTCCGGCGGGAAAAGGGCTACACGCAAAAAGAGCTGGCGGAAAAGCTGGGTGTGACGGATAAGGCCGTCTCCCGTTGGGAAACCGGCCGGGGCATACCGACACCGCTTTGCTCCAGGCCCTTAGCGCTCAGTTGGATGTCTCTGTTGGGGAACTACTAGCCGGGACCCGGATGGAGATATCCCAAGTGCGCAAGCAGACAGATACGGTCATTCTGGAAACGCTAAAATACGCCGGCCGGCGTTCCGGCACCCTGGTCAATATTCTTTTATGGATTGCCGGCATATGCCTGCTCTTGTCTCCCCTATATTATGTAGGCGATGCAACGATCTATTGGATGCTGGGGCTTTTGCTTGTCGTCCTGGCTGGTTTGTGCACGTTCCTGCGGCGGCGGAGCGCTTCGCTGGCCATGTCCAATCGGGCCATTTATCTGGTAAGCCTGATCCTCCAAGCGGCCGCTTTGGTATTTGAAATTCTGCCCCTGGGCGCCGTCCTTGTATTTGCTGCGCCAGATCCCGCCAGCACGGTGCGCCAGATCTATTCCTATTTTAGCGTAATACCCTTTGGTTACGCCAACTTTACGCCCTCGCTCACCGGCCTTCTGACGGTAACCGTTTTCCTTCTGGGCATCATCGGCCTATGCCGGTTCTACAAGGCCACCAAGTGCAGAAACGCCGCTTTTATTTGCGGCATTATCGCAGCGATTTTTTCCCTGTTGCCCCTGGTCTTCTATGGCAGTCAGTATATGACAGTGGCCAGTTATGTGATCACCGCCCTGCTCCTGCTCTCTCTATGCCTGCAAGCCGTGGCAAATCGGAAAACATAGCGCCCGGTAGGTTTCCTAAAAAGAAAAGCATCTGCT
>CAZXRD010000055.1:0-11258 GCA_964642465.1 uncultured Oscillospiraceae bacterium | reverse complement strand
TCCAAAAGTCAGAAATGAAAGGGGCTGCCGTAAAGTTGTTGAACACTTTGTCGTTAACTTACCCCTAGCATATATTGCATCAAGGCCTCTTCACAGTTTTCTACCTCTGTGATTTCCCCTGTGATGTTTCCTTCATACATAACAAGGATTCGATCGCACAAACCGATTAGCTCGCTCTCCTCCGAGGAGATAACGATGATGCCCACCCCTTCCGAGGCCAGTTCATTGATGATCTTATAAAGCTCTGCTTTTGCACCAACGTCTATACCTCTGGTCGGTTCGTCCAATATCAAGACTTCCGGAGAGGTCAGAAGCCATTTTGCCAAACATACCTTCTGCTGGTTGCCGCCGCTTAAGTTCACGGCCTCCTGCTCGATATTGCCGGCTTTGATTTGCAGCTCCTGGATTTTTTCATTTACCAGTCTTTTCTCTTCTTTGCGGTTGATTATCTTTGCCCGGGTGATATCTTTCAGGCTGGAAATCGAGATGTTCTCCCGGATAGAGCGGGATAGGAGCAAGCCCTCTACTTTTCTATCCTCTGTAGCATAGGCAATACCGCTTTTTAGTGCAGCTGCAGAAGAGGAAATATTGAGCTTTTTCCCATTCAGATACACGTCCCCGGATTTTTTGGGGAAGGATCCGAAGATGGCCTTGGCCACTTCCGTCCGGCCGGCACCCACCAGACCTGCAAAGCCCAAAACTTCTCCCTTTTTCAAGGTGAAGTTAATATTATGAAAGTAGTCAGATTCGAAGTTTTCCACCCGCATGAGCTCTTCCCCAATCTGATGGGTCTTCGGGGGGAATTCATCTTCCATTTTTCTACCAATCATCTGGCTGATTAACTGCTCTCGGGGCAGGTTTTCTAGGTCCTCTGTTAAAACCCACTTGCCATCCCGCAGCAGGGTAATTCTCTCACAGTTTCTATAAATCTCATCCAATCGGTGGGAAATATAGATCAGCGTGATCCCACGGTTGTGGAGTTTTTGCATGACCTCAAAGAGCTTCTCTGTTTCCTTGGTAGAGAGAGACGATGTGGGCTCATCCAAAATGATGATTTCCGCATCAAACGAAACCGCCTTTGCAATTTCCACCATCTGCTGTTGAGCAATGGACAGTGTATTCACTTTATCATTGATGCCAAAATCCATGCCCAGCTCTTCCAGGATCTCCGCTGTACGTTTTCGCATGTCTTTCCACCTGTACAGGCCATGCTTTGTGAGTTCCCGGTTTGCAAAGATGTTTTCCATCACACTCAAATCGGGGAAAACGGTGAGCTCCTGGAACACCACGCTCACACCCATCTTCTGGGCGTCGTCGGGATTCTTAAAGCGCACATTTTCCCTGCCGTTGATATCCATTGTCCCTTCATCCTGCATATAGAGGCCGGCCACGATTTTAATAAGCGTGGATTTCCCGGCGCCATTGGCGCCCATTAAGGCATGGATTTCCCCTCTGCGGACGGAAAAGGAAACATCATCAAGGGCCTTTACACCCGGAAAAATCTTGGTGATATGATTTAGCCGCAAGATGATATCCTCGCTTCCCTGCGGATCCACCTTCTCTTCCATATTTTCCTGGTTAAGATCCATAGCTCAACCTCCTAGTGTCTAGTGTCTCAAAAAATTCATTTTCAAGTTCCCCAACCTGGCCTTGCCAGGTTGGGGAACTTTTTTCACAATGGCAACTCGCCACATGCAACCACTTAGCTGATGACGTAGCTGTCAAAGTTGAAGTCATGCGCTACGCTGGACAGGGCGTCAAACTCGGCAATGTTGCTCTGATCTACGACAGAGTAGGGCTGTACAATGTAGTTGGGAATGGCTTCGCCGTTGAGCACACGGTCGATCATGTCAACGCTCCACATACCAAACATAATACCCCAGCTGTAAATAGCACTGGAACATGCGCCGCTCTCGATGTAGCTGGAGATCTCCGTGCTGTAGTTGTTGGAAGCGAGCTTGACATCGGTGCCCAGTTCATAACCAGCCTCTTCCAAAGCAATGATGGCGCCCTGGAGCTGCACTTCGTTAAAGGCGATGACGCCGTCTACATCGGGATGCTGCTGCAGCAGGTCAGCCATGGTCTGCTGGGCAGTGGCCTGATCCTGGCCGGCTTCCTGAATCTGCAGAACATTGATGCCGTCATACTGGGCAAACACGCTCTCCCAAGCTTCGACCTTCTCATCGTAAACCGCAACACCGGTGGAAGCACGCAGGCAAATGACATTGCCTTCATAGTTCAGGGATTCTACAAAGGCCTCAGCGCAGGCCACGCCCACTTCGTAGTTGGCATTGATGATCCGGCAATCCGGCAACGTGTCGGTACCATAAGCTTCGTCGTTGGAGATGAACACAACGCCTCTCTCCTTGCACAGGTCAAGGGCACTGGCAATGCCGTAGCTGTCCATGGGGCTGATAACGATGGCGTCAATACCCGCTTCTACCAAGTCCTCAATGGTGGCGACCTGGTCGTCGATAGATGTCATACCTGTAACAATCTGTACTTCATAACCTTTTTCCTCAGCAGCCTGGATAACGCCATAGAACACCTGCTTGTAGTAGTCGATGGAGATAGCCGGGCACAGGCAGGCGATAACCTTGCCTTCGCCGGATAGCTGCTCGCCATCGCTATTGGGGTTGCTCGTATTGGCATCCCCGCCGTCGTCAGATGCACAGCCTGCAAAACATGCAAAAACCAGCACCAGTGCCAAGAGTAACGATAGGACTTTGTACGCTTTTTTCATGATGATCCTCCTTTTATTGTACTTTATCTAACATGTCGGCCCCGCCGACTGGTGCACAAGTAAGGCAAGTACAGATAACATTCCAAAGGGCGTCTCGCCCCCCTAATCCCCCCGATTTAGACACCAAATACAATGTTTTGTCCCGGCAGATAAACGCCCCGTAGACTGTGCCGTTATCAATTTCTCCGTAGGGGATAATGCCTTCACAGTGGAAGGCCTCGATTACACTTTTTAACGTATCCCCGCCTACCACAGCCAGACATTTTACCTCTTGGGCATCCACAATCAATTCGGCCAGATTGCCGATGTTCCCCATGATGGTGGAGCGCACTTCTAAGGGCTCCATATTTTGACTGGTGGCATAATGGGAAGTTTCTTCCACATTATATTTATTGCCAGCTGTCGCTATAACCGCCAACCCCTGTTCTTCCAAGGCACAGCCAACCGGGCTCTGCAATTCCTGCAGGAAATTTTTATCCAGTTTTTGTCTTGGCGTCAGGGTAAACACTTTCACGCCCTGTTGGCTGATGTACTCCAGCTGCCCTATGGTGATGTCATTTACACTGCCAGAGACCATCAGAAGCTTTTCAAACTGGGGGCATACATGTAGGGCCGATTGCTTCAACTCCAAAATAGACGGCAACACAGAGGCAAAGCCGGCACAACCGGATAACGCCCGCAATTTTCCGTGGTTTTTTAGCGCCTCTCCAATGGTTCGCATATCCTTGTCGCTGGCTGCGTCATACACCAAGATGCCATGGCCTTCCGGCGGATCTTCTACGCCATGGTTCACAACCGGCACATCACTTTGCATCGCAATGATATCTTTAATGCTTCCAATTTTCACTGGAGAAAATGGGTCTTCCACAAAATTCGATAGATTCACCGGGATCCCATTGATCATTTGTATCCCATTGAGTGTAATACGATTAAAATCCGGATAGGCTGGCACAAAGGCAACCGTATCTTCCCCTGTGGCGTCCCGCAGCGCCGTCAGCTCGGCGCCGATGTTGCCTCGCATAGCAGAGTCTGTTTTTTTGTAAAAGTATGTAATCCCCTCTGCCTTAGCCCGTTGGACTAGGTCATAAATCTTTTGATAGGCCACTTCCGGCGCATCGTGGCGGCTGTCCGTGCTCAGCGCCAGGACCTCAAAACCCTCCGCATATTCTTCGAAATTCACTTCCATTTTGGTAGCGACAAACGTGTTAATACCCATTTTGGAAAACTGAACGCCCGTGTCCATTGCACCGGTAAAATCATCTGCGATCAGTAGGAGCTTAACCACCAAAACACCTCCAGGCGATCCTACAGCGGGAAACGCACATCGGCCATTTGAATGGCCATCTTGATGGCGTCCACCATGCTCTCTTCATTGGCCCTGCCTTCTCCTGCTTTGCCAAAGGCCGTGCCATGGTCTACCGATGTGCGGATAATCGGCAGGCCAATGGTCGCATTGACACCACTCATGCTCTCATATTTTCCGGTTGCCAAGTTCAATTTAAAGCCGTTTTGCTTTAACGGGATATGCCCTTGATCGTGGTACATTGCCACCACCACATCGTATTGGCCGCCCAACGCCTTGACAAAGACGGTATCCGGCGGTACGGGACCGTCCACATCCAGGCCGTCTGCCTGGCGGCGCTGAATCGCCGGGATAATAGACACCTGTTCCTCGTCTCCAAAAAGGCCGTTTTCAGAACAGTGGGCATTTAAACCCGCCACGGCAATCTTCGGCTGGTCAATGCCCAATAGCCGCATGGCCTCCTGCGCCAGGCGAATGGTATTCTCCACCCGGTCTGTGCCGTTGCGGATGATATCGCAGGCGTCCCGCATAGACACATGGGTCGTCACATGGATCACCTTTAGATCCTTTGAAGTCAGGAGCATCCCATAGGATTTGGTATTGGTATAATGGGCAAAAATCTCCGTATGCCCGGCAAAATGGTGCCCGGCGAGGTTAATGGCCTCCTTATTGATGGGCCCAGTTACCACTGCATCCACCTTGCGATCCATGGCCAATTGAATGCCCTTGACCACGTACTGGAACGACGCCTCGCCAGAGATCTTACAAACTCTTTTGTATTCCCAGCTCCCTGGGGTGAGGTACCCCAGATCTATGTAGTTGATCAGCCCCGGAACATTTTCCGCTTGGTCCACATCTGCAATGGCCCGAAGCTTTAAGGAAGAACCAGTAAACTGAATGGCATCTTCTAAAGCCAGCTTATCTCCAATCACAATGGGCAAACAGCGTTTTTGGATTTCCCCATCTTCCAAAGCCTTGACCGTAATTTCTGCTCCGATACCAGACGGGTCTCCCATGGTTATACAGATTTTATGATTCATTTTAGAACACCCAGCTTTATAGAAACTCTCTTTTATCGCATTTATCGCACACTTATGCTTCACAACTGGTATATTAACACAGGTTTTTTCCCTCCGCAACGCAAAAACGGCAAAATAACGTTTCAAATCGAAACATGTTTTGCCGTTTTACTAGTATTTTTAATTTTCTACTGTTAAAAACTGTGCAGAATTTACTTCTGGGTCAGCTTCCTCCACAGGGTGCTCCGGCTAATGCCCAACCGCTGCGCCGCCTTAGATTGGTTCATATTTTCCTCTTTCAGCACCGCCTCAATAATCCGTTGCGTAATTTCGTCCAGGGTTCCTTCCATACTGTATAGGGAGCTCATTTTTGCGCTTCCCGCCTCCTGTTCCAAAACATCTTGCAGATCCGCCGGCGAAATGTAGGTCTTTTTGCACCGCAGGGCCGCCTGCCGAAGCACCCGATAGAGCTGATCGATATTCTCTGTCCAAGTAAAATTGCGGATCATCTGCAAGGCCTCTGCATTGACGCTAACCGGGTTTGTCCCGTACTCAATGCTCAACTGATACAAGATAACCCCCACCCGGCTGTCCAGATCTTCCAGCCAGTCCCGCAGCGGCGGCACATACACAACCAGCTCCCCTGCAGCAGAGAGCAATTTTTTATAGAACTTCCCGCTTTCGGCCATGGCATAAATTTTCTTATCCGCCGAAAAGATCGTGCGGAACCGGCGAAGCGTGGGCGGCATTTTTAAAAAGTGGTACAGCGCTTTCTGCGCCCCTTCCTCTAAGGCCTCTAGATTGATAAACATCAGCGTGGCCTCTTTCAGTTGATTCAACTCTCCGGATTTTTTGTCTGTCGCCAACAGTTTTTCAAAATTAGAAGCCGTCAGGTATGCACAGTCGATCTCCACCATGGGGGCCGTATGCCGAGGGCTTTCCTTGTAAATTTCATACCCAATGGCCTTTTTCCCCACACCTTTTTCCCCGACAATCATCACCGGTAAATCTGTGGCTGCATAGACCGTAATCTGTTCATTGATCTTGCTGTCGACAGTTTTATCCAAAAAAAGCATGCCATAGGGGCTATAAGGCCCCAGGACAGCGTGGTAAAAAGCAACGCCATCCCTTTGACCAGGCTGTTCATAAACGCTTTTTTCTACGATACAAACATAGCACTTGCCATACTCTACGTCTATCACCTGATACCTAGCCAGCCATCGTCCATTATTTCCCATCGTGACGACCTGGGGCATTACTCTATCCTGCTCCTGGAGTTTTTGGATATCCGCCTGTATATCTTCCAAGATCTGCTTGTCCGGGATATTGTCGCAGTACACGCTACCCGTATCATCCGCCACATACACATACTGCCCCTGGCTTTTCAAAAGCGTTTCATTGACCCTATGCATATTCCGCAAGATGTCCTCGTTCCGATGGGCCTCCGTAGCCCGGTCCATGGCGTAGGCCACGCTCTCCTGCCCGCTGGACATCATGATGTTGTTTAGCCCATGCCGTTTAGCAGCCCACACAGTCACTGTATCCCCGATGATCAGGTCATATCCCGCTTCCCGCAGCCTAAGAAGGCAGTCCCCCGCCTCCTCATCGCTGTTAATGGTATATACATCTAAGTTCCTCCCTAAAAGCTCGCTGAGCGCTTCTGCCTGGGAGGTAACGCTGGGGAACGCCACAATGGCGGCCTTCCCATTAAAACTATCCACAGCCCGGCTTAACCGGATTAAATCAAACGCCGTTACGCCGATATCAATCACCGGCTTGCGAATGTGGCGCTTTAAAAACGTGGCCGTACCGCCTCGGGACATCACCACATCATACCGGTCCAAATCCAAGTCCCAAAGCAGCCTTACGCCTGTGTCTAGATCGCCCTCATATATGTCCACTTCCACATCATCCCGGTTTTTTGCCACTTCCGCCACAACGTCTTTTAACCCGGCATACGGCACAATTACCAGGATTCTAGTCTTAATCTTCAGCTTCTTTTCCATCTCTCCCACCACGCCCTTTCTTTTCGTGTGTAATTCAAATTATAGTCTAAGTTGTATTATTTTGCAACGATTTTATGATTTTTTCAAATTATAAGCACTTTTCATAAAATATAGTTTGCTTTTTAAACACATTTAGTCTATACTGCACTTGGAGTTGGTTCATTTTTGAAACACATTCCAAGCGATTTGACAGAACGTTTATAGGAGGTATGTTTATGCGTCAATTAACACCCAAAGAGCTGTCCCGTCCATATGCCAAATACTATGGCCAGGAACCCAAACGTCCCGATCCGAAGATCGAAGAATTCATCAACCAGGGACCCATGGATCCAAAATACGCACTGGATATACATAACATCAATCACTTGTTAGACCCGGGTTATGCTCCAGTGGAGATGGGTTACTGTCAAATGCCGGACGGGACCTCCTATGTGGCCATGCTTACCAAAATGCCCGGCGTCACACGGGAGATGATTGAATGGTGGTTTTATTGGCACGGCCTAGAGTCTCTGCGCTATGCCATTTGGTCTCCAGAGGACCACTATTATGTCCATGTTTCGGAGGATACCGTCCAACACCGTATGAATGAGCGTCTCAGCTATCGGGAGCGCAACTGGAATACCACAGACATCGTCACAGAAAATGTGGGCATGGGCACTGTGAAACTCGCCATTTCCTTCGTATCGCCCAAAGATTTTGGCTTTGATATGGAGCGGTTTGAAAAGGCCGGCGTGACCGCCATTTGCGCCAACGTGGATATGCTGGAACCCACGAAAAAGCAAATGGAGTGTTTTTGTCACTTCGTACGGGAAACAGATGACGGGGTGGAGATCCGGCACCGTTTTTGGAAAGGCTACCATGTCTTTAACGGCGTCCCCCAGATTGTGACCTTGGATAACCCGGAAAAGGCAGCTTATGAGCTTTGCGCCCATCACTGCCCCACCGAGTACACCAATCTCAGCGGTTTTCTGCCCCAGTTGTTCGCTGAGGAGAAAGACAGAAAATATGACCCCAATGATTTTATCGTGAAAGGTGAGTGATTGTATGCAAGGAACGATGAAAGGCATTATCAAACCCACAGCGGCGCCAGGCGGGGAATTCCGCACAGACCTGCCCATCCCGCAAATCACCCCGGACCAGGTGCTGGTCAATGTAAAACGCACAGCCATTTGCGGCACGGATGTGCACATTATGGCTTGGAATGATTACGCCCAGCAGCGGGTAAAACCGCCTACAACCTTCGGCCACGAGTTTGCGGGAGATATTGTGGAAGTGGGCGCCAATGTCAAAGGCTTCTCTGTCGGTGACCGAGCGGCCGGGGAGACCCACATCCCCTGCAACCAGTGCGCCCAGTGCCGTACCGGCAACCAGCACATCTGTGAGAATATGCAGATTCTGGGCGTCCACACCCCGGGCAGCTTTGCCGACTACATTGCCGTGCCGGTGGACTGCCTCTGGAAGTTGGATGACGAGATTGACTACGACACCGGCGCTATGCTGGAACCCATGGGCGTCGCCGTCCACGGCGTGCTCTCCGGCAACATCGGCGGCCTCACCTGCGTCATTTATGGCTGCGGCCCCATCGGCGTGATGGGCGTCGGCTGCGCCCACGCCTGCGGCGCAGCTAAGCTTTTTGCCATGGATATTTTTGACGACAAGTTGGCACTCGCCGCCAAGATGGGCGCCGATGTCACCATCAACACCGCCAAAGAGGACGCCGTCCAGCTGGTCCTGGACGCCACCGGCGGACAGGGCGTAGACGTTGTTGTGGATTTCACCGGCAGCAACAGTGCCATCTGCGACGGGTTTAAAATGCTGAAAAAAGGCGGCCGCTTTACCTTTGTGGGCCTGCCCGGCAAGGATATCACCATGGATTTGGTGGAAAATGTGATCTACAAAGAGGCCCAGTGCAACGGTGTAACCGGCCGGCTTATGTATAAGACCTGGTACCAGTGCTGTGACCTGCTAAAGTCCGGAAAGCTGGACATCAAGCCTGTCATTGGCGGCATTTACGACCTGTGCGATTTTGAAAAGGCCTTCGACGACATCGCCAAAGGCGCACCGGGAAAAATGCTGTTTAAATTATAGCACAATCTGTTGCAAATTGGAACAGATTTCAAACTTTCTTGTAACTAGGAGGCCTAAAAATTATGCGTGCAGCTGTTGTAACGGAGCCGTATAAAGTAGAAATCCAAGAGCGGCCTGTCCCGCAAATCGGGGACAAGGATGTGCTCATCCAAGTACATACCGCCGGCGTATGCGGCTCAGATATTCATCTCTACCGGGGGACCCACGCCTTTCGCAAGCCCCCTGCTGTTTTGGGCCACGAACTCGCCGGAGAAATTGTGGAGGTCGGCAAAGACGTAACCCGGTTTAAAGTGGGCGACCGGGTAACCGTGGAACCCCACATTCCCTGCGGCCAATGCAGCATGTGCCAAAAGGGCTATGTAAATCTGTGCGAAAACAAAATCGCCCCCGGCACCCCGAAGTGGATCGGGTCCTTCTGCAAATATTTTAACGCTCCGGAAGATCGGGTCTATAAGCTGGCGGACAACGTATCGTATGAATGCGGCACCTTGATCGAACCCTTGGCCGTATCCATCCACGCCTTAAACCGGATTGAAAATAAGCAGGCCAAGTCTCTGGCCATCATCGGCTGCGGCACCATTGGGCTTATGGCCCTGGTAGCGGCCCGCAAATACGGCTTTGAGGAAATTTACTGTACCGACGTCATCCCCTTTAACCTGGACTTTGCCAGAAAAATTGGCGCCACCAAGGCCTTCAATTCCAAGACGGAGGACTGCGTGGCCGCCATCAAAGCGGCCACTGGCGGCAAGGGTGTGGACGCTGTCATTGTGGCCGCCGGAGCGCCAAATATCATTGACCAGGCATCGGAGATGGCCGGCAAAACCGGGGAAGTTATCCTGGTTGCCATGATCACGGAAAAGATCCCGGTTTACACCTATAGTTTCGTATTTGGGGAGCAGACCCTGCGGGGCGCCATGACCTATCAAACCGCTGACTTTGCCGAAGCGGCGGCCCTGGTAAACGGCGGCCTGGACATGTATCCCTTTATTACCCAGCGTTTCCCCATGGAGCAGACCGGAGAGGCTCTAAAACTGTTAAGCGATAAGACCGGCGACATTGTAAAAATCATTGTCAATATTCAAGAATAGAGGTGTCTATATGCCAAAACTGCCCCTTTCCAATGAAGAAAAATTGCTCAGCTATTCTAAGTATTACTACTGGGAGCTGCTGCCGCCCCACCCCCTAGAGGTGGAGCTGATCCAAGAACCCATGTCCGTGGACAATATGTTGCCCCTGGACAGCATCAACGATATGACCAAGCCCGGTTACTTCAAGCGGGAGCACGGCTGGTGCATCCTGCCTGACGGCACCGGCTACAGCGCCTGTTACCACTACATGCCCGGCGTAACCATTGACATGATTGACTGGTGGTTTGCCTGGCACTTTGTGGCGCCTCCCAGCGTCCCCAAAGAGGCGGGAAACCTGCGCTACAAAATCTGGTGCCCCATTGAACACTGGGACACCGGCTTCGCTGACGAGGCCAGCCGCCAACATTGTCTGGATCCCAATGTCCCCATGCGGGAAAAACGGTACAACTCCACCAACTTTATTGACGAATCCCTGGACGGCGGCGTAGGGCCCCGGATCTATTTCCAGGCCACCAGCCTGCCGCCTTGGGAGATGGGGATTGACAAGGAAAAGCTCCTGTGGCCGGAGACCGGCTCGTTTATCACCGCTGCAACCAATCCCGGCTGCCCCATGATCGCTGTTTATCAATTCCGCCCCTGCTATGGCGGCGTGGAGATGCGCATCCGCAACTGGCGGGGTATGTACTGGAAGGATGGCCAATTCTACAAGGCCGTTGACCGGGAAATCACCCCGGAGGAGATGAAGGGCGGCCTGATGCACTGCATGATTGAATACCCGCACTTGGGCCGGTTCCTGCCGTTCCTCTATGCAGAAGAGGGCAAAAAGCCCCTGGACGAATATTAATAAGGGACAAGGAGAAGCGTTTTGCTTCTCCTTGTTTTTATTTTTCTCTATGCCAATTTCTCATAACTGTAATAATGTGGCTGCGCTTTCTCCCTGGAAATGATACAATACACACAAGCAAAGCCGGGTAAACCGGCCATAAAACGCAGCAATTTGCAGCGCTACAG